>NZ_JAWOTC010000019.1:0-72048 GCF_033338675.1 Vibrio sp. Vb1574
GCTACGATGATTAACTGATGTAACCGATCAGATCGTAACTTCCTGATTTAGTTCCATCGAATTACGCAACAAAGCCAGTAGATACTGTACAGCCTAGTAAAGTAATTGTTCCGGAAGGAGGAAGAACTAACATCTTCTCCTTTATTTGTGCAAAAGCACATTCCAGTCCTCCTTCAGCCTTCCAATGTTCTTGTCGAGCTTTTAGTTCATTCTGAGCCACTTTTAATTGAAAAAATACTCCCTTTGATGATGCGAGAGATGTAATCAAAGCAAACAATAATAGTATGGATGTTACTAACAACGTCGTGTACCCAGAACATCCAAATTTAGATCTCATTGCCAATTCCTTTGCTTAATTGAAAATTCTGCAACTTGATTAATTACGCCATCTACAGTTTGTAAAGCCAAAGTAACATCCGTTACAGCGCTAATATTTGTGCCATTCGTTACGACATCAGAATTTACTGTAAAACTCGTCACTTGAAAAATATCTTCATCAAATAAAGAACGACAAAAATCCACACCATCAAAAGACAGTATTTTGGTTTGGGATACTACGCCATTTTCACAGATTACAAGTTTGCTATCTCGCTTCTCATACTTAATATTTCTATAGTTTTTATTTAGCGGAGAGTCATCTCTAAAATAAACAAAACCAATAGAAGATGCACCACTGATTGTAATTGTTTCCAAGGCTCCGGATAATTTAAGAGACATACCATGACCACCATCATAACCAGCCCTTTGAATATCTTCTTTCATAACAGATAAAGTGATATTAAGACTTTGCAATAAATTTAGCTCTAAGCTTTTTTCTTTTGCTGTTTTTTGTAAACTCAAGAATATAGAGCCCACTACACTAAGAACAATTAACCCAATTAAAGAACTAATCATTAATTCAATTAAAGAGCTACCTATTTGATAGCGTTTGTTAGCACTGACGGTAATCATATAACTTAGTTCCAGAGTTACTACAAATCTTAATCCTCCCAGGAGGGTTTGAGATCTTTGCTTGTAGTTTTATGTTTTGAGCATTGGTTGGGAAAAACTCTATATTTCCTCCTTGGGGCCGTCCACGGACCTCATCGAAGCTTATTTTTTGATTATCGTAACTGTGCTTCAAAGATAATTCAGAGTATGCGGAGCCGGAAAGGTTTAAGATTACTCCCCCTGAGCCGCTAGATGAGTTAGTTAACTGTAGAGACCATGCACCTTGACTGACAACGACGTTTTTAGCCATAGAGAAATGAATATATAACTTTTGATTTCTCATTACCGCCTCGGACTTACTTTGGCTTAGAAAACCAGCTAATTCAGTTGCTAATCGCTGCATTTGCACAGTTTGTGAAACACGGCTAAAGCTTGGAGCTGCAAACGCCAATATAATACTCAGTACAGCAACAGTAATAAGAAGCTCCAACAACGTAAACCCGCGAGGCATTTCCCAAATTCCTATGTAAACGGCAAAAGGGCCGTAATTCATCTTGCACAGATGCTATCACCTGCCAAAAATAGGCGGAAAAGTGAAAAGGAAACTACTCGTGATGATTCGAATTTCTCGTTGTAACGGCTACAAAAAAGGATTGAGAGGGATGACATTGATCGAATTACTGATAGCTGTCGTGATTGTCGGGATCATTGCTGCGATCGCCTACCCTTCTTACACTAATCATGTAATCAAGTCTCATAGGACGGTTGCCTTGAGCGATCTTAATCGAATTCAGCTAGAGCTAGAGACATCTTATGATGGTGGGTACGACTGGAGTCATATTCTCTCTGGAGGCACATGCACTCTATGTGACTCAGACACAAATAGATTTTCTTTCGATATTGCGAGCTCTGCAAGTACGGCCTATACCATTACAGCAACAGCAAAATCGTCTCTGGGACAAGACGACGACGAGTGCTTGACTGGTTCTAAAACGATTACTTTAACGTCAACAAATGTCGAAGAACCAAGTGATTGCTGGAATTAGGAAGAACACCGAGATGCAAAAAGGCCTGCATTTTAGCAGGCCTTTGTATTTGTGCTTTTCACTAACGTCTTAGCTGGTTAAATCATCAAAGAACTTTTTCACACCGTTGAAAAAGCCTTCTGATTTAGGCTTGTGCTTTGTCGCCGCTTCACCACCACAAGACTCTTCAAACTCTTTGAGCAGTTCTTTTTGGCGTGAGCTTAGGTTTACTGGTGTTTCAACAACCAACTTAACAATAAGATCACCAACACCGCCACCGCGAACGCCTTTCACACCTTTACCACGCATACGGAACATACGACCTGTTTGCGTTTCTGAAGGCACTTTTAGGCTTACGCGACCATCTAGGGTTGGTACTTCAACTTCACCACCTAGAGCTGCCATCGCAAAGCTTACTGGCACTTCACAGTATAGGTTGTTGCCATCACGCTCGAAGATATGGTGCTCTTTCACGTGCACTTGTACATACAAGTCGCCAGCAGGTGCTCCCATTTCTCCCGCTTCACCTTCGCCAGATAGACGAATACGGTCGCCAGTATCAACACCTGCAGGGATCTTAACATTAAGTGTTTTTGTTTTCTGCTTACGACCTTGACCATGACACTCATTACAAGGGTCTTTAATGATTTTACCTTTACCGTGACAGGTAGGACAGGTTTGCTGCACTGCGAAGAAGCCTTGGCGCATCTGTACTTGACCATGACCATGACAGGTACCACATGTTTCAGCAGATGAACCTTTCTTCGCGCCACTACCATCACAAGTATCACAGTGTACTAGTGTCGGTACTTCGATCTCCTTCGTTACACCACGAACCGCTTCTTCTAGCGTCAATTCCATGTTGTAACGTAGGTCAGCACCTCGCTGGGCACGGTGGCCACCACCGCCACGACGACCACCACCAAAGATGTCACCGAATACATCGCCAAAGATGTCGCCGAAATCAGCACCGCCGCCGCCAAAGCCGCCGCCACCGAAACCACCGCCGCCTTGTTCAAAAGCAGCATGACCGTATTGGTCGTACGCCGCTTTCTTTTGAGGGTCGGTCAGAACTTCGTACGCTTCTTTTACTTCTTTAAACTTGTCCGCCGCAGAATCATCACCCTGGTTTCGGTCTGGGTGGAATTTCATCGCTAGACGCTTATACGCCTTTTTGATATCGCGCTCTGAGGCATCACGGCTTACGCCTAATACTTCGTAAAAATCACGTTTTGACATGTTCTTCGTCACCAGTTAATTACTACAAACGGCATCGATTCACCGCTTGGTGTTTGTATCGTTCTAGGTAAGTGCACTTGTCTGCAACATACTTAACTAGAAAGACAGCGTTTACAAACAGACGGGCGTAAGAGTTGCCCCAAACGCCCGCACACGAAGTCTTATCGACCCCAGATGGCTATGCAGCCATCTGGTTAAGAAATATTATTTCTTGTCGTCTTTAACTTCTTCGAACTCAGCATCTACAACGTCGTCTTCTTTAGACTGTGCACCTGCGTCAGCACCTTGTGCTTGCTGCGCTTGAGCTTGTTGTTGAGCGATTTCCATCAGCTTTTGAGAAGCAGTCATTAGTGCTTGAACTTTAGCATCGATAGCTTCTTTGTCTTCGCCTTTACGTGCTGTTTCTAGCTCAGAAATTGCTGCTTCAATCTTCTCTTTCTCTTCTGCAGGTAGCGCTTCACCAGCTTCTTCTACTTGCTTACGAGTACCGTGAATCATTTGGTCAGCTTGGTTACGTGCAGTCGCTAGCTCTTCGAACTTCTTGTCCGCTTCTTTGTTAGCTTCTGCTTCTTGAACCATTTTCTCGATGTCTTCATCGCTTAGACCGCCAGAAGCTTGGATAGTGATCTTCTGCTCTTTACCAGTCTGCTTGTCTTTCGCAGACACGTGTAGGATACCATCCGCATCAAGGTCAAACGTAACCTCGATTTGTGGCATACCACGTGGTGCAGGCTGGATGCCTTCTAGGTTAAATTGGCCTAGAGACTTGTTGTACATCGCTTGCTTACGCTCACCTTGTAGAACGTGGATAGTTACCGCGCTCTGGTTGTCTTCCGCTGTAGAGAAAACTTGGTTCGCTTTAGTTGGGATAGTTGTGTTCTTCTCAACTAACTTAGTCATCACGCCACCCATTGTCTCGATACCTAGAGACAGTGGAGTTACGTCTAGTAGTAGTACGTCTTTAACGTCACCAGCAAGTACACCACCTTGAACTGCAGCACCCATTGCTACTGCTTCGTCAGGGTTTACGTCACGGCGCGCTTCTTTACCAAAGAACTCAGCAACTTTCGCTTGAACCATTGGCATACGAGTCTGACCACCAACTAGGATTACGTCAGTGATGTCGTTTACTGATAGGTCAGCGTCAGCTAGAGCTACTTTTAATGGCTCAAGAGAGCGTTGTACTAGGTCTTCAACTAGAGATTCTAGTTTTGCACGAGTCACTTTAATGTTCATGTGCTTAGGACCAGTTGCATCTGCAGTAACGTAAGGTAGGTTTACGTCTGTTTGAGAAGTAGAAGAAAGCTCGATTTTCGCTTTCTCTGCTGCTTCTTTAACACGCTGCATTGCTAGTGGGTCGTTTTTAAGGTTGATGCCTTGCTCTTTGTTGAACTCATCAACCAAGTAGTTGATTAGACGGTTATCAAAGTCTTCACCACCTAGGTGAGTATCACCGTTAGTTGCTAGAACTTCGAATGTTTTCTCGCCTTCAACTTCATCGATTTCGATGATTGAAATATCGAATGTACCACCACCAAGGTCGTATACCGCGATAGTGCGATCGCCGCCTTTCTTATCAAGACCGTAAGCTAGCGCAGCTGCTGTTGGTTCGTTGATGATACGTTTAACTTCTAGACCTGCGATACGGCCAGCATCTTTTGTCGCTTGACGCTGAGCATCGTTAAAGTAAGCAGGTACTGTGATAACTGCGCCAGTTACTTCCTCACCAAGGAAGTCTTCAGCAGTTTTCTTCATTTTCTTAAGAACTTCAGCAGAAACCTGAGGAGCTGCCATTTTTTGGCCTTTCGCTTCTACCCAAGCATCACCGTTGTCAGCCTTAACGATTTTGTAAGGCATGATTTCGATGTCACGCTGAACTTCTTCGTCTTCAAAACGACGACCGATTAGACGCTTAATTGCAAATAGCGTGTTTTCTGGGTTAGTTACTGCTTGACGTTTCGCTGGTTGACCTACTAGCGTCTCACCGTCAGTGTAAGCAATAACCGATGCAGTAGTACGTTCGCCCTCTGCGTTTTCAATTACACGTGGTTTGTCGCCGTCTAATACAGCAACACATGAGTTAGTAGTACCTAAGTCAATACCAATGATTTTACCCATCTGGCTATCTCCGAATAAATTCTATTTTCGTTTGGTTATAACCCCAATGTGGGGGGAGGAGAATCGGGTTTCAACCCTTGCTCACAAACAAAAATAATCAATGTTTGCTTCTCTATGCCACATAGATAAGGGCGGCAAAATGCTTTTCAAGGGCAGAATTAAAAAAAAGCGTCTTTTTTCGAAATTTATGTGTTTCTTTCTGATTAATTGGGAACTCGTCACACTGCTGTAGCGCAACAAAACGTCATTTCCCAGATAAATTTATTTATGTCCGACTCTTCCTAAATAAAAAACGAGCTCATAAGAGCTCGCTTCAATATTAGGGTTAAAATAAATTATTCAAGGTATTAGGCGTTCGCTTGAGCAGGCTCAGCATCAACACCTTCTTCTTTACCTATCTCACCTTCTGTTTTTGCAACAATGGTGTTCACTGCCGTGTCGCCGACAACGTTAGATGATGTACAGAACATATCATTTATACGGTCGACCGCTGCAATGATTGCTAAACCTTCAGGTGGTAAACCTAGTTGGTGAAGCAAAACGCCTACCATTACCACGCCGCCCCCAGGAACGCCGCCAGCACCAATAGATAACAGAAGAATAGTTAAGCCAAGTGTGAAGATGTCTGCGGTGTTAATTGGCTGGCCAAAAGCGTTCGCAACAAACATCGTTGCTAGAGCAATATAGATAGACACACCAGACATATTCATCGTTGCGCCCAGTGGTACACCGAAGCCAGCAACCGATTTAGAGACCTGAAGCTTTTCTGTCAGTGTGCGCATCGTTACCGGGATAGTCGCGTTTGAGCTCGCGGTAGATAGAGAGAAAAGAATCTGCTCACGAGTTGCACGTAGGAAAGTCTTTGGAGAAGTTCCTGTCGCAATACTCACTGCCATTGGGTAGAAGAAGAAGATCCAGAACACCAACATCGCAACCACCAAAGCCACGTAACCGGCAACGGACATTAATGTATTGGCGTTTAGCGTTGCACCTAGTTGAATCATTAGTGCGAACACACCATATGGTGCAAGACTCATCACTAATCCAACCAATTTCATCATGATTTCATTTGCCATTTTGAATGTGCGAATAGCTGGGCCACCACGAGAATCCAAAGCTTGAATTGCAAGCCCCGTCAAAATTGCCATAAAGATGATTTGCAGCATGTCGCCGCTAGCAAACGCTTGTACAGGATTGCTAGGAACAATGTTAACAACTAAAGAGAAAATGTCCGGCGTCTCTGTCGTTGTCAGCTGTACAGCCTCAGATACCGTTCCTGCTAGATTAGCGCCCGCTCCTGGCTGGAAGATCAAGCCGACAGTCAAAGCCGCCGTAATCGCAATGATGGTGTTAAGAATGTAAAGGGTAAAAGTTTTTCCACCAAGACGACCAAATGCACTGATATCTTTCAAGTCAACAATGCCGCATACGATTGAAACGTAAACTAAAGGAACAACAAGCAATTTGATCAGTGAGACGAACATGCCGCCAACACCTTCTGCTGCTCCAAGTAGGTATGTATCAAAAATCGCAATACCGCTAAATAAGTACTGAATTGCTGTCCCCAGCACAAGGCCGGCAAACAAGCCTATAAAAATCTTACTAGAAAGCGATTTATCCATTATAAATCTCCGATATGTTGTGTTTACTATTTACATTTTTGTAGTTATATATGCTTACTTTTAAAGCATTAGTCGCAAATCATACACACCGAAGTTACAAAATAAAGTGATAATTTACATTTTTGTTAACGACATTGTTTTAGAAAAAATGACTATATTTACATTCCTATGCAGAACAAATATTCACACAACGAATGATTACAATCACTTATAGCCCTTTCCGTTAATAAACACGCAGCGAGATGAGAGAAAATCTCCTATAGGAAAATAATTAACCAATAGGAAAAAATATGAAGGGGATCAAATTTTCATTTATCGATATACAACGAAGTTCGATGCAGTCATTTATGTTTAAAACAAAAAAGCGCCCATCAAAAATGATGGGCGCTTTTATATTTAAAAAACAGGCAGTTAAAGTTACTTAGCAACCATTACCATTGCCGGACGAATCACACGGCCGTTTAGTTCGTAACCTTTTTGCATAACAAACATAACAGTGTTTGATTCATGATCAGGGCTCTCCTGAATCGACATCGCTTGATGGAACTCTGGATTGAATGCTTCACCTTCAGGGTTGATTGCTTTCAAGCCAAATTTCGCTACAACGTCTACAAACGTTTTATGTGTTAGTTCAACGCCTTCTAGGAACGGCTTCACAGTTTCATTCTCTGTATCTGCCGCTTGAATTGCACGCTCTAGGTTATCAATAACAGGAAGCAGCTCTTCTGCAAACTTGTTCAACGCAAACTTACGTGCTTTATCGATCTCTTGCTCAGTGCGACGACGCATGTTTTCTACTTCAGCTTTAGAACGCAACACCGCATCTTGTTGCTCTTTTACTTTTGCCTCGCTAGACAATAGTGCCGCTTCTAGTTGAGCAATCTTAGCGTCTGTCTCATCACCAAGCTCTTCAAGCTCAGCTTCAACTTCTTGTGCTTCAGCTTCTACTTTTTCAGCCTCTTCGATGATTTGATCAAGCTCTTCTTCTGTAACTTTGTTTTCTTCGTTGCTCATGATATCTCCAGAATTCAACATAATGCCCTTAAAGCCATGCGCGTTTTTGCGGGCTTTAACCACATAAAAATTCGCATATTTAGGTGACTTGCCATTATTATGGGGATGAAGATTCCTGATTCAAGCCTCTTTAATGCGGAAATGCTATGAAAAATCCATGTAACGTGATCGCGATTATCGGAAAACCAAGAGATCAACAAGCAATTCAAACTCATAAAGAGTTGTACCAATGGTTGACCTCTGAGGGCTATAAAGTATTCATTGACGATCGCCTTGCCGCAATACTGGATGATATCCCACAGAGTCAGTTTGCTAGCTTAGTTGAACTAGGAAAAAATGCCGATCTAGCCATTGTGGTTGGTGGCGATGGCAACATGCTAGGTGCAGCAAGAATTTTATCCCGATTTGATGTACCAGTTATAGGCGTGAACCGTGGAAATCTGGGCTTCTTAACTGACTTGAACCCAGACGACTTCCAAGCGTCTCTGCAAGCGGTACTCGACGGTGAGTATATTGAAGAGGAGCGTTTTCTTTTAGAGGCGGAAGTACACCGCCACGGACAAATAAAGAGTCATAACGCTGCGCTAAACGAAGCCGTACTTCACCCAGGGCAAATTGCCCATATGATTGAATTTGAAGTGTACATAGATGAAAGCTTCGCCTTCTCTTTACGGGCCGACGGTTTGATTGTCTCCACTCCGACTGGCTCGACGGCATATTCACTTTCTGGCGGCGGCCCAATTCTTTCTCCTAGCTTGAATGCCATTTCACTCGTGCCAATGTTCCCGCATACATTGTCGAGTCGACCTTTGGTGGTTGATGGAAAGCGTCGAATTAAATTGGTGGTATCACCAGAAAACCGTGGAACACAAGAAGTTAGCTGTGATGGACAAGTCTCACTTCCAGTTACCCCTGGCGACGAAATTCACATCTATCAAAGTCCAAATGTACTAAAGCTCATCCATCCAAAAGACTACAGCTACTATCACGTCTTACGGAATAAGCTTGGCTGGTCTAGTAAATTGTTCTAACACTTGTTACTCAGGGTAATAACTTCAATAAAAAAGCCAGCAGCTCAATTGCTACTGGCTTTTGGCTTTCTTAGACAAGAAATAGACACAAAGTAGTGAGGCGACACGATATTTGTCATCATTAAAGAGAAGCTTATAAATTTTGATCCTGTGGGCAAACTTTACACAAAAGATAGAAAAGCAAATTCAATGATCTATGTCCGGTGATATTCTCACCATGAATAGAGTATTAACTCTATTTCATACAATCAATAAAGGACATATTATGAAGAAAACCATCATTCTGTCTGTTCTCAGTACATTAGCACTTATTGGCTGCCAATCAGAGGAAACGCAAGTCAACAGTGTGTCCAACGCAAAAGCGGAAGATATCACTAAGACGAAACGGGCCCTAGCTCAACAATTGAGTGAGAATTATGCTGCCATTGAACCCATGTTGAGAAGAGATATTACTCCGCAACAGACTAACGTTTCTGTATCAGCATTTGTTAAGCAAAACCCTAACTCAGAGTTCAGCCGCCAGCTTGTACAAGCTGACACTCAAATTCGTAGCTGGAAAGGTATTTCTGAATACTCAGATCAGTTGTTAGAAGTTCGCTTGGCAAATGAAGCCATGATAACAGCATGGCAAAGTGGTGAGGTCGAGCCATTATTTGCATTTGAACCAAGTGGTGATGATGAGAATTGGCAATACATCGAAGCATTTGATGTTTATGGCAACATCCATCAACTCGATGTTTACCAGCTCCCTGAGGTACCTGTACTTGTCGTTGATAACAATAGCTCTGCAGAGCTAAAAGCAGGCTTGCAAGCTATGCAAGCTGAGATGAAAAAACTCGGTCAACCAGCTTTAGTTCAACCATATATTGCTGATGAACAACGCCAAAATACACCGCTATTGTCAAGTAGCGCAGTGGGCGAAGCGGCTCCAATTCAAACCACGCAGTTGAAAAAGATCCGTCTAGCCGATGACAAAGAACCTTGGATCTCTGGCAAGGCAGAAATCTACGCTATCGTAACGGGCGTCAATCCAAGTCGTGATGAACCTACTCTCGATTTGGTGGAGCTTCCATACTTAGACTACGATAACCAAGATTACTATCCAAATCAGATCATTATTCACTGGTCTCGTTACCGCTGGGGTGCGGCAGACATTGTGCTCATGGAGCAAGATGACGGCACAGACTATAAACAATTGGCAAAACTCCTTGTTCAAGTTGCCGAAGAAGTATTGAAAGCGATTCCAGATCCAGAAGTTCAGGCTTACGCGATTATTCCGCAAATCACGAACAAGATCATCGACACTATCCCCGATGGTGTACTCACGAATGATGATGACTTCGTCGACGTTTACTACACTCTAATGCAAGACACTTCATACGTGGATCACCCAGGTGCAGGTGTGAATGCAGTCGTCACACTAGAACCACTAACGATTAACCCAACTCGTCCGTAACCTGTTCAATTTTAATGAGTCGTTGTAATCACATCGGCTCATTTTTCCCACTTCATCACAAAAAAACAGCCTACAAAGAAAATTTTCCTTACCTGACTTTACTGTATAAAGAAACAGTATATACTGTTCTCTTATACAGTATTGTTCAGTTATACAGGTAAATAAAATGCTGGCTCATCTAAGTGTTAATAATTTTGCGATTGTTAAGTCTTTACAACTCGAGCTTTCTAAGGGCATGACCACCATTACAGGTGAAACAGGCGCGGGTAAATCCATTGCTATCGATGCTTTAGGGCTCTGCTTAGGCGGACGAGCCGATGCCGGCATGGTGCGACAAGGTGAAGAGAAAACCGAAGTTAGCGCCGCTTTTTTATTGGACAACAACTTACATGCAACACGTTGGTTAGAAGATAACGATCTGCTAGATGGCAGTGAGTGTATTTTGCGTCGTATTATCACAAAAGAAGGCCGCTCAAGAGCCTTCATTAATGGCAGCCCTGTTCCACTATCACAACTCAAATCTCTAGGGCAGCTACTTATCAATATCCATGGGCAGCACGCTCATCATCAATTGATGAAAAGTGAGCACCAAATGGCCATGCTCGACCAATATGCTGGGCATTTAAACCTACTAAAAAGCACACGAAGTGCTTACCAGCATTGGCGTCAGGCGGATAATAACCTCAAGCAGCTAAAAGAAAATAGCCAGCAAAACCAGGCGCAAAAACAGTTGCTTGAATACCAAATCAAAGAACTGAATGAGTTATCGCTAGGTGAAGAAGAATTTGCAGAGCTCGAGCAAGAGCATAAACGACTATCCAACAGTGGTGAACTCGCCACTACCTGTCAGCAAGCCATCGAACTTATTTACGAAGGTGAAGAAGTCAATGCGCTTGGTATTTTGCAATCGGCCAATCACTCCCTAATTCAATTAGCCGAATTAGATGAAAAGCTATCTGAGCTACCTAACATGCTGTCAGAAGCGATGATTCAACTTGAAGAAACGAAGAATGAATTACGCAGCTACTTAGATGGCATCGATGTTGATCCAGCTCGTATGGCTTATGTAGAAGAACGTTTTTCTAAAGTGATGTCTGTAGCTCGTAAACACCACGTAATGCCAGAAGAACTCTACCAGCATCATCAAGATCTTCTGGCCCAAGTAGAAGCGTTAGATTGCTCCGATGAACGTTTAGATGAACTTGCTCAAGAAGTAGAACACAAGTACCAAAGCTTTCTAACACAAGCAGAAAAACTGCACAAATCACGCAGCCGTTACGCAAAAGAACTGAACAAACTGATCACACAAAGCATGCACGAATTGAGCATGGAGAAAGCAGTATTCAGTATCGAAGTTAGCAATGACAACACGCACCCATCGCCGCTTGGCATGGACAGCGTGTACTTCTTAGTATCGACCAACCCGGGACAACCATTGCAACCTATAGCAAAAGTTGCGTCAGGCGGTGAGCTATCACGTATCTCTCTAGCGATCCAAGTGATCACCGCTCAGAAAGTAGATACACCAAGTTTAATCTTCGATGAAGTGGACGTAGGTATTAGTGGCCCAACAGCTGCCGTAGTGGGCAAAATGCTACGCAAGCTTGGCGAATCTACTCAAGTATTGTGTGTCACTCACCTCCCTCAAGTTGCCGGATGCGGCCATCAACAAATGTTTGTTGCTAAGCAAACCAAAGCAGGCCAAACCGAAACCCAAATGCACGCATTAGATGAACAACAACGTGTGGCAGAATTAGCTCGCTTACTTGGTGGTAGTCAAATAACCGACTCAACGTTGGCAAACGCAAAAGAACTGCTTATCGCCGCTTAATAAATCGACAAGGGATGAGATATGGATATCAGAGCAATACACAAAACCAACTGCTTAGATCTCATCCCTATTTTTATTGAGTTAGAACATTACTACTTCAAAGAAAAAGCTTCATCAAAACACGATCTGGTCCATTATCTAAAGAGCCAAGTCTTCTCTGAACATTCTGGCGTTAATATCATTGCGGTTTACGATAATGATGACGTCGTAGGCTTTGCATCTTATACCGTCATGTTCCCTGCCCCAAAACTCTCAGGGCAGATGTACTTAAAAGATCTGTTCGTATCTTCGAAGGTTCGAGGAAAATGGGTTGGTCTCAAGTTAATGAAGTATCTGGCATCTTTGGCGATCAAGTGTGGATGCCAAAGGTTGGACTGGACAGCTGAAAGTAGTAACCCTACCGCAGGTCAGTTTTACCGCTCAATTGGTGCAACACTAATTCATGAAAAAGAGTATTATCGTTTTTCAGGTGATGCATTACGCGAATTCGCCAAAACCGACTAACAAGTCACTAGGCTTGGCTCACCGCTGAAAGCGTCCATCACCCTACTTCCGATTGAAATTTGCTCTTCGTCACCTAACTAATACGTCATGTGGTGACATTTACCGCCTAATATCGGTGAATAAATGCAACTCAACTCAAAATTCGTTGTCAGATTGTCTACCATACGACGCATAGCTTTTTACATCTGCGTCGAGCTTGTTTATTATCAGCGCAGTATTTTAAAGGTTACTAAGAAATTATTATGCAATTAAAGAAGTGGTTAGTTGCCGTACCATTAGCAATGACATTGCTGACAGGATGTTCGGTATTGGAAAGACTGGTTTATCGTATTGATATCAACCAAGGCAACTATGTAGAACAAAGTGCGGTTGATAAATTAAAGTTTGGGATGACTAAAGCACAGGTTCGCTTCGTATTAGGGTCGCCAATGCTTATTGAAAACGGCTATCCAAACACTTGGTATTACATCTATCATCATACTCCTGGCCATGGCGAACCAGTACAGAAAGATCTGATTGTAAACTTTAATGACCAAGGCACACTCGCAGACATCAGTGGTGACTTTCCAAAAAGTGACGCATTTTACGAGCAAATTCAGTAAACTGACTTTTGCAAAAAAACCTCCCGTTTGGGAGGTTTTTTATTATATAGAAATCACGTTAGTCAAACTTTGAGTAACTCACATGAGCTATTGGGTTTGTATTAATCCTGCTTATTTTTACGTACAGAACTAGGCTTGCCACCGGTGACTGGGTCTGCACTTCCCTCGGCTTTAGCCTGCTCCGCCCGTTTACGGCGAATCTCTTTCGGATCGGCAAGTAACGGACGATAAATCTCTATTCGATCTCGATCTCGAACGGTCGCATCCAACTTCACGTTACGACTAAACACACCCACTTTGTTCTTGGACAAATCAATTTCAGGGTACAACTCCAATACACCGGATTGTCTAATGATCTCTTCTACCGTTGCGTGATTATTTACCACTAAGTTAAATACACGCTGTTCATGAGGAAGAGCATAGACAACCTCAACGTGAATCATATCTGACTCAATACTCATAACACTCGTAGACCTGTTTTGCGCGTTTAGTAAATGCATTTACCATATTACTAGTAAGCTCGTTAAAAATCTTACCGAAGGCCATCTCAATCATTTTACTTGAGAATTCAAACTCAAGCTTTAGTTCAACCTTGCAAGCTTGCTCATCTAGCGCGGTAAAAATCCAACCACCACGCAACGTCTTAAACGGGCCATCCACCAAGTTCATCATAATTGCCTGACCGGGGATCAACTCATTTGAAGTCGTAAACGTTTTGCTGATTCCAGCCTTCGCCACATCGACAGAAGCCACCATACCATTCCCCGAAGACTCAATGATTCTAGAGCCCGAGCAACCAGGCAGAAATTCAGGGTATTTAGCAACATCATTAACCAGATTGAACATCTGTTCGGCGCTAAAAGACACAAGCGCAGAACGGCTGACTTGCTTCATACATACTCCTATCGATACATGTACAGATTTAAAGCTACTCGCCAATTTTACTTTTATTCCACGATTGCGCAAATAAAAGGATTTCCTATCCGATATCCAACCCGTATAATGACGCTATTATGGCAAAGAAAAAAACGAAACAAAAAGCGGGTAGCAATACTATCGCGCTGAATAAAAAAGCTCGCCACGAGTATTTCATCGATGATGAAATCGAAGCTGGCTTGGAGCTCCAAGGTTGGGAAGTGAAAGCCCTTCGCCAAGGTAAAGCCAATATTTCTGAAAGTTACGTATTTATGCGTGACGGTGAAGCCTTTGTGAGTGGCATGACAATCACTCCTTTAAATCAGGCATCGACACACGTTGTGGCGAACCCTACACGTGTGCGTAAACTACTAATGAGTCGTCGTGAGCTGGATAACCTATTCGGACGTGTAAACCGTGAAGGTATGACATTAACGGCCCTCTCACTGTACTGGTCTCGCTCTTGGGTGAAACTAAAAATTGGCGTAGCAAAAGGTAAAAAGCTGCACGATAAACGTACGGATCTAAAAGAAAAAGACTGGGCAAGAGAAAAAGCACGCGTAATGAAGAGCGCGCTGCGTTAATCTTGACCACTTAAACGCATAGTACTAGACAGCCAATGCTTTTCTGTTACTATGCGAATATTACCTGGGGCTGATTTAGGATTCGACGGGAATTCAGAAGTCTGAGGTGCATGCCGAGGTGCGGTAGGCCTCGTTAACAAACCGCAAAAAAATAGTCGCAAACGACGAAAACTACGCACTAGCAGCTTAATAACCTGCTAAGAGCTCTCTCGCCCTAGCTTCCGCACGTAAGACGGGGAATAACGAGGGATCAAACCCAAACGCGCTAGCCCGGATTCTCCCGCCTGAGAGATGAACGGCGAATTTTAATTCAGGCTAGTCATTCATTAGCGTGTCGGTTCGCAGGTGGATGGCGAAATTAAAGATCGACTAAGCATGTAGTACCAATGATGAACGGTTTTCGGACGCGGGTTCAACTCCCGCCAGCTCCACCAATTCAACATCTAAAGACGTCCAAGGGCGTCTTTTTTTGTGCCTACACTAACCAAAAATCAATAACTTAGCATCCATTAGCATCCAAGGACGTCTCACTACTTCTTTGATCTTTGGGTACACAACAGGGTACACTGGTTTTAATGAGTTAATCTGGTGTACCCAACATGGCAAAAATAACTACTCGTCTAACAGACAAAGATATCAAATCAGCGAAGCCCAAGGATAAAGAATACAACTTGTTTGATGGTGATGGCCTTCGATTACGTATCAAGCCTAACGGTTCAAAACAGTGGATCTTTAACTACTACAAACCCATTACAGGAAAACGAGCAAACCTTAGCCTAGGTAGATATCCAGATTTATCTCTTGCCAATGCTCGTAAAAATGCAATGGCAGCCAGAGAGCTACTAGCTCAGGGGATTGATCCTCAAGAAGAACGAAAACGCCAAGAACTCGTTCACAAAGAAATCTACGAACATACCTTTGCTAAAGTCTCTGAAGATTGGTTCAACCTCAAAAAGCACGAAGTCACTCCAGACTATGCTGTCGATATCTGGCGCTCACTAGAACTTCATGTATTTCCGCAAATAGCGAATACGCCAGTAAAAGATATCGATGCCCCACTCGTTATTGATCTACTTAGACCTATCGAGGCAAAAGGCAGCCTAGAGACGGTTAAACGCTTATCTCAACGCTTAAACGAAATAATGAACTACGCGGCAAACTGTGGTCTTGTAAAAGCTAATCCATTAACAGGTATTCGAGCCGCTTTCAAAAAGCCCAAAAAAGAAAACATGGCTGCACTAGCACCAAATGAGTTACCAGAGCTAATGGGAGCTATCGCCAATGCCAGTATAAAGCGTACTACTCGTTGTTTAATCGAGTGGCAACTACACACTATGACTCGTCCTTCTGAAGCCGCAGGCGCTAGATGGGATGAGATTGAGTGGGAAGAAAAGATATGGACCATTCCAGCCGAAAGAATGAAAAAAAGAAGAGAGCACCGCATCCCGCTCACAGAGCAGATGCTGGCGCTATTAGAAGTAATTAAGCCGATAAGCGGCCACCGTGAATACATATTTCCTTCAGATCGCGATCCGAAGAAACCATGTAACAGCCAAACGGCAAATATGGCTCTAAAACGTATGGGTTTTGCGGGGAGATTGGTTAGCCACGGTCTGCGGTCTCTCGCAAGTACTACACTCAATGAACAAGGCTTTGACCGTGACTTAATCGAAGCGTCACTGGCACACGTTGATGATAACCAAGTGCGTAGCGCCTATAACCGAACTGACTACCTTGAACGCCGCCGCCCAATGATGAGCTGGTGGAGCGAGCATATAGAAGAGGCCGCCAAAGGCAGCCTTTCTGTTACTGGGACTAAGCAGTTGAAAATTGTTTAAAGAGGCTGAACTAAAACAGCCTCTGCCGAACGACCTAAATAGGAGCGAGTCGCACTAAAAAACGATGGCCAGTCCCCGGCTCTATTTTTCCTAAGAACAGATTCGGCTAACGAACTACTAGCTTGCTCTATCGTTAGACCACGTCGCACCCTTTCTGTGATTCGACTATTGAGGTCTTCAAGAATCACTTTTCGAGCTCTCATTAACCGAGGAGAGTTTAAATTTAGTTCTTTAATTGTTTGGCGCGCCATTTCAGCGTCTAGCCCTTGAGCTTCACAAACCCTTTCGTTTACATCAATCAAACCTGTCGAACGGTAAAACTTCCAAATATTTACATCTGGTAAATGTAACGGGTTGAAGATAATCGCATCCAGAATTTTGTCATCTTTTGGTACATCACAAGAATAGTTTTTCCGATCAGTATCGAACCTCTGCTCAGGCTCAACAACTTTGCTTTGATTTCCACCACAGCAAACAACTAGTAAGTTAGCCCAATCTAACCCCCAGTTAAGCTCTCCCTGCTCGCGTTTCGATTTTGGGTGAAAATGCTCGATGCGGCAGTCATCTAGAGCTCCGTTTGTTCCTGACAATAAATCCTGTTCACAATATGCACATAAATTGCCTTGGTCCGTCCGTAGTTGTTGCTGTGTTTCATGATATCTTGCACCGCAACAGCGGAAAGTTTCGCCAATTAATTCATTGTCTTTTTTATCTTTATCCCACAAAGCGTCAGGGTTTGCTGCTCTGAATACACCCAGTCGGTTTGGTTCCGCTCCTTTATTGATGGTTTTCATTGTCCCGCTCAAACTCACGAATACGAATATCAGTTTCTAATTTTTGAAGTTCAGCTTCTGTCTGCCCACCCCATCGATATAGAACAGTTTTAAGCTCTAACGCTTCATCTGTATCCCATTGATCAGCTTCTACCAATTCCGTATAACGATTTAGCTTTTTGACAATATCAATGTGTTGAGGTCGAATATTGCCTCCCAAGACATCTTCCAACATTCTTGTACTTTCAGAGCCATAAGTACTAGTTCCTGTTAATAGTTTTGCTTCACTTTCATCGGCAGAAACAATTCGGATTGATTCTGCATGAACAGTGGTAAGTACTTGAGGACTATGCGTAGTAACAATAAATTGGATATTCTTAAACAAGCTTGTAAGATCATTTAGAACTTTCTGCTGCCATCTTGGGTGTAGGTGAAGCTCAATTTCATCGATTAGAACAATCCCATTCACTGCTAATGGGTTATTACTGGCAGGGTTAAGTAAATAGGCACGTCGTACTAAGTCGATTGTTAAAGCGACCATATTTCTATAGCCTTCGCTTAGCTGCTCTAAGGTAAGCTGTACACACTCATCCTTCTCATTTTTCCAATGCACCACAACATCATTGCTGTTTTTATCAAATTCTATGCTCGTTGCTCGCTCTACAATCTGATAAACAGCTTCAGAGACAAGTCTCTTTGCCGGGTGGATAAACTTGTGTTGTTTTAGCTCATCACGCTTTCGAAGTTCATCTACTTCAATTTTCGAGAACCAGTTTTTTATAATGCCGTAGTTCACCTTAGCATCTAGAGCAGAGTCATAACCTTCGCCACGAATATCTTTTTCGAAGGGGTTTATTGCTACTTTAGAACTTGTTGGGGTGAGGGCGCGACTTGTTCCATAGTAGGCGATCAATGGAAACTCAGATTGGCTATCAACCAACTGACTGGCATAGCCAGTTAATGCTGCCGTTCCTATCTTCGGAGGCTCTGAAGTCCCCGCACCTTTAGCTACAAGGTCCCAACTCAAACTTGATGTTGTCTCAATCGCTATACGAGCATGGCTCGCAACCCCGTTTGAACTAACATGAATATCCGATTTTTTTATCAGCTTTCCCTTTGCATCAGGCATAGCGGTAAGAAAAGGACCAAGACCACAAGCCACCGCTTCTAAAATTGAAGTTTTACCGGCACCATTTTCACCAACCAAGACATTCAGAGAAGAATGCATTGGCACTTTAAAATCCGTGTATCCCCTAAAGTTGCTTACAGAAACTTCACTAACTTTGAGGTCTTTGCGTACGTAAAGAGAAGGATCTAAGTTAAATTGTCTTTCTGCTATCTGCCGAGGGGGCAAGCTAACACTAAATCGGCCGTCATTGTCACAAGCCTCAACAATCGCTGTTATATTGTCGGGTGAGAGAACATTTCGACCTCGAGCTGGCTCATAAAACAACGAAGCATCGACAAACTTGACGCTTCTGTGGTTATGATTTTCGCCCCCCGAATTGAGGACAAGAAGCACTGTCGGAATTGACGTCGAGTAATGGATGTTTTTAGGTAATAAAATGACCTGTTCGATAACACCTTGAGACACTAAATACTCGCGAACTTTGGCTTCAGAGCCTGTTCTCGTTAGAGCTCCCAGAGACATACCGACTAACAACTTACCTCTCACTGTAAGAGCTGACAGCATTGATAGCGTTATAAACCAATCACTTCTACTCTCTGGCAGAATACCGGCTACATCTAGCCACTCATTACGCATTGAATAATAAATATTTTCACGAGATGATTTGGGGATTTTCATTCCAAAAGGTGGAAAGGAAACAATTAGATCGTATTCATTTTCCTGATAGGTAGGCTGCGATAAGGAGTCTCCAAAAAAGTCTCTACCTTGTATGCCCCTGATTAATCGGCTTATGATTAGTTGAAAATAAGCGTCCTTGTTGACTTCTTGAGTATCTATACAAACTCTTTCTTTACTTACATTGAAAAAAGAAAACGCTGTGTTTCCAGCCCCTGCAAATGGGTCACACACTGACTTTGGTTGATAACGCAACCCGAGCGCAGTGACCAATTGGTTCACATCTTTGGGAGTGTAAAACTCACTTCCTGATTTACCTTCATTCTCAGCAAAGAGTAAATCTAATTCAGATAGAGAAAGTGACGCTATGGAAGCGCTTCTATTTAATAGCCCGTCTCTGATTGCATGACGAACAAAAGACTCATCAATGTTGTCGAATGAACGTAATGTGTTTTCTAAGTAATCACAAAGGAAATTAGATACATCACGATGAATTAATCCTATATGAACAGCATGCTCAACCAACTCAGAAGAGTAACGAGCAATAGCATTAAAAGAATCGAATCTCAGTGCCTCAAAATGCCGACCAGTATTAGATTGGAGATAACGTATAAAGAAAATTGAATAGGCTAATGAACGATAGTTCGATATAGGTGAAGCACCACGAACATAATTAAGTATCTTCCATATTTCTCTTGCCTGAGCTTTCGCAATTTTCAGGTCTTCATCGCGATATGTCATTTCTTATCTCATTACTTAACGTTTAACGTATAGAGCCCTAAGTTAGCCAAGCGTTCTCTATTCATTCATGCTGCTATTTTGCTTCATCATGTCAAAAATCAACTCAACATAACTTGCCATAACTTGTGGGTCTTTGAGTAGCGTTCGGGCTATATCGCCTTCTTTCAGCAGAGCCTGCACAACGGCTTGCTTCACCGCTTGTGGCAAGTCGCCTTTGAGGGCAATCGACTTGTCGTGCTTTTCTACCTGCTCAACCACAATTGGGTTTTGGGCGACACGCGTAATGGTGCCGTTGGCAAAGTTTCGGCGGCCTGGCTCATCGCCGACATCACCAAACAGTTCGTTTAGGCGGCGAATGATATCGGCAAGAAATTCCTGTTCACGATCGGTTGGGTCGTTGTA
Source organism: Vibrio sp. Vb1574 (assembly GCF_033338675.1). Classification (NCBI taxonomy): domain Bacteria; kingdom Pseudomonadati; phylum Pseudomonadota; class Gammaproteobacteria; order Vibrionales; family Vibrionaceae; genus Vibrio; species Vibrio sp. Vb1574. The sequence goes on from NZ_JAWOTC010000019.1 coordinate 20,430, forward strand.
GTTTGGGCGGATAGGTTCAAGTACCTGATTCACTGCTATTGGAAGCGGCTCTTTGTCATGCTTGATTTTGAATTTCTCTAACACCAGAGCACTAAGGTCGATGTTTTCTGGTGTTACTCCTTTCAATCGACGTGATAGCAAATGGGCAAACGCGGCAAAGTTTTCCAGTTCTGGATCACCAAACTCAATCAATTGAGCCATGTAACTGTAGTGCTTCACAAATCGAGCCAAATCCGACTTAAAACGCATCAGTGCTTCGCGCTGCTTGGTGAACTCGCTGCGTTGCGATTCTGCGTAGTTCGCCGCTTTCTCATCACCCGCAAGGTGCGCTTTGTTGTATTGCTGATCCCAATGGTTTGCAGCATCAACCAACTCCTTCAGCTTAACGTTGAACACATCGGTAGGACGTTGCGTGGCGGCAAGCAGTTTCTTGTGTGCGTGAGATTTTTTGTCGGGTGCTTGCCCGAGAATCGATTTACCACGCGCTTGCTTAAACAACGCTAAATCTTGATGGTTATATATGCTTTGATCATCCAGAATCTCTTTGATGTCATAAATGACATTCACATCTTGCACTTCGTTAAGCTGCGCGCCGTTGTCGTACTTTTTGAAGGCATTGAGAATGGTTTGCGGCTCATTGGCAAAATCAATCACGTAAGTGGTGTCTTTGCCTGGGTAGGTGCGGTTTAGGCGCGACAGTGTTTGCACCGCTTCTACATCTGAGATCTTCTTATCTAAGTACATTGCAACCAGTTTTGGTTGGTTAAAGCCCGTTTGGAACTTGTTGGCAACTAACATGACGCGATATTCGGCTTTCTCAAACTCGTGGCGCAAATCACTCCCATACGTGTCGGAGTTTAAGTTGTACTCGGTGTATTCTTTGTCGAAATCAATCCCTAGAGGGTCTAGGCTGTCTTCATCACCCAAATCTTTGCCGGGTACTTTGCCTGAGAAGGCGACCAAGGCTTGAATCCCTTCGATACCATGCTTTTTGATGTACTTATCAAAGGCAAGCTTGTACTTCACCGCTTGCGGCCTGCCAGATGTGACCACCATGGCTTTGGCTTCACCTTCCAGAAGGTGAGCGATATTGGCCTTGAAGTGCTCAATGATGAATTCGACTTTTTGGCTGACTGTGGTTGGATGCAGTGACATCCAGCGAGCCAAAGCGCGACGGGCTTGTTTGCTATCTACGCGCTTCTCATCCAGATTGTTCTCACCAATTTTGTAAGCCGTATCGTAGTGGGTGTAATTCTCCAGCACATCGAGAATAAAGCCTTCATCAATGGCCTGACGTTGGGTGTAAATGTGAAACGATTCCGGAAGATTGTCATCTGACACCTGCTGGCGAGGGTCTTTCGGGCGACCAAACAACATTTTTGTGCTGTGCTTTGGTGTGGCAGTGAAAGCAAAGTGCGAAACGTTCTTTGGCATGGCACGCGCTTCTTGAACCTTAGTGAGAATTTCCTCAATGCTCATTTGCTCCAACTCTTGAGGGCTCAGGTTTAGCGTAAGCGCTGCGCGCAGGCCTTTGGCTGTTGAGCCAGTTTGCGAGGTGTGCGCTTCATCAATGATCACCGCAAAGTTACTTTGTGCCAAAGATTGATTGGTCAGAATCGCCTCTAACGCATACGGGAAGGTTTGAATCGTCACCACAATGATCGGAGTGCCTTTCAACAGAGCGGCAGCCAACTGTTTTGATTTTGAATCGCTGCTATTACTGCGGTCTATCGTTTCTATAACACCGTACTGATGATCGAGTTGCACAACTGCTTCGGCAAGTGATGCATCTAAAGCTGTTCGGTCCGTAACAATGATCACTGACTTAAAGACCGCTTTACCATCGGTGCTACGCAAGCGAATCAAATCATGGGCTGTCCAGGCAATGGTCGATGTTTTGCCTGAGCCAGCGCTGTGCTCGCAAAGATACTGCATACCAGCACCGTTCTGGCGGGCATCGTCAATCATCTTGTTTACCGCATCAAGCTGATGGTAACGGGGGAAAATCTGCGTCTCTTTACGCTGAACCTTGCCATTGCTATCGGCGACTTCTTTGGTTTCGACATACACGAAGCTGTAGAAGATACGCAACCAGTTATCTTTTTGGGCGATCTCTTGCCAGAAATAGCTGACCGGATACTCACCATCTTCACCCAGTAAGTTGATATGCACGGGTAAATCAGAGGTAGAACCGTCATGGCCTTTGTTAAAGGGCAGAAAATAGGTGTTTTCTCCCGCCAGTTTGGTCGCCATGGCTATTTCTGTGTCAGACATGGCAAAATGCACCACTGCGCCACGTTTAAAGGTTAACAGCGGCTCTTTGCGCTTGGTTTTTGGGTCAACGGGTAAGCGGTCTTGCTTGTACTGCGCTATCGCTGATTCTATCGATTGAGTGAAATCGGTTTTTAGCTCGGCGGTGGCAATAGGCAGGCCGTTGATAAAGAACACCAGGTCAATTTCCCACTCGCGAGTCGGGCAATATTTCAGTTGGCGCACCACGCGCAAAATGTTGTGATCATAACGGGCAATACGCTCTTCATTGCGCGTATCTTCGGGTTTGCGTTGGCCCATGGCAATGGTGCCGCACCCTGCAATGGTAAACCCTTTGCGCAACACATTAATGGTGCCACCTGTTTTACTGGCAAGTGCTTTTTCTAAGCGCTCCATTAGCACCTGCTCGGCATTCGCACCATGCAGTTTATTCAGTTTGTGCCAGGCATCAGCTTGGGTGGCCTTTACCCAATCCATAACATCTTGCGGGTAAATAGCGCGTTGCTGGTCATAATGGCTGGAGTGGCCTTCTTTCCAGCCGTTGTTCACCAACTGCTCGGTAATATATTGTTCAAAATGCACTTCATGATGTGCTGCCATTACACCGCCTCCCTGACGTCGATTTTCCCTGTTACTGCTGCGCTGATCAGCGATGTGCGTCTCTCAAGTAGCAACTTGATAGAATCTTCAACCGCGCTAAGGACAGTTTCAAAATTACTCAACTGATTTTCTATATAGTTAACAATCGAAACTTGCTCATCTAATGGTGGTAATGGTGTTTTCAAAGAGCCAATTCGATCGATGTTTAAGTTTGGCTGAGTGCTCTGAATTGATGTTTGTTCTAATGCTGGCAAAGCTGCCATCAATGAGTATTTCAAATAGCTCAGTTCAACGGTTGGTTTAGCCTTAAAACCTACGACACTATCTGGCGCATATGAATCAAAGCCCAAAACGGCTGTGGAGCCAATTTTAGCTCCTGTAATTACCATCATTAATGTCCCTTTGGGGATCAATTGGCTAACTTCTGTTCCAGCATCACTCAGAGTTTGGCTATATGACGATATAGTATTTTTTGCACGAGCAACGTCCCCAGTTTGAATAAATGGGTGTATACCATCAAACATCGCTGGGTCATTTCTAGGCCTATGTGTGAACTTCCCTCTGTAAATTTCACATACATATCTATAGCTAGGGCAAACCCAATGCTTCGGCACTTGCCCAATCCACTCGATGCCAGAATCCTGCATCTCCACATTCGAGTTAAGCCCTTTCGTCACAACATGGCTGATCAGCGCTTGGCGTTTTTCTTTGAGCAGCTTGATAAAGTTCTGTTTTTCTTCGATCAGACTGTCGATGCGCTGGGTTTCGCGATCAAGGAATGTCGCAATGGTTTTTTGTTCCGCCTGACTTGGTAGAACTACAAGTAACTCCCCAAACTCATCATAAGTAATTGTTTTTCCATCACGAATGCCTTCTGATGTTGAGTTTAAGGCTTGAATAAATGGAGAACACTTCAGAGCATATCTAAAGTAGTTTGGATATGAGGATTCGTGCTGCAATCTCAACACGGTATAGGCTGGAGAAATACATCCATTGTATTTGCTATGCTCAATTCCACCTTCAAAGCTTCGTAGGCTTATAACGAAGTCATTTTCTTTTACCTGCTTGAAGTTATCTGTCCCTTTCAACGCTAACATGACCTTTGCATTGTTCTGGGCCATCATCAAGGCTTGCGGAATAACGCCATACTTTTGGCTGGCAGCTAATTGTTCATCTTCCGAAGATGCTCTTTCCCGTTCATTCGAAAATAGTCGTTTGGCTTTTACCTCAGACCAGTTTTCTGGGAAGGATGAATACCATCTAGCTGAACTCTGATTGTATCTAGGGTAAGGTTTCATCACTCAGCTACCTCATTCAGCAGTGCTTGAATGCGTGCTTCACATGCCTTTAGCTCTGTATCAATCACAGTCAGCTCGCGTGGCGGCACATACTGGTAGAAATAGCGGTTAAAGTTAATTTCATAACCGACAATGCCCACTTCACCGTCTTTTTCATCCCGCACCGAGTGATCGATAAAGGCATCGGGCACATGTGGCAGTACTTCTTGCGCAAAGTAATCCTCAACATCACGATCAAAGGGAATGCTTTCGGTGTCTTTGAGTTTCGGGTCGGCGATTACTTGGCCTTTTTCATCCAGCGCAGGCTCGAATTGCGGATCTATCAACATAAAGTGCGAAGTTAAGGCCGTAGCCAGTGCTTTCGAGCACTTACCAAAGTCACCTTTATTGTGATTTTGTTTCGCTGCCAAATGTGTCCAATCAAAAGGCTGAAGGCCAAGGTTTTCGGTGAGGTGTTGTACCCACGCCGCTTGTTGTTCAGGTTTGAGCTTTTGGAACGCCGCTAAGTCTTTCAACTGAGCAATACCACCCTCAGTGATATTGAGTTTGGCGCGCAGTGGGCGCTGGATGGTGACTTTGCGGTAGGCAAAATCGGTGGTGCTAAAGAGCTTGCAGTAGTCACTGGTTTCAAAGCTATCGTATGCGCGTACAATGTCGTCAATTTGAGCTTCACTCAGGTATCTGCGCTTTTTACCTTGGCTTCGCTGCATTGGTGACCAAATGTCTGCCAAGTTAATCAGTTGTACCTGATTCTTGCGTCTTGGCTCTTTATGGTTAGACAAAATCCAGATGTAGGTGCCAATTCCGGTGTTGAAGAACATATCGGTTGGCAGAGCAACAATCGCTTCTACCAAGTCTTGTTCTAGCAGCCAGCGGCGGATTTCTGATGGGCCTGAGCCTGCGTCACCGTTAAACAGTGGCGAGCCTGAGAGCACGATGCCGACGCGGCCACCGCCATTTTCAGGCGTTTCCATTTTTGATACCAAGTGCAACAAGAACAGCATGGAGCCATCAGAGATACTTGGTAGACCAGGGCCAAAGCGACCAGCGTATTTGAGCTGTTTGTGCTCACGTTCTACTTCTTTCTTGGCTTTTTCCCACTTAATGCCAAATGGCGGGTTGGCAAGGCCATAATGGAACTTGTCAGCACGTAACTGATCATCTGATAGGGTGTTGCCTTGTTTGATGTTGTTGGCATCAAAGCCACGGATCATCATATTGGTCAGTGCCATGGCATGAGTCGCGGGGTCGAGCTCTTGACCAAAAGGCACCACTTTGGCGCTGCTGCCCATCTCTTCAATTTGGCTGATAGCATCGGAAAGGAAGCCGCCCGTACCACAGGTGGGGTCATAGATGGTGCGGATCACGCCCTTTTCACTAAAGATATCTTCATCTGCCGCCAGTACCAGTTTGGTGGCAAGACGCACGGCATCGCGCGGGGTCATAAATTCCCCCGCCTTTTCATTAACCGAGCTGGCGAACTTAAAAATCAGCTCTTCATAGGCATCTGACAATACGCGATCAGACACCACATCAGGATGTAGGTCGAGATTGGCAAAGTAGCTCACCATGCGGTAGAGCAGCTTGGCTTTTTCCAGATCTTCTATGGTTTGACCAAATTTGAACTCATCAAAGATGGTACGAACGTTTTTGCTGAACTGGCTGATGTAGTGTTCTAGGTTGTCGCCTGTATCTGACGCGCCTAAGGTTTCCAGGCTGTATTCACTGGTGTTGTAAAAGGCGAATCCCGCGACTTCTGGCAACACTAAACCAAGGTCAATGCCCGATTGTTTCTCGGCCAGATAGAACTTGCGCACTTCCTCACGGGTGGGTTCCAACACGCATTCAATACGACGCAGTAGCAAAAAGGGCAGTATGATGCGTGCAAAGTCGGTGTGTTTGAAATCACCCCATAGGTCATCTGCCATACGCCAAATAGCACTGGAGAGTTTGGCGCTTTGTTCTTTGTCTTGTAAGTTCATTGTGGTACCTGAAATTTTTTAATTCGACTCACCGCCATGCGGTGAAATATATTAATTTGTGTGCTGTCTGCAATGAGTTGATTCACTGGAAAATAAACATCACCTGACACAGCATTTGTAGATCACACTAGTTAGTTTTTGGGCTTTTGACTTTCGATCCAAGCCTCAAGGTCTTCACGTTTGAAACGCCATGAACCGCCAACTTTGAAACCAGGAAGCTTTCCTTCGCTTGCCAATCTATATGCTGTTTTTTCAGCCAACTTTAGGTAAACAGCCACCTCTTTCAAGGTTAAAATTTGATCATTCATTTCAGAGTGTTAGCTCAAGACGGCTCTGTTGAAAAATTAATATTGAGAGAATATGGGAAAATTGAGGAATGAACAATGATGAAGATTGTAGCTATCAATCATTCGAACGATTGATATGCAATTATGTGAACCCAGTATAAAGTCGTTGCTCTTTACAACTTCGGCCTGCATTTCTTCTTCACTAATAGCAGTGGATCTACATCAATCTTGGCTAACGAGATCTTATAGTTGAGCGCGACTAGCGTTTTGAGTGCATTTTTCAATGTTACTTTAGAAAAAAATGGAAGTTCATCAGGAATATTTTTTGTTGTCGCAATGGCATAGACCACATGATAGTTACTTGGATCGGGTCTATCTTTTGGAGTTTGAAGCTTAATTGATGCTGGTAGTTTAGGATTCAACCTTTCGCGATACCACTCGTCTTTGATAAACGCCTCCGCCGCAACAAAACCTTGAGAAAAAAGATGACTCAATGTGCTAGAGCTTCGATACAATTTCACATGAATAAACTCGTTACCATTTCGAATAAGATCACAATGTTCTAATTTGTCGTAAATACCTCCAATCTTGATATTTTTCTTGTCCATAAGACAGAAACTAGAATCATTGGCAGCCACATGCTGGTTGTAATCCTCCTCCCTATCATGATTATAAACAGGGAACTGGTAAGGGTGGACATTCAAACTCGCAAGGTAATCATCAACTCTAGTAACGAAATCTTGATTAACCTTGTACCAAATTCCATTTCGCAAAATGTACTGGTCTGAACCGTAGCTAATTTCTGCGTATAAGCAACGATATACAGGCCAACTCTTCACAGACTTATATTCACTATTGTTAACGTGAACAACATGATGTTTCATTGCTTCAACGCTTGGTACAGCGCCTTCCAAGTAAACAAGATAATCGTTTAAAGAAAGCACTACATGGCGAACCGCTCTTGGGGACATATGGAAGGAGTAACCAATTTGAGACTCCCAATCAACCACTTCAGGTTCACCTAGCCAAAACCCATCGTATTGCCCCAACTCAAAGTGACTATCGAGTTCCATATCGAGAACTTCTACCTCATCAAGATCTCGAACTCTGTTTATGTCTTCAACCCAACTAAACTTAGCCGGTAGTTTTGCTCTATAACGTTGCACAGACTCCAACAGTATTTTAGGAAGATTAGCTAAATCGGTTTCGACTGCAATGGTCAAGGCATCACGACCGGTTACATGACTACCAAATAGCTCAACTTGAGAAGTTCCAGTAATGGCGTACAGCATCTCGCTTTCTGAATCGAGGTGAAGATTAAATATATCCACATCTCTAGTACTCTGAGTTCTAGAGTTTAAAGGGTTGTGGTCATAACTTGCTTTGTCTAGGCTTCTGAGCTTGTCTGGATCAACTGAGTTCAAGGTCACCTTCAGCCCAAAATCTCGTTCAATAGCCTCTTGTTTAATTAGGTGAAATCCCATACCAAATGATAAAACGAAAGTTGAGCCAGCTACTCTCACCACGAGTACGGCTCCGACGTTTGAAGATGTACCAAATTCTTGAGATTCAACTTGCTTGCTATCAGTAAAGATTTTTGTCCAAGGAGGCACGGTTTTAGGCGGCTGGATTTTAATGTAAAGCTCTGCCAACTCTGTATCTGGTAAATCTAGCTGAATTGGCCTTTTCACATTATCTAATCTAATGAGCTCTGATATCGGTTTATGGCTATCTCGTGCGAGATAAATTGATAGCTTTTCCTTGCGAATTTTTGTGATTCGAGCCATATCCCTAAAGCCTTATCATTAATTAGTTTTAGAACATAAAAACAATAGAGTTCAAAGGAAGTATGAAATCAAGCTCACAAATCACAGTATTGAAACTTAAGCATTGGATTTTCTCTCACCCATCGACTCAGTAAAGGATTTATCTTTTCCTCAACATGTGTAAACAACCAATTTGGTCTCATGGTATTGGACTCTAACGTTAAAAATAATGCACATAATTGAGCTTATCCCCCTCCAGAGCTCAACCCAAAAATATTCAGGCATATGTCATCAATGTGAAACCCCATCATTGATTCCGACAGGAGCCTGACATGAACCCCAAAACACCCGATTACCAAAAGCAGCAACGCTATCAGGAAAATGAAATCCTGGAGCATGCGGCTGAGATACTGGCTACGCGCTACGTGCGTGGTGATGCGCTAACCAACCCGGATGCCACCAAAGAGTATGTGCGCTGTAAGCTAGGCAGCTATGAGCGTGAAGTCTTTGCCTTATTGCTACTGGATAACCAAAACCGACTAATTGAATTTAAAGAGCTGTTTCATGGAACAATCGATGCGGCCAGCGTCTACCCGCGAGAAGTGGTGAAAGCGGTGTTGGAAGTCAATGCCGCAGCAGTGATATTTGCCCATAACCATCCATCCGGTGACTCAACGCCGTCTCAAGCCGATAGACGCATAACCGAAAGACTCAAGGACTCTTTAGCGCTGGTGGACGTTCGCGTACTTGACCATATCGTGACAGGCGATACCTGCACCTCGTTTGCCGAAAGGGGGTGGTTATGATTGAGCTACATTATGGAGAACTGTGCATTGATGATGCTTTACATGCGTCACTAGAAGCACTTCTGAATCGATACACTCTCCCAGATAACGCAGAGCGACTCGTGCTCAACTGCCGTCAGATGAGTTACTACCGACATCGACAAGGTTTGCATCCGATTGAGGTGCAGCTTAAACGAGAGTCAGCCTCAAGCCCTTGGCTGGTAGTGTTCTTTGCCAGCTTCTCTTATCCCGATGACAACAGCACAACCGTTGAGCCTGAGCTGTACTTTCACCTAGCTAATTGCTGGTGCTATCAACCCGATGCGGGGAGCACGGATTTATCCCACCCAGAAGTTCAAGAGCTGCTCTCGGTATGGATGAAAGCCTTTGCTCGCCACCTTTCCAGAAACGTCTTTGATGACGTTCAACTGACGATGGTCGGCACATTCCAATAATTCTCACTCTGTTATTTCTTATTTGAATCCTGAAACAAGGAGGACCCACTATGTCCAAATTAAACTTCACAGCATCATTATTACCTGTGTCTAAGAAACTGCATAAGCTGTTAAGTGAGCAACTGACCACTTATTTACTGACTAATGAAGCACTGACCACCAGCCGTTATCTGGTGTTTAACTTTCGTGATAAAACATACAGCGCGGAAGAAGGCGGCTTCCATCCGGTTGAGATTGCGATTTGCCAAACTTCAACAGGAGAATGGAGCATTGAGTACATCACTGACTTTGCTTATATGGGCAACTACTACCCAGAGCTAGAGCGCAACTTGGATTTTGATTTTCGGGTTGGACAGTTCTTTGTGGCCTATCGTGGCTGGCTACCGATGCAAGGTAGCCGTGATGCCAAAGAGCTGTATCGGCTATGGGAGAATAACTTTCTTGCTTATATCGATATGGACTCCTACAACGAGATAGCCGTCACCCCGCAATAACTCATGACTTCCCTTCTTCTACAAATCATCAAACTTGTCACTGCCCTCATTACGTTGTTCTCACTTTCTCCGTTCTTCGGTGCCATCGGAGCCCTATCCACGTTAGGGTTTCTGGTGGTGCTGTTGATTGGATTATTGGCAGCCATTGCCGAGCTCAGTGATAAGCATAAACCTCGTTAATGTTAATTAATTCACACTTTTATGAAACGAATTGATTGCATTTTAACCGTTGGACATTATGTGTCTGACCCACATCTATTCTCCCGACATTAAATGTCCGACTCCGGTGTGGAGCTTTGATGTATTGAGAGCGTAGTCATGAGCAATAAAACCAGCATTGAAGGGTTATCCGCTTTGCTGCACACGCTGATGCTTATTCCTCAACATCGATGGATCACCGTCAGGGAGTTGCAGCAGCAGTTAGCCCTACTCGATATCCACCGCACCACTCGCAGCATTAAACGCTACCTCGATGACATCATTGTGGAGGTGTTTAATGTGGAGTGTGATTCGATGAGCATGCCCCATGTTTATCGGAAAACCTCAGAGCAATTACTGAAGCTCAACAGACAGGAAATGCTCTATTGGCAACTGACCAACAAGTACTTACTACCGCTAGTTCCTGATGCACTGAATTATGGACAAGGGTCCTCCTCGGAGAGAGACAAACCCTTACCACGCAAGGGTTCAGCACATTCAAAAGAGCAAGAATGGTTGGGAAAAGTGCATGTGGCATTGCCCACGATTCGCGAGTGGAGTGACGAGCAACGGCACGTGTTGAATGCGGTACACACGGCATTACTGCATAACCGTATGCTCAAGATATCTAGCCAAGTATTGCAGCAAGAGAAGGCGCTCATTGAGCCACTGGGACTCTCGGTTCAGTGTGACGCGCTCTTGCTGCTCTTTCAATTATGCGGTCAACACACGATACGCACCCTAGCCTTGCCTTTGATTGATGAGGCCAGTGTATCGACGTTTTCTTTTACCTATCCGACTGATTTCAATCTTGAGCGGTTCATGCGTGAACACGATGGAATCAGTACACCCTGAATTTCCCTCACCGATAAGGAGAGCACAGTTATGACATTAACCAACACCCTACTCCGATACGCCGCTATGACCATCCTGTTTATTGGACTTGCCGCCTGTGGCGACCAAGAAGAGACCCAAGCAGCAACGGCAGACATTGAAGTGTCGATATCGACTAACTCGCATTGGGGAACATTGGTCTTTGACCTACAAGCTATCGCCGACAACACCGTAATAAGCAATGTGGTGATTAACCGAGGAAACTGCCGATTACCCGCAGGTACAACCTCCGAGCTATCAAGAAACGTTTCATTGAAGTTCGGCCAAACCTACACCGGATACAGCAACAACTGCACCGTGGACAACGTGAAAGAAATCGAAGTCACCTCCAGCGCTGGCACCTTTGTCTACACCTTTTAACTTTCAATTCCCAAATAACACACTCAACCAACTCGTAAGGATTAACTATGAACAAGTCATTTCTACTTATCACTTCAGCGTTAGTTTTCTCAACCTCTTCCGCATTTGCTGGTGGAACACTAGGCGGTAATTCATCCGCAGATTCGGGAGCCGTCAACGTCAGTGTGGGCAAATGCACTCAATACAAAATGGATGTGAAAGCGGCGCAACAGGAAGGCAAGAATGTATCGACCATCGCCGTCCCTGAAGGCTGTGAAGCCATCACAGAAAAATAATACCACCAGCTGTGGTAAAAATGACAATGGGGAGCAATTACGCTTCCCATTGTTTTTTTTTGCTTCTATACCTAAGCTTCCCATCTAGAACACTCTTATGGACATTTATGAGTTAGAGGCAACTCTGATAAAAATGAAAAAGGAGATCATATCGACCTCCTTTTTTTAGATTCGCACACTCGATACACGTCAGTCTAACGCCAATAAAGAATATTATTAAAATTCAATATCTTACATTGTTATAGATTGAATGTTTTGATCAACATTGTGCCACTCCTAGTGACTGTAATTCACAGCAAATGGAGCACTTTAGATGCAACTACAGTTACTAATTGTCTGCCGCTACGTTATCAGCAAGTTCAATCAACTTGTCGAAATCGAAGTCTGGTTCTGGATGATGCGTCTTGAACCAGACGTAACCATATAATGGTATATGCTCAGCTACTACTTTCAACTCTCTGAAGATCGTTGCCATAGCATTAATACTCTGTCCAGAAGTCGTTACATCATCCAAGAACACTACCGCTGAGATATCATCAGGTAAATGTCCTAATACGCCTCTAAACAATCCCATAGTCTTTAATTGGTCTTCAATACAGCGCTTACCTTTCTGAGCATGGGTAGGCATTTTCGGTTGGAATCGTTCAATCAGAAGATTTTCATGAATCAATTTAAACTTGATATCTTTTTCTTTGTTAAGCCATTGCTCCCACCATGTTGCGATTAACTTCACAGTGTGAGTTTTATTGCACTCTGCGGGAACACTGCTAGGTACTGGCACTAACAATACTTTACCTGTGACACCCTGTTCTTCCAGCCAACTTTTAAAGAAAAACTTGTAGCCACCAGCCTTCTGAATCAAATGCTTCGCTTCAGCAAAACCTCCGCCTTGCTTATAGAAACGTTGTGGAACTTTCTTCCACAAGTCACTTTCAGGAACATCCTTTGCTGGCTTCAGCATCCAGTTAACTTCAAAGAAATTAGCGATATAGTTAGGATTATCGAACTCATGGAATTCCGGTACGTACTCACGAGCGTGACCAATGGCTTTTACTTCATGAACTTGGTAGTTCTCAAGATCAATCGTTTGAATATCCCAATCGTCTTGAAAGTTTGGCTTTTCATAATCAAAAACCTCTTCTCCACCTTCAATGAATTCCTCAACATAACCCTTTAGTTCGTCTAATGTGTTGGCTGTTCTAGTAGGCTTACATGTATGGAAAGGAAACATATGATCATCAGCGTTATAGCCCCATTTTGCCCATACTGAAGGGCTTTCACTTTCATGACCAAAAAAAATATCTCGTGGGCTATCGCCAACAACAAGGAAATCCGATACAACGTTCTCTTCAACCAACTCATATCGTTTGACTTCTTCGATCAATGTTTCCCAATCAGTACAAGGCTTGTGCGCATTACCGTAAATGAAATCAGGTTGAATCTTAAAGCCCTGCTTCTCTAGGACTTTCTCACAGTACGATTGAGGGGAATCAGAAAGGACAATAGGTAGAGTATCAGACTCACCAGAATTGAAGCGTTCAACAAGTGAATTGACGTACTCAACCGTATCAGCGAAATAAAGTTCAGTGACGACTTCGCCAGAATCCAGCTTTTCTACAATGGCTTCTCTTCCGGCTCGAGTTTTTAAGTAATCTTGGCAAGTGGTAGTATTAACCAGTGTAAAGTCCAGATCAAAAATCAATAGTTTCATGTGCAGACCTCTGCAAAAACAATGAACCTATTGCCTGATCACTTTTAGATTATCTTTGTATTTGTGAACCCATTGATACTCAGGCTCATAGATGTTGTTTTCTAGTGCATACAGTTGTTTCCCTTGTTCTACGCAATGCCTTATTGCGTATTGAGTTCCACTTCTGTCACCAGCACGAGCAACAACAACACCTTCGCTCGATAGCCCTACGGTGGTTCTATTACGGTTTGCAAAGAAAGAACCAAAACTGCGAATTCCTATCGGATACTCAGAAACCAAAAGATGATTCTTGGCAATTTCGTCTTGGAGTTCCTTATTATCTTTAGGAAAGTATTGGTCTAAAGGAGTACCTAGAACGGCGATAGTTCTACCGCCATGCTTGATTGCCGCTTGGTGCCCTAATGTATCAGAGCCAGCAGCAAGACCACTGACAATTGCCTGATAGCCAGCGTTAAGCATTCTTGCTATTACCGCATCACCATGGCGTACATGTTCTGGGTTATATAGTTCACGAGTGCCTACAAACGAAATGGTTTTATCCAAATGCAATAGGCTCGTATCACCTCGGCAGTAAAGTACTGGTGTTGCGCCCTCGACAGACTTCAACTTCTCTGGATATTCGGGATCATTAATCGTAATGACTTTGAAATCAAAATCGATTTTGCTGTATGCCTTATCCAATTGAGATTCGATTTTTTCCTCTATCGGAATCATCCCGAAGTGCTGATTATAGATGTCTTCTAAAGACCCTATATTCGTCAGCATTTCCCTCAATTTTTTGTTGGATGTGACACTACCTGCCGACACTTTCTTTGTAAGAATCAATGCGGCATGGCACCAAGCAAGATTTTGATCTTTGTTCAAATTAATCACGATAATACTCCAATCACTTCTGAATCTATGCTAACGAGCGCAGTAATCGCAACTGAATATGACTTCTTTTTGTCTGCCAATTGATTTAGTTCAAGTTTTGTATCATTCATGGTACAAATCGATTGCATCAATTCTGCGAATAAAAGAAAAAGCAATAGGTTACACTAACTCTGAGGTTATCGGAATGATTGATGCTGTATGCACCTATGTAGATACTAGAAAAACATATTCAATTCTCGTTTTTCAGAACCTTTCTGACTCAGAGATCGAAAAGTATAGACAGCATCTCGAATGCCCTGAATGCGGTGAACAAGCCTACTATCGTAAGAGAAGTATAGACGGTAAAGCGGCTTGTTTTGGCTCACGTTACCATGCTGAAGGATGTAACGAAGGTCGCTCATCTCCGCAAAAAGAACGAGAAGTAAGGCATGCTGTAGAAGTTAACCAAATTCTTTCAGAACAATATGAAGTCGTCTTCGATTTCTTTGCTAAAGAATCAAAGGTATCCAATTCTAGTGATACATCCCGCCTTAAGAAAGATAAACCTGTCTCATCAGGCACTACTAAATCGCACTCACAAAGCCCTACCCAAGTCCGAAAGAAATTTCTTGGGTTTGAAAAGGCTTTAAATAGCTTATTGCGTGGAAGCAATCTAGCAGAATCAGAATCGTTGATTGAGATAGATGAGGGATACAAATACAAAGCAAAGAATCTATTTGTGAAATTCTCTGATGCTGAAGCGGCTGACTCACCAAAAGAAGCAAAACCAAAAATGTATTGGGGAACGATTTCTCACTCAGATACAGAGATAGAATGGTTGAATCCCGCTGATTGTGACGATGTTGGTATTCCTATCAAACGCCACAAGGATTCGATTCTTAAACAATTCAATGTCGCTGAGAAACGAGATCTGGAAGGTGCTGGATTGATTCTATTCGGGAAATGCTTTTGGAATGCTCAGAAGACTAGAAAGATAATAGAGTTATGGAGTGCTGACAGAATCTATATTTCTGTAGCAGAGGACTAAAACTAAAACGTATTGGTCTGAAGATTAACTTCAGGAACCTTTAGCGTTGGAGTGAAAGCCAGTATCCTGCAAAGGATTTCAGTTAGGTTGACCATGATAATTTCTCTTTATGAATAATTTTGAGCATGTTCATCTGACCGCTCGAAGTTCCTCTATCAAAAGCTGATATTGATAGCTAGTATGATTGGCCTATCACATAAGTTGCTATCTGCTAGAAGGCCTTGAAAGCCTTTTATTGTACTTGGCGATTCGACAAACAATGGACAAATTAATGAGTTCATCGAGTTTGTTGCATCACGCACAGTGCGTGATGGATTGATAACTCGGAATGGGGCATAAACACGCTCTCGCTCCCACATCGCATCAACCTTCAGATATATGTTATCTAGAAAAACGCAAATAACAGGCAATATCGCTTCTAGCAGCATCAACTGCTAGCGAGTCAGCTATCTCATTCCCTCTAACACCAGAATGTTTTGACCTTGATGACTTCAACATACTTGTCTGCACGAAGTTCATCAACTATCTGCCAAAGTCATCGATTCTTGTTCTGTTTTTTATCTGCTCTAAGTCAGCCTTTTTCACAAGTAAGTATAAAAGGAACTCTCTAATCACTTGTCTAATTAGGACTTATGTGAATTTTTAAGTGTATCTATAAAAGCTCTCATAGAAGAAGTAACGTTTCTACCTTGAGGATAATAGAGACAAAGTGTTGGCCAATTCGGCGTCCACTTTTCCAGTAGCGAACAAAGCTGCCCGGATTCAATATAAGGTTTAGCAAAATGGTAACTTGTGTAACCAATACCAACACCAGCAATACATGCATCCAACACTAAACTATATGAATTGACAGTTAATCTTCCAGGAACGTCTATAGCGATGGATTCATTATTATTTTGAAACTCCCACTTAAATCGCCTCCCGCTGGGGTATCTCTCTCTAATACATTCGTGATGCCGTAAGTCATCTGGTACTAAGGGCATATCTCTATTTTTTAAGTAGTTTTGAGAAGCAATAACTACCATTCTACGGTCGATTCCTAACGGTATAGCAATCATATCCTTTGGTATATTGTTTATACTTCTGATCCCAGCGTCATATCCTTCTGAAACAATATCGACTAAGCGTCCCTCACATATCAACTCAACTTCCATTTGAGTATATTCCTTTAGATACGTTGCAATTAGTGGCTCTACTATTTGCCTAGCGACCGCTTCATCTGCATTAATACGGATTGTTCCTCTGTGCACAGAGCGAAGATCTCTGACTTCAGAAATTGCTAAGTTAATTTCAATCAGTGCTGGTTCAATTTTTAAAAGAAAATGCCTTCCAGCATCTGTTAAAGAAACACTTCTTGTTGTGCGGTTGAACAACCTTGCTCCAACTTCATTCTCTACATTAGCAATGGTCCGACTCAATGCAGACGTTGAAACTCCAAGCACTTCAGATGCCGTTCGGAAGTTGCGTTCTCTTGCCAATACACTAACAGCGGTCAAATCACTAATGGACGCCATAACTATCCCACTTTAATCAATGGTTCATAAACAACAATCCCACTTATAACATTAATAATGAGGTATTACACTCTATATGAATTGAACAATAGTCATTCTAGGAGAACAAATGTCTGCATCATCTTTAAATCTAAAGCCATACAAAGCTATTAATATCTACTTTGATGCTACAGCATCAAATGAAGTATTTAGGACTGCATTTGCCCCAAATGCAGTCGTCATTGATGAAAAGACTCATTATGTCGGCATAAGCAACATACTCAAATGGAGAACTGATTCACGCCAACAATATCAGTACACATCGACACCAATTCATGTTTCTGATAAAGCGGAGACAACTGTTGTGGAGGCAATCGTGGAAGGCAATTTCCCTGGTAGTCCGGTTACTTTGCACTACGAGTTTAAAATTCTGAATGAACAAATTGTCCAACTGGAGATCACCGTATGAGTTTTGAGTTATCACTGAAGGATAAGACGGCATTAGTGACAGCTGGCACCAGAGGAACAGGTCTAGCGCTCGTAAAATCACTTTTAGCTCAAGGTGTTAAAGTTATTACAACAGCCAGAGAATTACCAAAAATCCATTCCGAGAACTTAACGTTTGTTCAAGCCGATCTCACTACCAAAGATGGCTGTCAAATCTTGGTCCAAACGGTCCAAGAACAATTCAGTTCTATTGATATTGTAGTGCACGTTCTAGGAGGCTCTAAAAGTCCAAGTGGGGGCTACCAGCAGCTAGATGATGATATCTGGTTCGATGAACTCTCTTTGAATTTGCTTGCCGCTGTAAGGCTAGATAGAGCGTTACTACCCCAAATGGTTAACAATCGTAAAGGCGTAGTCGTTCATGTTACCTCAATACAAAGCTCGCTGCCTTTGCCGGAAGCTACGACCGCTTATGCAGCATCAAAAGCCGCGCTCTCCGCATACAGTAAATCTATTTCAAAGGAAGTTTCCAAGTATGGCGTTCGCGTGCTGCGGGTCTCTCCCGGATGGATAGAGACTGAAGCGGCTCTGAAGCTTGTTGATCGTGTAGCAAAACAAGCAAACACAGATTTTGAAGGAGGAAAAAAAATTATAATGGATTCATTGGGAGGCATTCCACTTGGTAGGCCAAATACACCAGAAGAAGTTGCAGATTTAATAACGTTCTTAGTCTCAGAGCGCGCAAGTTCAATAACAGGAGGAGAATACGTGATAGATGGAGGAACGATACCAACAGTTTAAGTTCTTGATCGAGCCTACAACTGTTACCAAACTCGCTTTTTCTACATCAAAATTCTTTATCCGTAGAACACTAAGTGAATGTCACAATTAAAGATGGCCAAGGGGAGAAATCAGGACAGTTTCGGTTGACAGAGTTCCCAACGATTCTCGATTTCGCATCGTATCCATCTTCAGTTATATGTCATCTAGAAAAACGTAAATTACAGGCAATAGCGGCTTGTTGGATTTGTACCTACAAGCCGCCTTACTTATATCAGTCTGTATTGCTTCTAGCAGCATCAACTGCTAACGAATCCGCTATCTCATTCCCTCTAACACCAGAATGAGCTTTGACTTTAAGTACCTCGACATACTTTCTAGAACGAAGCTCATCGACTTGTTTCCAGAGTTGCCGATGCTTAACCGGCTTCTTATTCGCTTTACGCCACCCTCGGTCTTTCCAGTCATCAAGCCAAATGTTGAAACCTTTAACACAGTAATCATTATCTGAATAGATAACATCACCATCTTCGGCATACTCCAGCCCTTCGATAAATGCCAGTAACTCCAGCTCCGCACAATCCGTCTTTCGGTCAATGGTGATGCTCTCTTCATGGACAATCTCGTTGTCTTCATCCAAGACCACCAGCCCAATGCCTCCTCGTTTGCATCCGTGTTGGTTGTTTGGTGCAGCGCCGTCTACGTAAATTGAACAACTCATTTTTTTATCTCTCTAATTGAAAAAGGGCGCATGACTTTACTTAGCCAGCGCCCCGTTGATAGTGTGATTTGATGTTTGTGTTACTGAAAGGATTCGGCGTTGTCTCGCATGCTCAGACGTGATTCCATCCATTCCTCTATTTCACTTTCGACCCAAGCTACCGCTCGTCCGCCGAGTGGCACACTCTTAGGAAAATCGGTTTCATCTGCCATGAACTTGTAGATAGTTGAACGGCCTAACCCTGTTAGTGACATCACTTCTTTTAATCGTAGAAATCTCATGGGAATTGTCTCCTCTTGTATATACCCATGGGATAAGCCACCACTGTAAAAAAATGCAGTCGGTCTACTCCAAGCTAGAGCCAAAGAAATAACGCGTCTCGCTCCAAGCTTCAGCAAGACTGCTCATCCGTTTATAGACACAGTTCTTAATGTCTGTGTCTTTGCTTTTACAGCGTGTGCCCAAGCTATAGTTCCCTCGGTCGTTCAGTTGGACCATTGAACGCTCATTACCTTTGTAGTGCTTTTTCATCGCTTCTCCCCAAGCTGTTTTCAGATGCCCCACAATTTCGTTACGCTTGTCCATGGAAATAACATCACCAAAATGCTGTTTATAATCAGTAAACAACATCACTTGATAATGGTGCGAACGGCTATCCGCTCGCTTACGCCACACGTAATGCAACGAATCGGTGTTCAGCTTCTCTTTTAAGATTTCAAAGTAGTCCTTAAGGGTACTGAGATCAGTGTCTTGATGATCTTTAGGCAGGTATAAGTCCAGACGTGTAGCGAGAGCGATGTCAAACTGACTGAGTGCCTGTTCAAAGACATCGACCATCGAGGTCAGTGCTGACTCGTATAACCCCTTATCGCTGTAATACAGCGGGTAATCTTCAAAAGTTCTATCTAGAGTAATGCTTGGGAGGTAGGTTCTATTCGCCATGAGTAATACCTTTTGTGTGTTAATGACATAGGCATTACTCGCTCTGTATTTTTTTTAAGGTGAGTTGTGACTGCAACCAAAGCTCTTGTTGCGGTGATCGTTCCGGTTGGCAATGGGCTTCGCAATACGACTGATTCGATAGAAGAACTCGTTTAACTGTAGCGGGAACGTTTCTGTATCGGAGAATAGTTCAAAGCCCTCATTAGTAGGGGAATACGCTAACCCTGAACATGGTTGACTGTAATTAGCTTCAACCACCCTATCCCATGTCTTCCTCACTTTTTTGTAAAGAAAACGGCCCCAACCCTCTCGACCAGTACCGAAGTTTTGAAAGAGATCCCTATCAAAGAGCAAGATAAGATGATGGTGCTTGCTGGTGGATTCATTCGCCTTCGTCCAGATATATCGAATGACCGTTTGCTGATATTGATAAGTTCTGTCGGTGTATTTGTCCTTACAGAGCTCATTAGTCTCCGATTCTAAAATACGAAAGAAGTGGGCAAACACCGTTAAGTAATCGCCAATGAAGTCACTCGGTAGGTTTAGGTTGATGTGAACAGCATAGATTCTTGGGTATTGGTTTAGTACTTCAGTCAGCACTCGGTCTATCCCCTCTAGGTATTCGAAGACGAGACCATCCCCAAAGTAGTATAGTGGTTTCCCATTAAACGTTCTGTCATGAGTGATGATGTGGGCTCTTTGATGAGCCACGTTGAGTTGATGAATCATGATTGGTTCCTGTGGTTTGTTGTGATTCCCACAGGAACTGGTACTGCCGTTACTTTTTAAGGGGATTAAGAGCTAGTAGCGAAGTTTCTCATAGCCCCTCCGTATACCTTTGAATTAGGTTTAGCGAAATAACACACCCTTTTGAATAGCTCATTCTTCGATTGTTCAATATCCGATGCTTTCAGGTTTAAGCGATACACACCATTCTTACAGAAATGAACTAATGCTGGTTTCTCCTGTTTGATAGCACTGCACCACGCTTGCTTAATCAAGTCGGCTAGAGAGCCGTCTGATGCTCCTACATCCCCGAGTTGATAATAGATATCTTTGTTCAGGAAGAGTGCAACGTGGTAGTGGTACTGCTCAGAGGTATTCTTCTCTTTTGCCCAGATGTAACTTGTCTTGTTTCTCAACCCCCTTCCCCAGCTTTTCTCTTTACGTTTTATATCTACGTCCAGTTTGGCATTTAGAGATTTGAAGAATCGAGTGATGACTTTCGAATCTGCATCATCGAAATCTTCGGGTAAGTGTAGGTCTATCCGAAACACGGATAGCCTAGGGTGATACTTCAATGCTTTCTCTATCAATTGAGAAATCTTGTAGAGGTGAAACTTACGATAGAAGAATCGTTGCTTTCGTTTCGTTGGTTGAGGTAGGTCGTAGTTGTTGAATTTGTCTTCAGATGTGTACTGGTGATTCATGGTGTTGTTATCCCTATTCGTGTGTCTCTCATACACACTGGGAGTAACGTAAATTTTAGTAGTTGATGGGGTTATGTATATTACCTATACCAACAAGTTGAAAATAACTTTCACACCAAAACCATAGCATAAATCCAGATTTACCTACTAATAATTATATCAAACTCAACTTGCACCATCTATTTCACCACCCATATATTACTTTCATCATAAATCACTAACTCGAAACTTAAAGATTAATATTACATTAAATTTCAACCATGCTAATATAATGATTGACATAGCAGTAATAATTCAAGTAAATAAAATTAGTATTTGAAAGGTCAATCTCACTCACTAACTTTTTTCAAAAAAAGTTGACTAATTAAGAAAACACAGAAACGGTAAAAACCAACATAAAAACAACACGAAACCCACACTAAAAAACAAAAAACCACTGTAAATCTGCAATAAAACCTGTATATTTCTTACAACATTCCCACAAAAATCTTACGTAAGGATTCAGGATGAGTTCATATCGCTATTTAGAATTAATAAAAAAATCAACTGAAAACGAATTAAAGCGATATATTAGAATCATTGAAACAGAGCTTGGATATAGCGAAACAATTACTAGTCTTAATAATCACAAGAAAGCTAACCTTGAATTAACATTAAGTGAGTTGATTAGTAATAAATTAAGAATTGCGAGAGAAAAACTAGATAGCGGACACTTATCCGAGAGGGAAGAATATAAACTAGGCGATTGTATTGACGAGCTTTTTGCTCAATCAAGAGAGATTAGTTATGAATTTAGCAATCACATCGGATGGCTAGATAGAGAGCCAAGGGCCCTTTACTTTTTTGTTGTTATCGCTCGTGCCATAGTTGACACAGGCAACACAGAGCTTAGCTACCCTGTAACTGAATTTTCTTTCGAAGCCAAGTCAGAGTCAAAAGATCAATCCAAATCACAAAGTTTTTCAGCAGTAAAATACTTACTTAAAGACACCGACTACCTAGAGCCGCTAAGCAAAATCTGTCCAAACAAAAACCTCTCGACCTACGAGAATCTTGTTAGTGCACTAGAAGTCATCATCACATCAAGATCACCAAGGGAACAGAAAAGCACATACCGCTTACTTGAGGATATAGAAAACCTATATGAGACTGTTTTCGTTAACAGAAATGCAGATAGAAAAGCCTTTAAAACAGATGACGCTGAGTTAATCAATCGGTATTACCGATATTTAACAAAAAAATACCCATACACCGGGTTATCCATGACAGAGGATATCGATAAGCAAAAGCAAACAATCATGTGTATTTTCGATGTACTTTGTGCGACGAACGATCCAGACACGTTTAAACAGTTAGAAAACAAATTGGTTGAGAAATTCAATAGAAGTAAAAGGGACAAAGCAAAAGGTAAAGTACCAAAGACGACTAAAGAAGAAAAAACCCTAACATTCAGCGAGTCGGACTGGATGAAACTCATCGATCTTACCGGCAGCGACGCAAAAAACGAGATTAAGGCAAAATTGAAAGAGTTGATCGACAAAGAATTAGCAGATCAAAAGGATGCTAAAAAGGGTAGAGGAGATCAGGAGACGAACGGTGAAACCCAAACCCCAGACAAAAACAAAGATAGCAAGCAATCTGTCAATGAATTGTTTAACAAACCATCGTTTGGAAGACATCTTCTGAAGTACGACTAAGATTTAATTTCGTCGTTATTGAGAACAATAGGTACACCACAAGGTACACCGATTAAAATCAAACCGAATAATTGAAAACAAAATCAATGAATTAAAAATTAAGATCAACTTACGCCAGCCCACCAAACATTTGGAAAAGGCCACCCTCGGGTGGCCTTTTTTGTATCAATAACCCACTATCCACATTGTCTTCTTTTCTCACGCACTCATGCTACCTGATAGCTTTTCACGAGCATTACTGCATAACTCTGAACGTACGCCGATTTAAAAACTCGTTGAGTATTAAGTAACAGACGATACGCTCATAAATACACCACCAAAACTACACGGAAGTTCAGAAGAACTCATCCAAGGACAAAAGTGTGTCTATATGCTCTTCGATTTAAAGTGTTCTAAGTTTTTGAGTTATCAACAACTACGAGTGCTAAATCTAAGTTATAGAATTATGATGGGTTAAAGTAGAACAATTTGGGTTTATCACTAACCATCAAAAGATACTAAATAAGCCTTTTCTTTTGCTCTTGGTTATCACAATTGGCGGAAAAATAAATTATCAAGTCAATCTAGCATTACGATGTAAAGCAATAAAAATACCTCTTGACCAAGCGAATAATTAACTGTTTTCAATACGATTTCATTGTCTGAAACCTAGTATTTATAGAGTTTTTATCATTCGGTAGCTCTCGTTTATTTTGCTTTCACATTACCTGATGAAAGCCTCAAAAATCCAATACAATATAACTACCTAAGATTAGCGAAGACTGAGTGTTCCAGATTTAAACTTTATTAATTCTAATAAAAATCGGTCAAATAGATAAACATAAATCTAAAAATGTAATTTTCAAATTCACAAGTTACAGAGCAATGCAATATTAATCACATAGTTAAAATTAAATATTGTAAAAAAACACAATACATATATATTTATAGATTTTTAAAATGAAAAAAGTCGATGTGAGAAATTACTTATTTGGATTTATTACAATCATATTGTTGAGCATTAATATGAGTTTTGGAGAGAGTATATTGAATAGCGATAAAGTTAACCAATACACACCACAAATCAATGGTGTGCTAACAAAAAAAGGGAAGCCGATTAATAACCAAAAGGTTAGTCTTAGTATTGGTTTAAGCGCTTCAGGAAAATCAATAGACTTATCAACATTTACTGACAGCAATGGTCGGTTTGAATTTTCTCCTGTGTATGAGAACAAAGAGAGCGTTAAGATCCCGCTTATTGAACATTATGTAACTATTGTTTTAACCACAGAACTAGATATTGATGAAAGTGTTATTATTTGGGAAGGTTCGTTCGATGGCTATGAAATAGAGGATTACGTAAAAAACAATATGGCTAATCTAGTCTGTGATGCAGCAAACCCTCTTAAGTACTTTGCTTTTTCAATTGATGATGACGAAAACGATGACTACTACGTAAATAGTCAATGTGATTTATTTGGATATATTGACTCTGACTTATATGGAAATTAAAGAATGCAATCACTCTCACCAAAACTATCATCTAGAATCGCAGAAATCCCTTATTCTGTATTCGCAACTAATGTTCGTAACGTTAGTGGTTATATAGCAAAGTTTTTTACATTTGATCTAAGGAATGATGTCAAAAAAGGAACGACAAGTGGCTTTATGGGATTTGGTGGAATGACATCAGATTTTGTAGCGATAGGTCGAGGTAAGGGCGAGTTTGCCGATACTTTGGTATTTTCCTTCCGTGGCACTCAAGTAAACATCGGCGACATTATGACCGATGGAAACATTGGGATATCAGGTACCTCATCCGGTTACAGGGTACATGCAGGTTTTGTAAATCTCTTCAATACGATAAAGCCACAACTTGCAGCATACATCGCTGGTTATTCGAAAAAGAACATGAAAGCACCGAAGGCAATACACTGTGTAGGTCATAGTTTAGGTGGTGCTCTTGCTTCATTAGCGGCAGATTGGGTGAAGAGTCAGTACGGCTATAGCGTACATCTATATACTTTTGGCGCACCAAAAGTTGGCTTTAAACCATACGCAAGAAGGGAGTTAGATTCTTCCTATCGCTGCACTCATGGCGCAGATCCAGTTCCTATGTCTCCTCTTTGGCCATTTACTCACGGTGGTATTGAGTATCGGCTAGATGGAAGTTCTGGCATCTACTTCTGCGCTCATGGACTAGGAAAAAAATCTGTTCCGGGTTATGTCAATACCGCTACAAGTAATGAGTGGTCGGCACTACAACCCAAATCTCAAGCTTACCTAGAACGCAACGTATTTCTTGACTTCAACAATAGATATAATGCTCGGATGACTGATGGTTGGGTAAGTAAAATAGTCTCTTCAATTTTGACCTTATTAAGAATTTCAGGTCTGGGTCATATAATACAACAAATAGCAACTGTAGGCCTTACTGCTTGGGATCAACTAGCTAAAGCTATGGCGTACATCTCAAAACTAAAAAACGAGTATACAGAACACGTTCGCGGTATTTTAGGTCACATGAATGTAATGTCAGGTAGCGCAGCGATCGACCTATCGAGTATTACTTATAGAGTGATAAAACTTTGTTTTTCGAGACTAGTAAGAAGGTTAGATAGTCATGTTAGAAATGCTCTAAATATAGTAGAGTGACAGTAAAAGGCACGAACAATTATTCTAAAAAACGCTCTATTATCCTCAATTAGATTGAGTTCAGAAAAAGCGAAGCTATTTAGGCTTCGCTTTTTATTAGGGCTTAGAGTTGTTAACAATATTAAAATCTATATTCCACACCTAGTGATGCTTGGTTAAAGTCTGTTTCCGTGTTTGCACCGTTCGCGACATTCTCCGCATTGAGTTCTACGTCGTACCACATATATTCTGCGTTAACTAAGAAGTTATCAGTAACTTTAAAACCAACACCGGCACCAGCGAATACACCTTCATCATCTTTGTTGCCTTGGAAGCCAGCAACGTTGTAATCCGTCGAGTACCACATTTGACCGCCTTTTGCGTAAAGGTCGACACGATCAGCAATAGGGGCTGTAACTTTTAGAGCTGCTGTATAGCCGTCCGTTTCGGCATTTGCTAGGTTATTACCATAGCTACCGAAATCAATGTAACCACCTTCCAACGCTAAGTAAGGATTAAAACGGTAACCAACTAAACCTTGAATAACATCGCTGTCATCATCAAAGTCATCTTGTCCATCAACTTTTAAGTAACCGTAGTTGGCGCCAACATATACACCATGATCGTTGGAGTCCGCAGCATGTGATAAAGTACTAAACGTTGCTAAAGAAAAAAGGCTAATCAAAGTAACAACATTGCTTTTCATTTCGTTCTCCTAATATAAGTTCCATTGAAGGTTCGAATAGTAAAGAGCAAATGCAATGCCAACTTTAAATTAATGAAAAATATATTTAATTTTATAGAATACTGACAATCCTCTAAAGATCGCCGAACAAAAATAGAAAAAAGAGCTGTCTGTTTACTATATATAAACAATACTAAATTGAGGTTAATCGCTGATGTGAAAAAGATTCTTGTTAATTTGTAGATTTTTCAAAGAAATTAAATAAACATCTAAAATACTCTTGTAGATTAATCCGTCAAAAAACGCTTAGCTAGTTTTTATAAGAAAGGAAGCTAATCACACATACGTTGCATCTTACTTTGCTTCAAGCCGTGAATATTCTACTCTTTGCCTAAGCAGAGTTTAATGGAACTGAAGTATGTTAAAAGGCAGTGAATACCCTTCTATTCGAGCATTAAGGACGTTTGTCGCGGTCTCTAATTACCTCAGTTTCTCTAAAGCAGCGGATGCACTATGTATTACGCAAAGCGCAGTAAGCAAACAAATCGCATCGCTGGAGCAATTGGTGGGTTTACCTTTAATACAAAGAGGGGCGAGTGGTATTGAGTTAACCGAAGAAGGCAAGCGTTATCTGCCGCAAGTCACAGAAGCTTTGGAGCTTATTCAGCATGCAACTGCCAACTTAATCCAGTCAGATTCAAAGCAAGAATTACTCACCGTGGACGTAACCCCTTCTTTTGCCAGTCTTTGGTTGATACCTAATATTGATGACTTCCACCAGCAACATCCTAACATCCGAGTAAGAGTCTGTACCGGGGATGGGAACGTCAAAGATTCGAGCAACGAAAGTGACTTACATATTCGCTGCCTTCCATTATCCACACATTATGAATACAGCCACTTACTGTGCGAAGAAACATTGTTATTAGTCGGTTGCACAAATGCTCCTGCAATTGAGAGTGTGCACGCTGTTAGTAATTATCCGTTTATACCTCAAATCACTCGCCCTCAGCTATGGGAGCAATTTAAAGCGGTCTACACTGTAGAATCTCCCGTTACCTATCAACCTGTAGGCGTCGAACATTTTTACCTAGCTTGCGAAGCTGTCAGAATGGGAAAAGGGCTCGCCTTGCTTCCTGATTTTATGGCGCAGTATTCGATTTTAAGAGGGGACATTCAGCATGTTCTCAACCTCTCTTTACAGAGCGGTTATGGTTATTACGTGATGATTCCAAATTATCGACTTTCAGCTAAAAAAGTAGCGGTGTTTCACGAATGGCTGAAGAGCAAGCTAAGTTAATGTTGTTTCTTTAAGCTCGTTTAGGTAAACCAAAACAACTCAAAGACTTCGGTATCTGTCTGCTCAAATTTATGGCATTCTCATCCATACTATTTAAAAAGGATAAATGGATAGTAGGATATGGACAGCAACACGCCAAGACTCTCTTTACGCACCATTGAGCCGACCGATTACCCAGAGCTCGCGGAATTAATGGACCTTGTTTTTCCTGATGTTGGTGGCTCATGGCCACGACTGACCATCATGGATCTCATTCATCAGTTTCCTGATGGACAAATCTGTATTGAGGATAACGGAAAAATAGTCGGTGCAGCATTAACCATTAAAGTGGACTACAACCGCTTTTCTCTTCCTCATCTATATACCGACATCATTACCGAAAACAACGTCATCCAAAACCAAGTGACCGGTGACGCCATGTATGGTCTCGATGTATTTGTTCACCCGGACTACCGTGGGCTGCGTTTAGGTCGCCGTCTGTATGATGCGCGTAAAGAACTTTGCCGGAGTAAGAATTTCAAAGCAATTTTAGCCGGTGGTCGCATCCCGAATTACCACAAATATGCTGACGAACTGAGCGTGGCTGAATACATCGACAAGATAAAACGCCGTGAGCTTCACGATCCTATTTTGTCTTTTCAGCTTGCAAACGACTTCGATGTCAAACGTATTATGCGTGGTTACTTGCCAGAGGACAGTGCTTCTAAAGGCTACGCAACTCTGCTGGAGTGGGATAACTTTTTCTACGAAGAGGATATTCAATCCGTACACGATGTAGAAAAAACACTGATTCGGATTGGTGTTGTGCAATGGCAAATGCGCGCCATGAATGACTTAGAGGACTTGCTCGATCAGGCTGAGTTCTTCATTTCTTCTCTTGCGAACTACAAAGCCGATTTCGCCCTATTCCCTGAATTCTTTAACGCGCCGCTGATGGGCTTGCAAAACGACCAAAATTCCGTCGAAGCAATTCGCTTTTTGGCTAGCTTTACAGAAGAGATCAAAAACCGCTTCTCGCAGATGGCAGTCACCTACAACATCAACATTATTGCTGGCAGTATGCCCGTCATCGAAGATGGCAAGTTGTATAATGTGGCCTACTTACTGCAACGAGATGGTGAAATAAACGCTCAATATAAGATTCACATCACGCCCCATGAGCAAAAAGACTGGGTGATCGACGGTGGTGACAATGTTCAGGTGTTCGAAACCGATGCAGGCAAAGTCGGCATACTGATTTGTTATGACAGCGAGTTCCCAGAGTTGGGAAGAATGCTCGCCGAGCAAGGCGCACAAATTGTGTTCGTTCCTTTCTGGACAGACACAAAAAATGGCTACCAACGAGTACGAATCTGTTCCCAATCACGAGCCATCGAAAACGAATGCTACGTTGCAATTGGGGGCAGTGTCGGCAACTTACCTCGTGTTGATAATGTCGATATCCAGTACGCACAATCTGCCGTATTCTCACCGTCGGATATCTATTTCCCACACGATGCGACCTTGACAGAAGCAAGCGCCAACACCGAAATGATAATCTTCGCTGATGTTGATTTGACTAAGTTGAAACAGCTTAATACCGAAGGCTCTGTCACCAACTTACGTCATCGCCGCCTTGATTTGTATGGCGCATTCACCAAAGCCAAAGAGTCATAAGGATCTCCCTAGTTCGCCGCTACCAAAGAGCGTGGCGGCGAGTAAAGCCAGCTGCAGGTTGATTCTGCGCAATTATCAGAGGCATGTCAGTTTTTCTCAACGGTGAGAAACAAGAATTGACCCAATAGGACATTCGGAGTATCACTCCAACTTCGTTCCGCTTTTATTAGGGGAAAGCTTTTGGAACATATTAACGAACTTCTCATGTCAATGAAGCCTTTGCTTGAGCAATACGGCTACGTTGCGCTGATTGTCAGTATATTTCTAGAAGGGATAGGTATCCCGATGCCTGGTCAATCACTGATGATCGCGGCATCTTTGCTCTCGTCAGAACAAGTCATGAACCTAAGTATGGTAATGATGGTATCGTGGCTGAGCTGCTTTTTTGGTAATACCTGTGGCTACTTAATCGGTTATTACTTTGAGGGGTGGTTAGATAAAAAAGGCTACATTTCCGGCCCGAAGATGCAAACGCTTCAATTGACTATCCAGAAATACGGCCCTACGTGCTTGGTGGTCAGCCGCTTTATTGAAGGAATGAAGCAATTTATGCCTCTTGCATGCGGTATCGCGAAAATGCCACGTAGAGAGTTTTTGCTCGGTAACGCCCTCGCGGCGACGGTTTGGGTATTGGTATTCAGCTTGTTAACTCACTTTACATTTGAACATTTAAGCGTGTTGAGCAACCTGTACACCGAATACAAATATCTGGTATGGGCATTTGCTGCTGTCTTATTTACGTGGATGGTTTTAGGTATTGTTAAACGCAAAAAAGCCAAATCAATGCAATAACGACAGTCTCTTCATTAGCGCATAACTAAAGCTCGTGGTATCAGTGAGATACGCAACACGAGCTTTTATCTTTTTCTTTACGTGTAAAATTTAAACAGCCATTTAGACGTCTAGACGTTGACAATGTAGAAATGTGATATTAGTCTGCTCTTCTCTCTTATCATTAACATTGTCGTTTACATGTCCGGTTCCCAACAAACTACTAAAACAGTTGCACCGTCTGCGGTCGCACTGATCCCATTAATTGTATTCCTTGCGCTATTTATTGGCGTAGGCACTTACTTATCTTTGCAAGGCGTGGAATTTGCCTTCTACCAGCTGCCTGCACCCATCGCGGTATTACCAGCCATCATCATTGCGTTTCTTTTAAGTAAAGAGAAACTTAACCGCTCAATCGAACACTTCATGCGTGGTGTTGGCCACCCAGACATCATCGCAATGTGTATGATCTATCTGCTTGCAGGTGCCTTTGCTGCGGTAGCAAAAGCCTCTGGTGGTGTTGATGCAACAGTGAACCTTGGTTTATCCGCTATTCCAACCAGCATGATTTTACCGGGCATTTTTCTGATTTCTGCTTTTATCGCAACAGCAATGGGGACTTCGATGGGTACCATCGCAGCCGTTGCCCCCGTAGCGTTGGGGATTGCTGAATCAGCAGGAATGAGCTTACCGTTAACCGCTGGTGTTGTGCTGAGCGGTGCTATGTTTGGTGATAACCTTTCTATCATCTCTGACACCACCATCGCGGCGACACGCTCTCAAGGTTGTGAGATGAAAGACAAGTTTAAAGAGAACATTCGTATTGCTTTACCTGCGGCGTTGATCGCGATTGCAGTGTTCGCTTTCAACAGTACAGCGACTCAAGTGCCTGCAACTGGCGATATTGAGTGGCTAAAAGTCTTGCCGTACATCACTATTTTGATCCTAGCGGTATCTGGTGTGAATGTGTTTGTGGTTCTGTCGATTGGTATCCTTTTGGCTGGCGGCGTGAGCTTGGCATCGATTGACAATTACGGACTGACTAATCTAGCCCAAGACGTTTATAAAGGCTTTGGTAACATGCAAGAGATCTTCTTGTTGTCCATGCTAATTGGTGGTTTGAGTGAACTGATGCGTCGTCAAGGCGGCCTTGCTTTCCTAACCAATTTCGTTAGCAGCCTTATCCACGCGTTTGGCTCTAGCCACTCTAAGCATGCCAACAGCCGCGCGAGTGAGCTAGGTATCGCAGGCTTGGTGTCGATGGTCAATGGCTGTACGGCAAACAACACCGTAGCCATCATTGTATCGGGCAGCGTTGCTCGCCAACTGGCGGAAGAGAATAATGTCTCTCCTCGCCGCTCAGCAAGCTTGTTAGACATTTTCTCATGCGTGGTGCAAGGCGTGTTGCCTTACGGTGCTCAAGTACTGCTGCTAGGTTCCGTATTCAACCTATCGCCACTTGAAGTAGTTGCTAATTCTTACTACTGTTTTGCATTAGCGATAGCGGCTGTTGTCGCGGTGTTTATCAAACATCCCGCTCGTCAACCCGCAGTGCAAACCGAAAACTAACGACAAATACCAAAAAGGCTCCGGTGGAGCCTTTTTACTTTCTTCTTTATTTTCCTTGCCGCGAACAGATTTACTTCAAAACTGAACGCAAACTTTGCGCACTGTGTAAAGGTATCGCGAAGCGATGCGCCACATCGCGTAGAGCTTCCACCTGAGCCGCGTTGCTGATTGCTAATTCGCCTGCCACATCGAAGTGGTTATTCTCAAACCCAACTCTCACATCGAATCCAAGTAACATCGCACTCGCTAAACAGTCTTGCTCTCGCGCGCCAAAAGCACAAATGGCACATCGAATTTCTTCCTCGACAAAACGCGCCAAATTCAAACCTCGTAAATCCCATGGCGAAGACTGTTGAGCTTGGTGATAACGCCCTAACACCACTAAGGCATGCTGATACGTTTTAGGTAACACGCCCGCATCGCGTAGTTGGAAATAACGTTCAATGTCGGTTGCATCGTAGAGAATAATTTGGCTCACGATGTTGTGCTCTGCCAACCAATGGAAAAAGGCATGCCCTTCTTTCTCACTTGCGCGATCGGGGATTAACTCCCTCAATGCGAAAGAAGCCGCTTCAGGTTTCACAGCTTTGACTAACGCCCGCTGTTGTGGCGGAGAATATAAACCCACCGCTTCTGTGGTGAGCTGAACCATCATGGTTTCTCCCACCGCTTCTTTCACGGCATGGTAAATTTCCATGTTGTCGTCGATGTCTAATGAATGACGTCCGTTGGCGTCTCTAGCATGCAAATGGATCATGGCAGCCCCTACCGTTTGACAAGCAATAGCCTCTGCAACCAGTTCGTCTGTTGTCATGGGTAAGTTGACGTGATCGTGCTTGGTTTTTCTTGCGCCGTTTGGAGCCACGATAATAGCGATAGGTTCTCGCAAATATTGGTTTGCTACTTCCATGTCTCCGCCACCTCTTTTAACGTCAGTGAGAGTTTGCCGACTAGTTCATCAATATGATGAGACTGAATAATGAATGGCGGTGCGAGCAAAATATGGTGCCCATTAACGCCATCAATCGTTCCGCCCATTGGGTAACACATTAAGCCATTTTCCATTGCTCGCTGTTTGATGCGTTTGTCTGCCAATGTGGCTTTACTCAGAGGCGCCTTGCTTTCTTTATCCGCCACCAGCTCAATGCCCATAAACAAGCCTTTACCACGAATGTCGCCAATGTACGGTAAATGGGTCAATGCAGAAGTAAGCTCATTACGCAGCAAAGCACTTTGCTGATTCACCGCCGTTAATAAATCATCTTGGAAGATGGTTTGAATGGTTGCCACGGCAGCAGCGCACGCCACAGGGTGCGCCATAAAGGTATGGCCATGTTGGAAAAAACCGCTTCCACCGGCAATAGCTTGGTAGACTCGATCATTCGCAACCACCGCGCCAATAGGTTGATAACCCGCACCAAGCCCTTTAGCCATACACACCAGATCGGGTTCTGCCTCTTCTTGCTCAAATGCAAAAAAACTGCCACTGCGTCCAACGCCACACATGACCTCATCCAAGATCAATAACACATCGTATTGGTCGCATATTTCGCGAATACGCTTGAAGTAACCTTGTGTGGCAGGCACAGCTCCAGCGGTGGCTCCCACAATGGGCTCGGCGACAAAAGCCATGACATTATCAGCCCCCAACTCAAGAATTTTTGCCTCTAGCTCATTCGCCGCTCGCAATGAGTAACCCAATTCCGACTCATGACTCTGCTGATAACGATAAGCATAGCACGGGGCAATGTAATGACTCGGATGCAAGATAGGTTTGAACGGTTCACGTCGCCATTCATTACCTCCGACAGCCAAAGCCCCCAAGGTATTGCCGTGATAACTTTGCTGACGCGCGATGAATTGCTTTTTCTCTGGCTTACCTGATTCCACGAAATACTGCCGCGCCATTTTTAGTGCCGACTCCACCGCTTCTGATCCTCCACTGACTAAGTACACATGGTTGAACTGTTCAGGCATGTGCTGACAAATCAATTCTGCTAGGCGCTCACTGTTGTCACTAGTAAAAAATCCAGTATGAGCAAATGGCACTCGCTCGATCTGTTCCAACATGGCTTTTTTAACGGCGTGATGACTGTGGCCAAGGTTTGATACCACAGCACCACCACAAGCATCGAGATACTGCTTTCCATGCTTATCGAATAGATAAACACCTTCACCTCTATCGATGATTGGTAGCGTGGCATGGCAATGACGGTGAAATACGTAAGACATTTGAGTCCCTTCCAATGTGTAATACTTGCACACATCATCAGGAACAAACCCAAACGTGACAAGAGAATAAATCTCACCCTCTATGAGCTTTTGGAATGCCACAAACCAAAAACACCAAAACCCTTGATATTTAAACAATAAAATAAAAATAGGCCAGCTTTTTTAAAGGCTGGCCTATGGGTAACCCAAAGCTAAAAACAGAATCGTTTACGCGTTTAGTGCCTGTTCTAAATCGGCTAGAATATCGTCAATATGTTCAATACCCACCGATAAACGAATCATCTCTGGAGACACACCAGCTTGTTTTTGTTCTGCTTCGCTCAATTGACGATGAGTCGTCGATGCAGGATGACAAGCCAATGATTTTGCATCGCCAATGTTCACCAAACGCTTAAAGATTTTCAAAGCATCATAAAAACGCACACCAGCGTCATAACCATCTTTTAAACCAAACGACAAAATCGCAGAAGGCTTACCTTTCATGTATTTTTCGGCGAGATGGAAGTGTTCAGAACTTGGCAATCCGGCATAACTTACCCAACTGACTTTGTCATTCTGTTCCAAGAATTCAGCCACTTTGAGTGTGTTCTCGGTATGGCGCTCCATACGCAGCGGTAACGTTTCTAGCCCTTGCATAAGCATAAATGCATTCATCGGTGATAATGCGGCTCCGGTATTACGCAGTGGTACGGTACGCGCACGCCCGATAAATGCCGCCTCACCAAACGCTTCGGTATACACCACGCCGTGGTAAGAAGGTTCTGGTTGGTTGAAAACAGGAAAGCGGTCTTTGTGCTGCGCCCAAGGGAATTTACCTGAATCCACAATCACGCCACCCAATGTGGTGCCATGCCCACCAACGTATTTAGTGAGAGAGTGAACTACGATATCCGCACCGAACTCGATGGGTTTGCACAGCACTGGCGTCGCGACGGTGTTATCCACAATCACAGGCACGCCTTGTGCGTGAGCAAGCTCCGCCACACGTTCTAAATCGATGATATTGCCCGCAGGGTTCCCAATGCTCTCGCAGTACACCGCTTTGGTATTTTCATCAATTAATTCGGCCAAACTTTCTGGCTTGTCATCTTTAGCAAACTTCACCTGAATACCTTGATTTGGGAGCATGTGCGCAAACAAGGTATAAGTACCGCCATAAAGTTGCGGCGTAGAAACGATGTTATCGCCCGCTTGCGCTAACGTCAGAATCGCATAGTTAATCGCTGCACTCCCCGCACTCACGACCAATCCAGCAATGCCGCCTTCTAACGCTGCCATGCGTTTTTCCAGCACGTCATTAGTCGGATTCATGATGCGAGTGTAGATATTCCCCGGCACTTCCAAGTTAAACAGATCAGCACCATGCTGCGCGTTGTCAAACTCGTACGCGACTGTTTGATAAATCGGCGTCGCGACAGATTTAGTGGTAGGGTCAGTTTCGTAACCAAAATGGATGGATAGCGTTTCGTCTTTCATGTTCTTCCCTGTCTTTCATCACTCAAATAGCGGCAAGAAAAGCACTTACCTTGCTTAAAACTTATATTGCCCAATTTTTCAACAAATAACGTAGGGATGAATCACAGAGATAAAACGCTATTTCGACTGTCCAAGTAACCAGTGACGAAACGTTTCTGTCGCATTCGTACGTGTGTTCATGATCAAGTAATACCCTGCATTAGCAGGAATCGGTTTGAATGGAGAAACCAAACGCTCTGTCGTCAATTCATCCTCAATCAGTGCCATTCGTGCCATCGCAATCCCAACGCCTGCTTCGGCTGCAGACATTGCCATATCCGTTCGATTAAAAAAGTGTCCGATATCGGTTTTAAAATCCAACCCCATCGCTGACGCCCAATATAGCCACTCATAGTCACGCGTCGCTTTTTCCCATGGCATCGCATCGTGTAGTAGCGTCGCCTCTTGCCATTGCTTCACTGGCATTGAGTTTTTTTGCTCACCAAACAACGTTTTTAGCCAGCCATGATCCTCAAGGTATTTTGGACTCATCACCGGTAGCAGATGCTCATCCAAAATCAGCTCCGCGTTAGCATTTCTATAAGGATGAAGACCATAGTCAATTGCGACGTCATAGTCTTTTATCTCACTATTTACCAGCGCACCTTCCGCAAAGATTTGTACTTGGATATCCGGATTATCATGATGGAAGCTTTCGAGCTTTGGGACTAACCATTTGAAAGCAAAAGAAGGCGTCAACTTCAAACGAATTTCATTGGTTTGCTTTTCTACTTTGAGCTCATCAAGCAATTTGCTCAGTTCCGAAAAGTGAAACTGCGTCGCTTGGTGTAACTGAGTGCCTTTTACGGTTAAACGAATACCGCGAGAATGGCGTTCAAATAAAGTAAAACCTAATAACGCTTCCAAATGAATAATTTGTTGGCTTATGGCACCAGTGGTGAGGTGTAAATGTCTTGCAGCACCAGTAAAGCTGTTGTACTCCGCGACTTGGCTAAATAAACACAAACCACTTATCAGATTACTTTTCATCCTTGAGCCTATAGTTTTTCTAAACGCTGTGTGTAATTTATATCGATTGTTAACAAAAGGTAAAGAAAAGAAACTGAGCACTCTGATAAATGTGTGGAGTGCATCAATGGAAGTCATCGTATTAGGCAGCGGCGTTATCGGCTTAACCTCTGCTTGGTATTTATCTCAAGCAGGCTATCAAGTTACCGTCATTGACCGCCAACCAAGCAGTGCCATGGAAACGAGCTTCGCCAATGCCGGGCAGATTTCATATGGCTATTCTTCGCCTTGGGCTGCGCCTGGTGTTCCTGTTAAAGCCATTAAGTGGTTAATGGAGGAGCATGCTCCACTTAAAATCAAACCCACTCTGAATGCCGACATGATCCGCTGGGCGAGTAAAATGGTCGCGAACTGCACCCTACCTCGCTATCAAGTTAACAAGGCTCGCATGCTTTCGATCGCTAACCACAGCCGTGTTTGCTTAGAACAGTTACGCCAAGAACACGCCATTGAGTATCAAGGACGTCAGTTTGGGACCTTGCAAGTATTCCGAACACATCAACAGCTGCAAGCCATTGAAAAGGACATGCAGCTCCTTGAACAAAGCGGAACCCGATTTAAGCTAATGGACGTCGAACAATGTATTGAACAAGAGCCAGGGCTTGCACTTGTGAAAGACAAACTGGTTGGTGGCTTGCATCTACCTGATGACGAAACGGGCGATTGCCATCAATTTTGCCAACAACTAACGGAGCTTGCTAAGGCACACGGTGTCCGATTTGAATTCGATACTGAAGTAAGCAATTGGGTTACAGTAGGCAAAAAGATCATAGGTGTCCAAACGAACCGAGGACAATTTAAAGCAGACCAATATGTGGTGGCCTCTGGAAGCTACTCTACAGCGCTACTCAAGCAACTCGATATTGATATTCCGGTCTACCCTGTCAAAGGCTATTCACTCACCATCCCGATGGAAGATGAACACTTCTCTCCTCGATCTACTGTGATGGATGAAACCTATAAAGTCGCTATGACTCGATTTGATGACAGAATTCGCGTAGCTGGCACCGCAGAATTAGCAGGGTTTGATGCTTCCCTTCCACAAAAGCGCAAAAACACCATCGAAATGGTCATCCGTGATCTTTTTCCTCGTTGTGGTGACTTCAGCCAAGCTGAGTTTTGGAGCGGCTTTAGGCCAATGACGCCTGATGGCACACCAATTATCGGCGCGACTAAATACGATAACCTTTTTACTAACACCGGACACGGAACTCTGGGCTGGACGATGGCTTGTGGTTCAGGTCAATTGCTAGCAAGCGTAATGAAAGGTGAAAAAGCAAAAGTGATGGATAATGCGGAGCTTAACCTTTGTCGTTACTCCTGAGGACATGACTGAACAAAAAACAGGCAGACACTTACTCCACAAAATGCATAACCACTGGCATTTTTAACTCATCAAAATCGCAGCACATTTAAATGACAATGTGCTGCATAATTAATCATCAGGCAAATCTTCTACCTAAAAGGAGCAAATAAGCAACAAGAACCAAATTTTAACAACTACTCTCCATTCTGTGTTCATCATCACGCTACAAAGGATTTGTAGCTAAAAAAGTTAACAATTGCATTACATAAAGGGTAATGTATTGTGTGAAAAACAACCACAAACACAACTAACAGGGAAAATACTCATGCAGTCATTAGTTGATTTTCTGAATGGAATTATTTGGAGCCCGGTACT
The DNA here is from genome assembly GCF_033338675.1 of Vibrio sp. Vb1574. Lineage (NCBI taxonomy): Bacteria > Pseudomonadati > Pseudomonadota > Gammaproteobacteria > Vibrionales > Vibrionaceae > Vibrio > Vibrio sp. Vb1574. Next base: position 58,267 of record NZ_JAWOTC010000019.1, read on the forward strand.
GATCTATTTGTGCCTTGGCGCAGGTTTGTTCTATTCAATCATGACGCGTTTTGTACAAATTCGTCACTTCTTTGAGATGTGGCGCTTATTACTTTCAGGGAAGAGTTCAACAAAAGGGATATCATCATTTCAGGCACTTGCCGTTTCACTATCTGGCCGTGTAGGTACAGGTAACATTGCTGGTGTTGCTGCTGCTATCGGTTTCGGTGGCCCAGGTGCCGTATTCTGGATGTGGGTCGTTGCCTTCTTTGGCGCTGCAACCGCATACGCAGAATCAACACTTGCACAAATTTATAAAGAAGAAGACGAAGGCGAGTTCCGTGGTGGCCCTGCTTACTATATTGAGAAAGCAATGGGACAAAAATGGTACGCTTGGATCTTTGCTATCGCGACCATCTTTGCTTGTGGTGTTCTACTTCCTGGCGTTCAATCGAACAGTATCGGTAACGCAGTAGAAGCCGCATTTGGCTCAGGTGACATGATTGAAACCGCTATTGGTACCTTCAGTTTTGCTAAAATTTTCACTGGTACGGTTGTTTGTGTCATTTTGGCTTTCATCATTTTTGGTGGCGTAAAGCGTATCGCGAACTTTACCCAAGTCGTTGTGCCATTTATGGCGTTAGCTTACATCATTACTGCGTTTGTCATCATCCTTCTAAACATTGGTGAGGTTCCACGCATTTTCGGCATGATCATTGGTGACGCATTCACACCAATGGCAGGCGTTGGTGCAGCAATCGGCTGGGGTGTAAAACGTGGTGTCTACTCCAACGAAGCAGGTCAAGGTACTGGTCCTCACGCAGCAGCAGCAGCGAGTGTTGATCACCCAGCTCAGCAAGGTCTTGTTCAATCTTTCTCTATTTACATCGATACACTACTTGTGTGTTCAGCAACCGCGTTCATGATTCTTATCACTGGCGCGTACAACGTAAATGGTGCGATTGAAGGTACATTCCTGGTTCAAAACCTACCAGCGGATATTGGTGCAAATGGTCCTGTGTTTACACAGATGGCGATCGAAAGCGCACTACCTGGCGTGGGTAAACCATTCATCGCAATCGCTCTATTCTTCTTCGCGTTTACGACCATTCTGGCTTACTACTACATTGCAGAAACGAACATTGCTTACATTCGTCGTACGTTCAAAGTAAATGGACTGATGTTTATTCTGAAAGTCATCATTATTTCATCCGTGTTCTACGGAACCGTGAAAACCGCCAACTTAGCATGGGCGATGGGTGATGTAGGCGTAGGACTGATGGCGTGGCTAAACATCATCGGTATTTTGATCATCTTCTTTATGTCGAAGCCTGCACTCAAAGCACTGAACGACTACGAAGAGCAACAAAAACGTGGTGTGACCGATTTTACATTTAACCCTGTTGCACTGGGCATTAAAGGCGCAGATTACTGGGAAGATAAGTACCGACGTAAAACGGGTAAAGCACCAACGGCAGACAGCAATAGCGCAGAAACTGTTGAGCAACCATCAACATAGCGTTATCACATAAATAAGAAAAAGCAGTGGTCCGATTGAGGACATAAAAAAGGGGGATTAACCAATGGTTAATCCCCCTTTCTTCATTATGAGTAGCAGCTTAGGCGATAACCGCTTCAACTTTACGAGCGATTTTTGCTTTACCTACAGGTAACACTTCACGACCAAATTCGTTGTTCAGTACTTGTGCCATTGCGAAGTAAATTGCACTTGCGCCACAGAAGATACCCTCGAAGCCAGCGATAGCACCGATCACTTCGCTACCAGTGAAATCACGAGCAGCAAGCAAGAAGAACAGGATAGTTAGAGAGCCAAATACCACTTGCTTCGCTGTTGGGTAACATAGAGAACCAATGAACATGAAACCAGTGAAGATGCCCCAAAGCGCTAGGTACCAACCCATAAAGCTTGCAGGGCTTGCAGGAAGACCCATGTGAGGCATTACGATTAGACCAACCAATGTTAGCCAAAATAGACCGTAAGAAGTAAACGCAGTTGTGCCGAATGTATCACCGCGTTTAAAGCACATGATGCCAACGATTACTTGGCTAAGGCCACCGTAAAAGATGCCCATCGCTAGAATCATAGAGTCAATTGGGAAAAATCCTGCATTATGAATATTGAGCAGAATAGTGGTCATACCGAAACCCATAAGACCTAGCGGTGCTGGGTTAGCCAGTTTTGTCGACATGTACAAATACCTTTTTTCAAAAATGTTGATAAAAAATGCGCGCGAATTTTAATGGGCTCCAGAACAAAAGAGAAAAGCTGTTATTGAAAACTTAGATTCCATAAATAAACCACTACATATATAAAAAAAGACCCTGCAAAAAAGCAGAGTCTTTATAGATGGTTAGGTTGTTTTTTACTCGATCACTGACAAGAAATCTCGTCCCAGAACCAGTTGCTTTGCGTTGGGCTTTCCCACACTCCTGGGCCATTTTTCGCAACAAAACATTTGTTTTGGTACGTCACTTTATCGCCGTTAGCGACTTGCGTTACACCCGGCTCCCACTGAATAAAATTGCCTGTCACTGGAGGTTCTGGCTCGGTTACTGGCGGCTCTGGCTCAGTCACCGGTGGTTCAGGTTCCGTTGTAGGCGGCTCCGTAGGAGTGCCTGAAACCAGCTTCCAAGGGTCTCCTTTCGTTGGCTCATTACCTTGTGACCACCATTTCGCTTCGTAAACAGCACCTTGGTAAGAAACTTGATCACCCGTGTTATATACTTTGCCAGAATCCCAAGCTGCCACACCACCTACAGGCGGATCGACCGGATCCACTGGGTCTAACTTGTCAACTACACGAACTTCTGGCCAACCCGCATGAGATTGGTAGAAGTTAGTTACACATTTCTCATAGTCACCCGCAACTAGCGCAGAGTAAGCCGTTTGGAAACCAACAAGTTCACATTCAAAAGAGTGGCCTCCCGGACGATCTGAGTAGTATTTCCAGTTCCCATCCCAGTTGGTGTACAACACGTCTGTCGCACCATTCAGATTTAAGCTGCCGTAAGGCGTCTGCTGCCAACAGGTATTGGTCTCATCGGCTTCAATTGGAATTTGATAATGAGCGGCAAGTCCTTCCCAATAGCGAATACGGTTAACAGGTTGACCTTTATCTTTGTTTTGCTCTCCACACTCAATACCACCATTGATCACGTTGATGGTGGTACCAAAGCCGTAACCAATGCCAGCATCAAGCTCACGCTGTGAAGGCACCCAAGTACGGTCAATCACATGTAGCATTGCAGGTTTCGGTGCTTGTGGGGTTAGGAAGAACCAGATAGCCGATGCCAAGTTCAGCCATGAATCCGCAACCAAGCCTGGATTTTTCAGCAATACAGATGCATCGCCATCAAACATCACTTCAGAGAACGCGCCATAGTTAAAATGGTAAGAAAGCTGTTTAGCACCACGTCCAAAATAACCTTGTCCTGGTTCACATGGCCAACGCTTATTTTGCCAGTCATTTTGACCACAACCTGTTGTGTAACCTTCTTGCCCTTCAGACCATCCCATTTCTCGCACATGAACCAAAGCTTGCTGCCACTCTTCCAACCCTAGCGGATTATCCGATACGTTATCAATCGAAATATGGCCACCGGTTTCTTGTGCAAAGTGAGCAAACGCTGTCACGATCGATTTTTTACAAATTGCATCCGAATCACGACCGTCTGTGTACTCACCACAGAATGCAGGGAACTTACCAATTGCACGTAGGAAACGCGTGTAAGTGTATTCAGGTGCCGCCATTTGAGTCAGGAAGTCCCACTCACTTTCGGGGAATACACGCTCTACACGCTTCACGTTTTCTGGGTTGGTTGTCGCCCCTGGTACAATCGCTTCAACCACTGAGTTCGGGCGTGTCTCTAATGCTTGTGACCAAATGGCATACATAGGATCAGAAGTTTTGCTTTGCTCTACGGCTTGAACGTCACCACGAGCAATAACATAACCATTCGGATTTTGCGGATCGGGCTGAATATTCATACTCGCATTCACTTGTGCTGCTAAGACACAACTCAATGCAAGAGGAAGATGTTTGAGTGCAAACATGTCTAGTCTCCGGATTTCAACAATACAATATACGAGGAATAACTAGACATATAGTGGATCATATATACGAAACACCGAGCCAAGTACGTTGATTCTGCGAGACAAAATGAATAAATAGGTCCTCACACACATTTTGTCACAAGAAAAATGTTACCTTGACTCAAAAGAAAAGCGGAGACCCTGTGAGCCTCCGCTTTGTGATGCTTCTCTCTTTATTGTTCTGCCGAAACCACCTCTAGCTTCGCGGTTGACTTTTGTTTAGACAGCACAAAATAAACCACACACTGAGAAATAATTGCGGCAAGCACAATCACTGGTGAGGCGTTGATTCCAGCTAAAAGAAAACACCCCAATGCGATCATTCCATTGAGTAATGCGTAAGGCAATTGTGTACGGAAGTGCTCATACTGTTCACACCCCGCTCCTGTCGACGACAAAATCGTAGTTTCAGAGATGGGAGAACAGTGATCGCCAAACAAGCCACCAGATAATACCGCACCAATACAAACCAACAGTGGTGCATCAATCGCGACGGCAGTTGGGATCACTAATGGCATCATGATGGCAAACGTCCCCCAAGATGATCCCGTAGCGAACGAGATAATACCGGCCAGTAAAAACGCAACCGCTGGCAATAACCAGTAAGGGAAACCGGCTTGAGCTTGTTCAGCAATGTATGCAGCTGCACCTAATTCTTTCCCAACCGAGCTAAGCGCCCAAGCCAATACCAGAATCACCGCCACTGACATCATGTTTGACATCCCTTTCAGATAAACCTGAATACCATCCGAAAGCTTTCTTACTCCATAAAACGCCATCAGCGCAATTAAAGTGAAGGCCGCGAAGAAATATGCAGAAGAAAGTGCAGCCCTAAACGTTGATCCTGCCACTTTTTGAAATGGAAAACCGTGTGGCACGAGGATGGTACATAGAACCACCAGCATAACGAGCAAAGGTGCCCATACAAAACTAGATTTTGCATTTTTATGCGTAAACACATTCATGGACTCCTGCACTTTCCCAAAGTCGGAGCCCTGCTCTGCTAGTTGTTCAGCCTTCGCCATCGGTCCGAAATCTAATTTGAAGAAAGAGACAATCGGCACAATCGCGATCGCAAGAAAGGCGTAAAACTGATACGGGATCGCACCAATGAAAGCATCCCAATCACTCATACTGACATTCAGGGCAGTAAACTCTTTTTGAATCAATCCCATGATGTAAACGCCCCATCCGATAAAAGGGATCAAGATTGCGACGGGAGAGGAAGTAGAGTCGATAATAAAAGCTAATTTTTGGCGTGATACTTTTAACTTATCAAATAAAGGGCGAAAAACAGGGCCAACAATCAGTGGTGTACCAAGGTCTGAGAAGAAAATAACCACACCACCGAACCATGCGGACAGTTGAGCTTGGCATTTACTCGCAACCCATTGAGTAACCTTTTTAGCAAACGCCACACCACCGCCAGATTTCTCCATCAAGGCAACAAAGCCACCAATAAAGACCAAGAGCAAAATGACGCCCGCATTGTAGCTGTCAGTTAATTGCGGCAGTAGATAGCTTTTCATCAATGCACTAAACGAGTCTAGTGGCCCTTTTTCGACAAATGTCCCTTCGAGCATAGCGACACCACTCACCACACCCGCGAATAAACCAACAACGACATTTCTTGTGGTCAGCGCGAGGAAAAGAGTAATAAGGATGGGAATGAGAGAGGTAACGTCAGCCTGTTCCATAGCAATACCATTTATGATAATCAAACAATTAAAATGAATATATATTTAATTTAACCGCATGTATATATCTCTCACAAAAAAGTTGAGCCACCTCTTCACAAACTTGAAGTACAAAAAAACCAGCCCGAAGGCTGGTTCTTATAAACTCAACAGTCTAGAGGAAAATTATTCCCACTCGAATATCAACGAGCACAAAATACATCTAAATAACAGCTAGTTAGAAATACCACCTTTCTCGATACCATCATCTATACCATGCGCAGATTTTTTTTGAATTTTTGCGTCTCGTCGGCGTTTTAGTTCGGCCTTGCACCAAGCTGAGGATTCTTTCATATCGCGACGAAGCTCTTGTATCTCTTCAACACTAAGCCGTCGTGGGCCCGAGGTAATTCTATCCATCTTGTGCCTCCAGCTTGTCGAAGTACATTTTAAAACGCATCAAAACATGAGTTACTAGCAAGAAATATTGGGGATATTTTTAGATTGTTTTTCATACACATCTTGAAAGCCATCAACACTGCCCAAAGATTATACAACGAGGAATAACCTCGTTAAATAAAAGGATCAAATCATGGGTTTGAAACCAGGGCCAAAACCAATAGCCAAGTCGACCGGCAAGCCAGATCAACGTCGACGTGACAACAAAAAAACTCCAGGCAACACTCCGGGCTTAAAGCCAAGCAAATCCTCGACCAAGTAACGCTACCTCAATATCGAGTAGGTGTAAGTGGTACTGACTCTTGTTGCTAAAGCCCAAAACACGCTTTTGCCCCTTTCCTTGTTTCAGAGCTAATTTCTAGCTGCTCACTATGCTATAAATTATCTAATGTCATTTTTGAATCGAGAAGTAAGTTATGAGTAAAAAACTGTTGCCAGAAAAAGACCTTTTAGAAGGATTAACAAGTCATACTGCGCACACCGATGAATTCGTGACTACAAGTAAAAAAGATTGGGGGGCTTATTCGGAAGGTGCGGATAAGGCGGATATTGACTTTCTAGTTGAACGACGTGATGTTTTTGACTCTTCCCGAATTGAATTTGAGGAAGATGAACAAGACCGAGAACTAGTTAAGCAGAGAGAAAACTCCCCAGAAATTGACGTTGATATTGATGAGTTGTGAACCAGTATGTTTGTGTTTCGGATTTAATCACCAGAATCAAAAATGCCCCAAGTGTATCAACTTCTCATTTGTTTGAATTGCCACCCGACCGAAAAATAACAAAAGTTAGATTTAGCGATGATATGAGCGTAAAAGCTACGCTTTAGTCACTTAAATTGGATCATTTAGGGCTGGATCTATACGAACGAGCTAAAGAGCAGAGTAAATATTTAATAGTAACTAAGAATATGCCTAACTCTTCTTTGAGAGATCCAGAGCTATGGTAGATTGATAGAACGGAGCTGAGTAATCCTGAAAGATATGGTTGAATTGCTCACGGCTATCAAGCACAAAAGCAACTCGAACGTGGTCTAGGTTGTATGTCGTCAAAATAGAGCGTAACCAACCCGCCAACGAACTCTCCAAAAGCGCTCTACAGCCTACGAACCACACCCATGTTTGCTGATCACTTCGAATAACATCTAAGATTTCTGACTTGTATCGATAACCATCTCCCATTGAAGTTAGGTCGATGTACACAACATTAGCTCCCAGTCCATGGTTAATGCGATTGTACGTATCTTGAAGTTCTTTACCGCATTCACTATCAAATGTGTGAAACCTCATTACGCCCAACTCCCAATAGCCGTGTATTAAGCGTTCTGGTGTACCTACAGGCCAGCTATCAAAGGTGTATAAGTTATCTTTACGCATCTACGAAACTTATTGTTATGAACGGATTAGAGAAGTGAAGCCCAATGGCTGGACACATAAGCCAATATCTTAAGTGATTGAACCAGCTCATACAGCGTAGCTCTGTCTGTCAAAGTAGACTTAATCAGGGTGAGGTCATTGAGTACCTGGTGTTTACGCTCCTCATTATAAAACACCATGTAGTGCCCGATTTCAAGCTCTGCTTCACGGGGTGTGCTGTAATCTTTTAAGCAAATCTCCTCGTATTACAAACTTCTCAATAGTCGCTCAATAAAAAGATTGTCAATCCAGCGACCTTTTCCGTCCATGTTGATCCATATCCCCCTGATTGAGCAACCTCTGTGTGAACTCAGTGCTAGTAAACTCGCAGCCCTGATCGGATAAAGATATCGGTGGTCCGTAGCATTGGAGCACCTCTTCGAGAGCCACGATACATAAAACTTGTACCCTTGGTGTTCGATAACCGCGAGGACAACACCTTACAGTTATACCAGTCGATAATGACAACCAAGAACAGGAACCCTTTTGTTGATAGTTCGTTCATTTACAAGAAAGTTTGTCACTTTTTTCTCTGTCGGTTTAACTTGACAGAGGTGATATGAACTGCCTATAGCAAACACGCCTTTGCCCCATTATAAGACAGAGTAAATACTCATTCATATCCTGTTAATTGGGTTTTGCCTTACTAAAAGTAATCCATTCTTCTAATGCTATTCGTTGTTAATCCTCGTGTTGTATTACGGGGGCTCTTAAGTTGTCAACATCGTACACAGAACCACCATGTTGTATTTATTCAACATGGTGCATTTAGAAAGAACGTCTTCCCCCCAACGGTATCCTTAAACCTTGCTCGAGGAGCTTTGCCACCCATCGTCCGTTTAAGGTTCGCAGGTATAAATTGACTTGAATCGGGAGTTTGCCAACTTGCTTCACCGTTTTTTCTGGCGTCCAATTGATGGTTGGTACGTTATCTTCGGTTTCGCCGAAGGTGAAGAAATGAGCGAACATACTGCAGCAGTGTCAGCGATTGCACAAATACTCGAAGGAGAATGTACGTTCACGTTAGAAGAAGAGGCGAAGGAACTAAAAGCTGGCGCTTGGTTGTTGATGGACGCGCATTTGCCTCACAGCATTATCGCGAAAACGCCATTGAAGCTGATGCTGTACCTGTTGCGCGAGCCTAAGTAACACGCAGTATTGAAATACAAATCAATGTAAATTCAGCCCCAACCAAGTGTTGGGGCTTTTGCGTTTATTGCTGGCGGTACTTATCTGACGAAGTTCTGCAATCCTGCCACGCTGGCAAAGTTATAGAGAATAAAGCCCGATGCCACCATGGTGACTGCTAACACGAGGTTAAGCGTATTGCTCAAGTTGGCATTGGGTTTGGCGCTGTGATTTTTCATTTGGCGTTGAATCGTTAAAGCGTTGAACACCAATATCGAGTTGGTCATTGCCGTTCCTAAAGCCATCACGAATGTCGCGACCATGCCCCACATTAAGCTGCCTAGCATGTTAGAGAGAAACAGAACTAACACCGCCCCAGTACAAGGGCGGAAGCCGATGAGTAGCAGTGCTTTCCATGAAATATTGTCATTAGAACCTGCGGAATCATCATCTTCTTGAGATCGTGTTTGCTTGATGCGGCGCTTGGCCACCGACGCAAACTCTTTCAGCGCCAATAAAACAATAAACACCGCACAACCTTGCGTCAGCAGACGAACATTATCGGAAAGGCTGAAAGCAAACTGCTCTGCAATCTTGGCAGTAATCACGAAAAGAATGCACGCGCTCGCGGCTTGTAGGGCGGCAATAATCGCCATTAACACAAGTGCTTGTCGGCGACGGTAGCCATGAATCAAGCTCATTGACGTCACTGCCGTTTTACCGTGTCCAGGGGCAACCGAATGCAGTAAACCATACAGAAAGCTGAAGCCCAACAAGTACAACAGTTGCCCTTGGCTGATGAGCATCAGGTATTCACTGATATACCGTAGTTAATCATTTTAGCTTTGTGAAGAAAAAAATGGATTCCTTTGGAATCCATTGAGTTGACTAATTGCGATTCTTTATTTTGTCTTTGGTAGGGAGTAATACTATTCTCTATACATGCCGTACACACAAGTCACGATGTACTTAATAAACGTTACGAAAAAAGCAGATTTATCTGCCTTAATAGACAATACATCCTTAAGTTACTATATAACAATAACATCGGAGCACTTTGTGTTGTTAGAATTGGTAATCAGCCACAAGACCGAATGTACGAGGTCCGCCCATTTCGATAAGATCATTCTTATGGCGAAGAACGTAATCTTCATCTGTTGCATTCTTAATGTAGGCCCGAATGGTGAGATCATTCATGGCATAACCTGCATTGAGATTCAATATGGTGTAGTCGCCTGCTGACGTACTTCGGGTGTTGGCGAGATCTGTAAAGTAATCCGTTACGTGATTAACACGAGCACCAAAGAAAATGCCCGAATCTAGCTGTTGGGTGAAGCCAAGACCAGCCGACACTTCAGGTGCATAACTGAACTCATTCCCATTTAAGTTTTCAACAGTACCGCTTGGTCCTTCGGTGATTTCTGTTTTTAACAAGCCTACAAATGCGAATACGTCCAGACCTGAGTCAAACCAGTAATTGGTTTCAACTTCAGTACCGTATGTTTTTCCTTTAGGGATGTTTGCTATGTAATTGTCGAAACGATTTCCACTGTCACCATACACGACCGTTTGATAGTTTTCATAGTCGTTGTAGAAGACATTTGCAGTCAAACCAAGTCTATTTTCAAGGAAAGTTGAACGGGAACTTAGCTCATAAGTCCAGACTTCTTCCTGCTCAAACACAAAGACCTGTTGTTGGTACTCGTTGTATCCAAGTCCGCCAGCGTTGTATCCTTTACGAGCAGTAAGTCCAAGCATTGAATTGTCTGATACATTTAAAGTTACACCGACTTTTGGTAGCAAAATACCGTTACTTTCATCAGCATTGAAATCGAGTGGGAACCTTGCGTGGTCAAAATCACGCTTCAGCTCATCTTTTTCGTAACGAGCGCCAAGTAGCAAGCCCCAACGGTTATTGAGCTGGACTTTTGAATCGAAGTAAATTGAGTTGGTCAGAACTTTATCTTTACGCTTCATCGAGTCTGTTTGCGTATCCTGATCTTTGTAAAAACTGCTTACCCCGACAATGGCATTGTATTTGTCATCTAACGAGTTATAAGATAGCTTCGCTTCTGCGGTGTAGTTTTTTTCATCAACATCACCCCACCAGTCCGTACGAGGATAAGCTTTGAATTTCGTATTATAGTCTCGGCGCGCAAGCAATACATCAAGAGTTAATTCATCATTGATTAAGTAATTTATGTCAAAATTTGCATTCCAGCTTTCGGTTGTTTGACGTCGAGTACCGTTTTCATCAATGTATTCAAACTTACCTTTTTCAGAAACCAGATTTGTATATTGACCTTCTTCATTACGGCTAGCCAATGTTAGTTTTAGCGTAAGCTTATCGTTAGACATCGGTTTGAATAACAGCTTACCTCTCACATTATAGGATTCAACTTCAGAAGGGTCCCATGGATATTGGTCATTATCGGGCAGCGAGTAATCAATTGGTGTATTACCCTTTGTGCCCTCGGCGGCTAATCGAAATGCGAGCTTTTCAGACACGATTGGGGCAGAAACAACACCAGCTAAGTGATATTTGTCATCTTCGTTTTCGTAGCCACCACGAACTTTACTTTCAAAGTGGAACGTTGGATCTTTGGTTTTGATGACCACCGCGCCGCCAATACTATTTCGGCCTTGGTTGGTTGATTGAGGGCCTTTATAAATCTCTACTTGTTCTGTATCCCACAATCCGGCTTTACCAAAGGCTTCACCAGTCCATGACTCTGACACGCCATCAACGGTTGTATTCACCCTTGGTGTCGCTCCTGTCATGAAGGAAAGGAAGCCTTCACCAGGCCCACGACCATCGACACCTCGAATATGTGGAATACCAGAAGGGGCATTCAGTACATTCGGGACGCGATCGAGTAGATCGTAGTATGTTTGATCTTCGCCATTGTCTGCTTCATCAGTAAAAACGGTGACTGAGCTTGTGTTCTCAGCAAGTGTACCACCGAGTTTTTCACCAAGTACCACAATGGTTTCTAGGGTTGTTAGGGTTTCTTGGCCTTTCTTAGTATTGCTGTTGTTCACTTGCTCTGCTGAAAGAGTGGTGCTGGCTCCAAGGCAAATTACACCAATGAGCATGGCAAGTTTAGTCTTGCCAGTATTAGTGATGGTGATGCCACTGTTTAAATCCATGGGCTTCATGACCTGAGTATTCCTTAATAAAAAAAGAAGAAAACATTTGATGTTGTAACAACATTTATGTAAAAAAGTGTTGCAGCAATAATACTAATGATAATTATTATTATTTACAACAATGATGATATAAGTTTGTGCTATCTCATTACTAGAAGATATGCATGAAGTATCGACGTACAAGTTGGATTTGTGATGGATATAAAGGCTTTTCGAATAATAGAAAATAAAAATATCAATAGTGTTTTAAGTGGTTTGCTTGAAGATAATGAAGAAGTAGGAGCCCCATGTTGGTGGAACGAGGTGCAGACAAAAGGAACACCTTTTATCCTTTCCCAAGATAATACAAGCGTTGAGCTGCTATTTCTTTGGCGAAACACGGATGACAGTGTTAAGGAAATATACATTGATATCAATGGTATTACTGATCATCACAGCTTTGATATGGCAAGGCTTACTCATGTCAAAGGAACGGATGTTTGGTTTTATAAGGCAAGGGTAAACAGTACGTGGCGTGGGAGCTACACGTTTATTCCAGTGACACATGAACGCGTCCAACCAGCGTACCACGGAACATACCAAGAGAAACGCACCAAGCATCGGGAGTGGTTGAGAACCATTTTTCCTCTTAGTGTTCGCGATGATTTAAGTAAAAACAATTTGTCAGCCTGCGAATGGGGACGTTCGAAAACGCCGCTATCTATGCCAAAGGCAGTATCGCAAAGTGCTTGGTCAAGGTTCGATACAAAAAATGGCAATGTTCAGGCAGGAGCGGGCATGCAGCTGGCTTGGACTAGCCAGTGTTTAGGTAATGAGCGCTATGTTTGGTTGTATTCGACAGCCAGCGCTGACCAAATGGCTGAACTGCCATTGGTTTTAGTCTTAGATGGTCAATTTTGGTCTCAATCCATGCCTCTGTTCAGTGCGCTGACCGATGCGACGAGCAGCGGTCAGCTTCCACCTGCCTTGTATGTCTTCATTGATGAAATCAATGGAGCGCTGCGTAGTGAAGAATTCAGTTGCAACCCTTTGTTTTGGCAGGCTATCACTCAAGAACTGCTGCCGTTGGTTGGTCATTATTTCCCAATTACTAATGAGGCTAATCGTACGGCTGTTGTTGGGCAAAGCCTTGGTGGTTTGAGTGCGATGTATGCCGGATTGAACCATCCGGACCGTTTTGGTGCGGTTGTTTGTCAGTCGGGTTCATTCTGGTGGCCTGATTTTTCGTTAGTGAAGCCACCTAGTGAATATTCTCCTCTTCAAACAAGCGAACCTTTAACTCAAATGAGTCAATTGGTTCATTCTGGCCTTGGTTCTAACGTAAAGCTAAGTGTTTTTATGGAAGTTGGGTTAGGGGAAGACATCATGGTGGACTTGAGCCAAGACCTGTACCAGCAACTTAAGCAACAAAACCATCGGTTATCGTTTCGCACCTTTGATGGTGGACATGAACGCCTGTGTTGGCGCGGAGGCATCATTGATGGGTTGTCATATGTTTTTAATTTTGAATCCTGATTTTTCTATGATTGGAGTTAACTATGTCTGAGAAATACATTAATCCTTTTGACGAACCTGAAAACCAGTTCTTTGTGCTGATTAATCACAACAATCAATATAGTTTATGGCCTGAGTTCAAAGGGATCCCTCCTGGCTGGAAAAGCACATTTGGTCCGTCACTAAAGTAAGACTGCATTGATTATATCGAAGCGAATTGGCACGACATTCGTGTGTAAAAAACAAACAAATAGCCACGACGATAATAATTAAATTTCTAAGGAATAAACGGCTTTGTTGCGTAATTCGGACAGAAAACCAAGTCGTCCGAAATTGAATAATTATCAAACAATATACTGAGTTTCAG
>NZ_JAWOTC010000020.1:0-70485 GCF_033338675.1 Vibrio sp. Vb1574
GAGTAGTTTTACAGGCAAAGCCGAAACGGATGATAACCACCTACTGAAGTAGGTGGTTTAGGGCTGAAAACAAAAAAGCAGGCTACTAAGCCTGCTTTCTAACATCAGAATTTAATGGTGCTCTTCATTCAACAGATCGTCTTTCGCAGCAGCTAAATATTGAATCATTGACCAATATGTCAAGAAAGTTGCCACATACAAGGCCGCAAAGCCTAGCCAAACCATCCATTCATCGTAACGCCATATCAACACCCATAAGGCGAACATTTGCGAAACAGTTTTTACTTTGCCAACCCAAGATACCGCAACACTCGCTCGCTTACCGATTTCAGCCATCCATTCTCGCAATGCTGAGATAATGATTTCTCGCGCAATCATCGTTACCGCAGGAATGGTCACCCAAATTGAATGATAATGTTCCGTGATTAAAATCAATGCCGTTGCCACTAGCACTTTATCAGCGACAGGATCAATAAACGCGCCAAAACGAGAAGTTTGGCCAAGTTTACGGGCCAACATGCCGTCAAGCCAGTCAGTAAAACCCGCTACCCAAAACACCATTGCTGCTGCAAACGGTGCCCATGAATAAGGTAGATAAAAGACAACCACAAAAACAGGGATTAGGAACAGTCTAAGAAGAGACAGAATGTTCGGGATATTCAAACGCATTTTATTATTCTCTTACACATTGCGGCTTAATGTTGCGCGATTTTCCTTATTGTTTCAATGCTTGGAAAATAATTTCTGCTAAAGAGTGACTTATTCCCGGTACTTTGGCGATTTCTTCGACACTTGCACGTTTAAGTTCTTGTAACCCACCCATGTACTTGAGTAACGCCTGACGTCGTTTAGGGCCGATTCCCTCAATCCCTTCGAGTGCACTCGTACGTCTAGTTTTACCTCGCTTAGCACGGTGCCCCGCTATAGCATGGTTATGGCTTTCATCACGAATATGTTGAATAAGATGCAGCGCAGGAGCATCGCTTGGTAAATGAAACTCGTCCCCATCGACTGTAATCAGCGTTTCTAAACCTGGTTTGCGAGTAACGCCTTTTGCAATACCAATCATGATAGGACGCTTTGGCCAATCCCCCCAGTACTGCGAAATGATGTCATGCGCACGATTTAACTGACCTTTACCGCCATCGATAAAGATGATGTCGGGAATTTTCTCTACGTCCAATTGCTTCGAATAACGGCGCTCCAACGCTTGTCCCATTGCTGCGTAATCATCACCACCGGTAATCCCAGTAATGTTGTAGCGACGATACTCTTGCTTTACGGGGCCTTCGTTGTTGAACACAACACATGAGGCAATCGTGCTTTCCCCCATCGTATGGGAGATATCAAAACATTCCATTCGAGCTATAGACTCCAACTTCAATGTTTCGCGAAGCGCATGAAAACGCTGATTAATCGTCATCTTGTGATTGATTTTGGTGGTAATCGCCGTTAGTGCATTCGTGTTCGAAAGCTTGAGATACCTTGCTCGAGAGCCAGTTGGCGACGTATGAAAATGAACCTTACGCCCTGCCACTTCACTTAACGCTTTCTGTATTGGCGCAATATCTTCTGCCAACTCTTGATTCAAAATAATACGAGAAGGAATTGTACGTGCTTCGTTATGGCTCAAATAATATTGAGTCAGAAAACTATCGAACACTTCCTGCTGGCTTGTATTTTGTGGGATTTTCGGAAAATGGCTACGGCTACCAAGCACTTTGCCTTGGCGTATCATCAGGATATGGATACACGCGATACCATTCTCCTGAGCAAACCCGAGTACATCCATATCATCCATGCTGTCTTCTGAGACGTACTGCTGCTCTTGAACACGCCTAATCGCTTGGATTTGATCGCGAAATTTAGCGGCATCTTCAAAGCGCAATTGCTGACTGGCAACTTCCATTTTCTCGATCAGTTGTTTGAGTACTTGCTGATCTTTGCCTTGCAAAAACATGCGCACAAAGCCAACCAACTCTGCATATTCTTCATCAGAAATGATGGTATTAACGCATGGTCCTGCACAGCGACCAATTTGGTACATCAAACATGGGCGCGTTCGGTTGGAATAGACAGTGTCTTCACACTGGCGCACAGGAAATATCTTTTGCAGCAAATGCAATGTTTCTCTTACTGCACCAGAATCTGGGTAGGGGCCAAAATATTCACCTTTGCGCTTCTTGGCGCCACGGTGGATAGAAAGCCGTGGGTGCTTATGACCGCTAATAAAGATATAAGGGTAAGACTTATCATCTCGCAGCAACACATTGTATTTCGGTAAATACTGCTTGATGTAGTTATGCTCTAAGATCAGCGCTTCTGTCTCAGTGTGAGTCACCGTGACGTCTATTTTGGCGATATTACTGACAAGCGCGCGAGTTTTCTCACTGTCTACTTTTTTTCGAAAGTAGCTTGAAAGGCGCTTTTTAAGGTCTTTGGCTTTACCTACGTAGATTACAACAGCTTCGGCGTTGTACATTCTGTAAACGCCGGGCTGATGAGTTACTGTCTTGAGAAAGGAAGCCGAATCGAAGGGAGGATTCACGCTAAAGGGTCTCGGTGTCCAGCATTCCGTGGCGAATCGCTAAGTGAGTTAACTCAACGTCACCATTAATGTCCAATTTACTAAAGAGTCGGTAGCGATAGCTGTTGACTGTCTTTGGACTTAAATTAAGTTGCTCAGAAATATCCGTTACCTTTTGGCCTTTGGTGATCATAAGCATGATCTGCAATTCACGTTCGGATAAGTCTTTAAAAGGGTTCTCAGAGGCTGGAGAAAATTGACTCAATGCCATCTGCTGCGCAATCTCTGGCGAGATGTAACGCTGCCCACTATTAACTACACGAATCGCATTCACCATTTCGTCAGGGCCAGCACCTTTGGTTAAATAACCAGACGCACCTGCCTGCATCACCTTGGTTGGAAACGGGTTTTCTGTATGAACGGTAAGTACGATGATTTTCACATCAGGATTCACGCGAAGAATTTTTTTAGTGGCTTCCAAGCCGCCAATTCCTGGCATGTTCATGTCCATTAAAACGACGTCAGCATGATTACTGCGACACCATTTTACTGCATCTTCACCGCTGTCAGCTTCTCCTGCTACGTTCATTCCACGGACGTCTTCAATAATACGTCGTATCCCTGTGCGAACCAGCTCGTGATCATCTACAAGGAAAACATTTATCAAACTTGTATCTCCACACTTTGTATTGGTTCTGCACCCACATAACCATTATTTGTTAAATGTGGATATCAGTATGACTGCCTATATACTAACGTAATCGACAAAAAATTGCTTTCTATGAATATGTGCTGAAACGCAAACTTTAGCAAGAACTTATTCATAAACCACTCTATTATTTTAGAGCGTGATGAGCAGAACCGAAATCTAAGAAAAGACAATTAACAACATTAAGTACAATAAATCAAGTAACTAGGTTTCATATTGCCCAGAGAAACACGCTATAACTTAAAATGACACTGTCCCTCTTGCACCAAAGACTAACTTGTAATCACTAATTCCAGCAAAAATTTGAGACGCTTTCTTTACTGGTTATTTTTACAGTTCTTAGTGTTAAACTAACGTTCTTCAAGTTTTCTAAGGTTTCTCACATTTGAATATTCAACAAGGCTTCCTGCTAACTCGACAGGCACGAGACATCAAAGGTCAAACTCAAATCGAGCTGTGGCTTTCGACAGAAGCAGGTCCTACTCAGTTAATTATTAATGGTGAGAAGCCAGTATTTTTCATCGCTCAGAAACACTCAGAGCAAGCAAAAACACTCGCACGAGAAAAAAACATATTCGTCGACATCCGCCTTTTGGATCTCAAAACGTTTGAACATACGCCTCTTGCTGCCTGCTATACCAATGTAACCAGAGACGCTCTCGCACTCAAAGACACATTCGCTCAAAAAGATATCACTACGTATGAAAGTGATATTCGCCTCGCCGATCGCTACCTAATGGAGCGTTTTATCAAAGGCAGTATCGAGTTTACAGGCAATGTGACTCGCACCAATGGCTACCAACGCGTCCAGAGCGCAAAATGCCGTGCGGGGCAATATGAGCCGAAGTTAAACGTTGTCTCGTTAGATCTAGAATGCTCTGAGAAAGGCATTCTTTACTCAATCGGATTAGACAGCGTCATGGATTCCCGCGTTATCATGATCGGAGAACCAGAACCTTCGGAGACACCGATACAGTGGGTTAAGGATGAAAAAGCGCTTCTAGAAGCACTCATCGTTTGGTTTAAACAATTCGACCCCGATGTCATTGTCGGTTGGAACGTCATTGATTTTGACTTTCGTCTGCTACACAAACGAGCAGAATGGCACAACATGAAGCTAATGCTTGGTAGAGCAGACCAAGCCAGCTTTTTCAGAAGTTCATCTCAAAGCCAACAAGGGTTTATTTCCATTCCAGGGCGAGTTGTAATGGACGGTATCGATACGTTAAAAACGGCGACTTATCACTTTCGGTCTTGGTCATTAGAGTCTGTATCTCAAGAACTCTTAGGGGAAGGGAAAGAAATCCACAACGTTCATGACCGCATGGATGAGATCAATCGTATGTACCGCTCCGACAAACCATCGCTGGCTAAATATAATTTACAAGACTGCATGTTAGTGAATAAGATTTTCAATCACACTCACCTGCTCGACTTTGCAATAGAGCGCTCTCGTCTCACTGGTGTCGAACTGGATCGTGTCGGCGGTTCGGTTGCAGCATTCACAAACCTATACATGCCTCAGATACACCGAGCAGGCTACGTTGCTCCGAACCTACACCCTGAAAATTGGATTGCCAGCCCCGGCGGTTACGTGATGGACTCCATCCCTAACCTATATGATTCTGTTTTAGTATTGGATTTTAAGAGTCTATATCCATCGATTATTCGCTCTTTCTTGATTGATCCTATGGGTTTAGTTGAGGGGTTATTGCTCGATATTGGAAAAGAAGAAAATCAGGCTGTACCTGGCTTTCGCGGTGGGCAGTTCCATCGTACGAAACACTTTTTACCAGAAATGATTGAAAAGCTTTGGGCAGCACGTGATGTGGCAAAGAAGAACAATGAAAAAGCTTTTTCTCAGGCAATCAAAATCATCATGAACTCCTTTTATGGCGTACTGGGCTCATCGGGATGTCGTTTCTTTGATACTCGGTTAGCTTCTAGTATTACCATGCGCGGACATGAAATCATGAAGCAAACTAAGGTGCTGATTGAGGAGCAAGGATATCAAGTGATTTACGGCGATACGGATTCCACATTCGTGTCGTTGAATCGACCATACAGTCAAGTAGAAGCTGACGCTGTTGGAAATCAACTAGTTGATTACATCAACTCTTGGTGGCAAGAACACCTGCGTTCTGAGTACAACCTAACATCTATGTTGGAAATCGAGTATGAAACCCATTATCGCAGATTCCTTATGCCAACGATTCGTGGCGCAGAAACTGGCTCGAAAAAGCGCTATGCGGGTTTAATCGGTGAAGGAAAGCAAGAACGGATTGTATTTAAAGGGTTAGAAAGTGCCCGTACTGACTGGACCTCGTTAGCACAGAAATTTCAAAATACACTCTATAGCATGATTTTCCATGGTGAAGATCCAAGCGACTATGTCCGAGAGATGGTTGAGAAAACTAACAACGGTGAATTTGATGAACAGTTGGTGTATCAAAAGCGACTGCGAAGAAAACTGCATGAGTATCAGAAGAACGTCCCGCCACAAGTGCGTGCAGCTCGTTTAGCCGATGAGATAAATGCCAAGCTTGGCCGCCCATTACAGTATCAAAACAAAGGGCGAATTGAATACATTATTACCGTGAACGGCCCTGAACCTTATGAGTACCTCAATAGCCCGATTGATTATCAACATTACATTGATAAACAACTCAAACCCGTTGCGGATGCGATTCTCCCTTTCATTGGGACGGACTTTGACAGGCTTTCAGCGCCACAAATGGGGTTGTTTTAGCCGATACGAAACTCTGTTTTCTGGTACTGTTTGACTAACCAATCACCAAACGCATCAATTAGCCCGATAACAGAACGCTTGGGAATACCCCGGCCAGAAAGTAAAATTTCTAGCCGCTCGATCTCAAGCTGCTTTTCAGGATGATAAGTTAAGAATACCTTGCCACATTGTATAGGGTCATCAAACCAACGTTTATCTCGATACATCACCAAAGAGTATGACGCTCTTAGTAACTTTTTTGCAATCACGCGCTGGGCGGCCACCTGCTCTTCTATCGTCTTCGCTTGTACGATTTTTTTGCGATACACCGTAATCCAATCTTCCACATCCATATTCCAGTGCTTAGCAATTTCCCAACTTGGGACGTAATCACCGAAGCAGTCTGCTAGATCATCACCATAAACACAGACACAGCAATGCTTAAGCATAAAGCCCCAAGTAAAAATACTATCTAAATTAGCCACTTCGCTCACTAAGGCTGTACGGACCGATACACCATTAACGTGAGGGTAACTCTGCTGCGCACGCCACTTAATTGTGTTGAGCAAAGTCGCGCGATTGTGCTCAAAGGATGATTGAGTAACGACAACCAAGTCTAAGTTCGACTTCCCAACGATCGCTGTTTTGCGAGCAACACTACCGTATACATAAACGCTGTGTAAGTTTTGCCCCAGTCCACCTTTGAGACAAGCGGTGACTTCCCTAATTAAAGGCGCAAACTCTGGTTGAAATGGTTGTTTAGGATCGATAACAGGCAGAGACATGACTTAAAACGTGTTCTCAGATGGTTCAAGAAGTTGGACTATATGTTCTCTTAGCCGACTCACTGAATCAAGTCCATTCAGGTGTTTAGTCATGGGAGTAACAACAAATTTCTGCAATGAATTTTAATGCTAGGCGGCTAACTTAGCGCTATAATCACCGAGTTTTGCTTAATAAGTATGAATAGGAATATACAATGCCAAAGGCAAGTGAAATCAAAAAAGGCTTCGCAATCGAGTCTAATGGTAAAACTCTTCTAGTTAAAGACATCGAAGTAACGACTCCTGGCGGTCGTGGCGGCGCTAAAATCTACAAAATGCGTTGTACAGATCTAAACACGGGCGCACGTGTAGATGAGCGTTACAAGTCTGATGACGTTGTTGAAACGGTAGAAATGAACAAACGTGCAGTTGTGTACTCATACGCTGACGGAGATGAGCACATCTTCATGGATAACGAAGACTACTCACAATACACATTCAAGCACAATGAAGTTGAAGACGACATGCTGTTCATCAACGAAGATACACAAGGTATCCACATTATCCTTGTTAACGGTGCTGCAGTGGGTATTGAACTACCATCTTCTGTTGAGCTAGTGATTGAAGAAACTGACCCTTCAATCAAAGGTGCTTCTGCATCTGCTCGTACTAAACCAGCACGCTTCGCTTCAGGTCTTGTCATCCAGGTTCCTGAGTACATTGCAACTGGTGACCGTGTTATCATTAACACAGCTGAACGTAAATACATGAGCCGAGCATAAGCATGTCTGATTTGATTTCTTACGACGACGTCATCGACGCAGCGTACGACATTTTCCTTGAGATGGCTCCAGATAACCTAGAGCCTGCTGACGTGATTCTGTTTACTGCGCAATTTGAAGATCGTGGTGCCGCAGAACTTGTTGAAACCGGTGATGACTGGGTTGAACATGTTGGCTTCGAGATCGACAAAGAAGTATATGCAGAGGTTCGTATCGGCCTAGTAAATGAGGAAAATGACGTTCTTGATGACGTATTTGCTCGTATGCTAATCAGCCGAGACCCTGAACATAAGTTCTGCCATATGCTTTGGAAACGCGATTAACGTTTCTTCATCATGAACAAAGATACCAGCCTAGTGCTGGTATTTTTTTATCTGCTGTTTTTGTTTAGCTGAGATATTTGTTTATCCAAAACACCCTGCTCTATATCGGCTTTAGATCCTTTTGTTATGTAACAGATAAGAAAAAGGCTTGCCGAATTGGCAAGCCTTTCTGATGTTTTGCTATCGATTAACGATGCTTGTTGCGTGCGCCTTGGTCACCAGCAGTCTTCTTCGGCTTACGACGAGAAGGGTTGTTGCTGCGACCTTTTGGTGTGTTAACACGCTCTTCATGGCGCTTAACTGCGCGACGAATTTTTTGGCTGCGTGCACGCTCACGTTTGCGTGACGTGTTGTCTTTGTTCAGATCAAGCATGGTTTCTTTCTCTGGACGAAGCTCTACAAGCTCACGCAAGTAGTTTACTTCTTTCAGGTCAAGCTCCATCCAACCGCCACGAGGCAGTTTCTTGTCTAAGAAGATGTCGCCGTAACGAACACGTTTCAGACGGCTAACGGTACACTCTTGCGATTCCCATAGTCGACGAACTTCGCGGTTACGACCTTCGTTGATAACAACGTAAAACGTGTGGTTCATGCCTTCACCACCCGCGTAAACAACATCTTCAAAGCGAGCTAAACCGTCTTCCAGTTCAACACCTTTTACTAGATTACGAACTTTCTGTTCAGTTACTTCACCGAACACACGTACTAGGTATTCACGTTCAACTTGGCGGCTTGGGTGCATTAAGCGGTTCGCCAGTTCACCATCCGTTGTGAAAAGTAGAAGACCAGAAGTGTTCGCATCCAGACGACCAACTGAAATCCAACGAGAGCCACGAATTTTTGGCAGACGATCAAAAACAGTACGACGACCTTCTGGATCGTGACGAGTACACAGTTCACCCTCAGGTTTGTAGTACGCAAGTACACGACAAATCACTTCTTCTTGAATCTTTGCAGAGACAATGTGACCATCGATACGAACTACGCTGCTCTCGTCTTCAAGTCTTTCACCAAGCTTAGCGACTACACCGTTCACGCTAACGCGACCAGATTTAATTAACGATTCAATCTCACGACGAGAACCGTGACCAGCACGTGCTAATACTTTTTGTAACTTTTCGCTCATTTATCTACCTATGTGTCGTCTTCACAGACGTCTAGACCAGGATTGGTCTGTATTTTGCTATTTACCCATTTCAGTGGGATTTTTCGGTCGGACATTATACGTAACTTTCTTAGTTAATGTAAGCTAAATCGGCGCCATTCTCCACACCAAAATTCACTTCAAAAATGACCGAAATATTTGTCCTATTCTGCAACTTTTTTACTACTTAAAGCAGGCATTGCTCAACGAGAATCCCACTAATATCGGTCTTCCTGAACCACTTTAACCACGCGGTACCTGATAAAATTGTCAGGGTTACAACAATAACCACTTGGGGTGTGTTTACTGTTCGTATTGCTAGAAAGCAACGAAAAATAAGCCGTCCCTGTTTGCTGCTAAGTAATACCAATCACCGCAGACAATGAGCGCTCATAGCAAAGCAAGGTCGTGGGTAACAAGACAAAAATTGTCTTTAAGTCATTAGTTCACATCAAAAATAACACTAATGCTATCGTGTACTCTGACTCACTAGGTTCGCTCTGCACTCTCGGCGATTGGCATAAATCAGACAAAAAGGAATAGAACAATGTCTATGCTAAATCTCGACCTAAATTGGATTTTTGGGACATCTCAAGATGACGATATGACAGGCACAAAAGGCTCTGAAACAACCGATATTTTCTTCGGCTTCTGTGGTGATGATAAGTTTGTAGGATACGGAGGTAATGATATTGTCTTCGGTGGCTGGGGAGACGATACCTTGCTTGGTGGCCGAGGTAACGACTTTGTTTCTGGCGGCTTT
Source organism: Vibrio sp. Vb1574 (assembly GCF_033338675.1). NCBI lineage: Bacteria > Pseudomonadati > Pseudomonadota > Gammaproteobacteria > Vibrionales > Vibrionaceae > Vibrio > Vibrio sp. Vb1574. Next base: position 9,741 of record NZ_JAWOTC010000020.1, read on the forward strand.
GGAAACGATTTCCTATCCGGCGGATTAGGAAACGACAAACTCTTTGGTGGCTGTGGCGACGACACAATTTTTGATTATTCAGGCAACAACTACTTGAGTGGTGGCTGGGGTAACGACACACTCGTTGTTGGTGATGGTGAATCAGTACTGAGCGGTGGCTGTGGAGACGACACCTTCGTGCTTACAAACCGCCTGGCTATTGGTGTACCTGATCAGCCAGTATCTTCCAACGATATTGATGTCAAAGCCGACATTGTCGATTTTAATATTTTCCATGACAAACTTGTCTTTGATATGGGCCGAGACACTGATAACGATGGCATTCGAGATACCTTCTTGGATTCAGCGGATGATCTGACTTTATCTTACAATGAATGTGGCTGGGCAGTATTCTCAAGTGATGAATACAATGTTGAAGTGACACTAAACGGTGTGAGCTCTGCATACATCAACTATGCAGAACAAAATGGTATCGACATTTTCGATTTCGCTTAACCTCAATCAGTTAAGTTCAATGAGATATTCGATATGACAACTAAAATAGGAGGCGCGATGCCTCCTATTTTGTTTGACGGTGGTGTGCGTCTACTATTCGAATGGTGCAGGGTCACCAGATCCCAAACGAACCACAACAGGTTCACCTTCGCTAAAGTCAATTACAGTCGTAGGTTGTTCACCTAGGTAACCGCCATTAAGAATCACATCAACCGCATGTTCTAGTTTATCGCGAATATCCTCTGGATCAGATTCTGTTACGTCACTGCCAGGTAGAATCAACGACGTAGACATCATCGGCTCACCTAATGCTTCCAACAAGTCCAAGGCAATTTGATTGTCTGGAACACGGATACCGATGGTCTTACGTTTTGCATTCATCAAACGACGCGGCACCTCTTTTGTGCCTTTGAAGATGAAGGTGTAAGGACCTGGTGTGTTATTTTTCAGCAGTCGGAATGCAGAGTTATCCACTCGCGCATAGAGAGAAAGCTCCGACAAATCACGACACAGTAAAGTAAAGTTATGCTTATCATCCAGACGACGAATCTGACAGATTCGTTCCAGTGCCTGTTTGTTCTCCAACTGACAGCCAAGTGCGTACCCTGAATCAGTAGGGTAAACCACAACGCCGCCGTTACGAATGATTGCTACTGCTTGATTAATCAAGCGAGCCTGTGGGTTTTCTGGGTGAACGTAAAAAAACTGGCTCATTGTAATTCCTCATTATCGAGCCTCTCGGCTCTATATTTTTATGGGTTCTCGACTTCGTATTACTGAGTATTATTCAACGAAGGATCTATTCCCCAATCTTTCCAAACTGGTTCGACGCCAGCAGGCAACCATAGGTTCCTTCCTAGCTCCATCCACGGTGATGGGTAGTGAAAATCACTGCCTTGAGAGGCTAATAGTTTGTATTGTATAGCATAATCAGCCAAGTTGCGCCTTTCTTGTTGCGCTTGCTGTGGCTGTGCAACTTCCATCGCATCACCACCCGCTTCGACAAACGCTGCTAGAAGACGCTTAATCCACTTCGCTGTCAACTTATATCTACCAGGATGCGCTAATACCGCCATTCCACCAGCCGCATGGATAGCATCAACCGCATCCTTCATCGAACACCAATTCGGTGGTACATAACCTGGGTTATTACGCGTTAGGTATTTTTTAAACACCATTTGCATGGTTTTTGCGTAACCATTATCTACCAACCATTTCGCGAAATGCGCTCTTGTCACTGGAGCATCACCGGCGATTTGCCTTACCTCTTCAAGCACACCTACTCGAGTTGCTTTTTGTAGTCGCTCTGCAATTAACTCAGATCGTGTTATGCGATGCTGCTTCTGCTGTTCTATGAGGGCAGATAATTGTTCATTTTCCGGATCGATATTCAGGCCGACAATATGAATGTCTTTGTTTTGCCAGACGGTCGATATCTCAATGCCATTGATGATTTTTATCGGCAAATTATTATCTTGAACGTATTGCTTAGCTAACGCCAAACCGTCAACCGTATCGTGATCAGTGATCGCCAAAACCTCGATATCAAAACTCAGCGCCCTTTCCACTAAATCTTTAGGCTCTAACCGACCGTCCGATGCAGTGGTGTGACTATGTAAATCAATTCTCATATTTTTATCGTTTTAATGCCGTTTTGGGGTTGACTTTTTACTCTCGCACTAGTTAACTAGTACATAAATACAAAGTACGTAATTTAAGGTTCACCATGTTACAAGAATTTAACCAAAACCAAAAAGCGAAAGTTGCGGTTTGTCTTAATAAGGCAAACTCATCAGATCTTGCTTGGTGGCGCACTTGGACTAGTTCTTGGTGGGCAAACGTATACTTCTAGTTTATAGAACCAAACGTTGTAAAGCCCGCTACTTAAGCGGGCTTTTTTGTTTTGTTGCTCATTTCACATTCAACTGCCTAAACATTAATCGAATATAGCCAACTCTAGATTGGGAGAACGTTTGCTTTATGCGACTATGTACGGCAGGAAGATTTAAACAGCTACAAGGAGGTCTTGTGAACAAGGCCATTGAAATTAAGAAACTTGGACAGCTTGAAGTGCTAACGGCTTCCGTCCCTTATACTCAAGACCCGACTCGCTTGTTCCACACACTATGTGAGAACAAAACTGACAGCCTATTGCTGGAATCTGCTGAGATCGATTCAAAGCAAAATTTAAAATCCCTGCTGATCGTAGATTCAGCGGTTCGCATTGTTTGCTTCGGCCATACCGTTAGCATGCACGCCTTGACCAATAACGGTAAAAACCTACTGTCTCACCTAAACCAGAACATCCGTGGTGACGTTGAGAGCAAGTTCGATGGCGAAACGCTAACTTTGCAGTTTAACCAGCCATGCGACACGTTAGATGAAGACTCTCGCCTACGTGAAGCCTCTTCTTTCGATGCGCTGCGTTTGGTTCAGCATAGTTTTGATATTTCACAGCAAGACAAACACGCAATTTTCCTTGGTGGTCTGTTTGCCTACGACTTAGTCGCAAACTTTGAGCCGCTTGGTAATGCCGAAGCAACAAATCAGTGTCCAGATTACGTTTTCTACGTCGCGGAAACACTACTTGTTGTCGACCATCAAACGGAATCTTGCCAGCTTCAAGCGACGTTGTTTGTTGATGGTTCAGAGAAAACAGCGTTAGAGACTCGTATTGCAGAAATTAGCGCCCAATGTGCAGCGCCAAAACTGTTGCCGAGTGCAGAGCAAATAACAGATGTAACGGTAGAACCTAGCGTGTCTGATGCAGACTTCTGCCAAACCGTTCGCGACTTAAAAGAGTTCGTAGTGAAAGGCGATGTATTCCAAGTTGTACCGTCTCGTAGATTCACTCTACCTTGTCCTTCTCCACTGGCGGCTTATAAAGAACTGAAACAAAGTAACCCAAGCCCTTACATGTTCTACATGCAAGATGAGCTGTTCACTCTGTTTGGCGCATCACCAGAAAGCGCGCTTAAGTATGAAACCGATACCAACCAAATTGAAATCTACCCAATCGCAGGCACACGTCGCCGTGGTAAACGCCCGAATGGAGAGATTGATTTCGACCTAGATAGCCGCATCGAACTTGAACTGCGCACAGACATGAAAGAAAACGCAGAACACATGATGTTGGTTGACTTGGCACGTAACGACGTCGCTCGTATTGCTCAAGCTGGTACTCGCCACGTAGCAGACCTTCTAAAAGTCGACCGCTACAGCCACGTAATGCACTTGGTGTCTCGTGTGGTTGGTCAACTGCGTGAAGACCTAGACGCCCTGCACGCATACCAAGCATGTATGAACATGGGTACGCTCACCGGCGCACCTAAGATTCGTGCCATGCAGTTGATTCGCGATGTAGAAGGCGCACGACGCGGTAGCTACGGCGGCGCTGTTGGCTACCTCACTGGTGAAGGCACACTCGACACCTGTATCGTGATCCGCTCAGCGTACGTTGAGAACGGCATTGCTCAAGTTCAAGCTGGTGCTGGCGTGGTGTTCGATTCTGATCCACAAGCAGAAGCAGACGAAACGCGCGGCAAAGCACAAGCGGTAATCTCTGCTATCCAAGCAGCGCATAAATCACAATAAGGAATAGGGTTCAGAGATGGCTAATATCATTTTTATCGACAACTTTGACTCGTTCACCTACAACCTTGTGGATCAATTCCGCTCGCTAGGTCACTCAGTCAAGATTTACCGAAACAACATCCCAGCAGAAACCATTGAACAAGCGGTAAACGAGCTTGAAAACCCAGTGGTTCTGCTATCGCCAGGCCCAGGCGCACCGTCAGAGGCAGGCTCAATGCCAGAGCTTATCCAACGCATGAAAGGCAAAGTGCCGATGATCGGGATTTGTCTTGGTCACCAAGCGATTGTTGAAGCATACGGCGGCACCGTTGCTGGCGCAGGCGAAATCATTCACGGTAAGGTCTCTATGATGGAGCACCAAAACCATGCGATTTACCAAAACCTACCATCACCACTTGCGATTGCACGTTACCACTCGCTGGTTGCGACCAAGGTTCCTGAGAGCCTAACCATCACAGCAGAAGTGGATGACTTGGTAATGTCTGTTGTACATGAAGAAGATAAAGTTTGCGGGTTCCAGTTCCACCCGGAATCTATTATGACGACCTACGGAGCAACACTGTTGGCCAATGCCATTGAATGGGCACTTGAAGAACAAACTTCAGCTAACCCACTCACTGCTTAAAAAGCACTGGCACATAAGAAATTTAGGAGAGGAAATATGGAAGCAATCATCAACCCTATTATTACCAAACTGTACGAGCAAGAATCGCTTACTCAAGAAGAGAGCCAACAGCTATTCGACATCATTATCCGTGGTGAGCTAGACCCAATTTTGATGGCATCAGCGCTGACTGCACTAAAAATCAAAGGCGAAACACCAGATGAAATAGCAGGCGCGGCAAAAGCGCTGCTGGCAAATGCAAACCCATTCCCTCGTCCAGATTATGATTTCGCGGATATCGTAGGTACTGGCGGCGACGGTCACAACACCATCAACATTTCAACCACTGCGGCGTTTGTTGCTGCAGCATGTGGTCTAAAAGTAGCGAAACACGGTAACCGCAGCGTTTCAAGCAAATCGGGTTCTTCTGACCTTCTTGATTCATTTGGTATCAACCTAGCTATGAGCGCAGACGATACGCGCAAAGCGGTCGACGATATCGGTGTTGCTTTCCTATTTGCACCTCAGTACCACGGTGGTGTGCGCCATGCGATGCCAGTGCGTCAAACCATGAAAACGCGCACCATCTTTAACATTCTTGGCCCACTGATTAACCCTGCTCGTCCTAACATCGAATTGATGGGCGTTTACAGTGAAGAACTGGTTCGTCCTATCGCAGAAACCATGCTACAAATGGGTATGAAGCGCGCCGCTGTAGTACACGGTAGTGGTTTGGATGAAGTGGCGATTCACGGCGAAACAACCATTGCTGAAATCAAAGACGGTAAGATCACAGAATATAAACTAACGCCTGCAGACTTCGGTCTAGAAGCGCACCCACTAGAAGCGATCAAAGGTGGCGATCCTGAAGAAAACAAGGCGATCATTACCAATATTCTGACGGGTAAAGGTACAGACGCACAATTGGGTGCAGTGGCGGTGAACGTTGCTCTGCTAATGCGTCTATTCGGCCACGAAGATTTAAAAGCCAACACGCAACAAGCGATTGAGGCAATGAATTCAGGCAAGGCGTACCAATTGGTACAACAACTTGCCGCACACGCTTAAGGAATTGAAGAAGATGACTGACTTCAACACTCAGCAAGCTGACAACCTGTCTGAGCACGTTTCTAAAAAAGAAGCAGAAATGGCAGAAGTACTGGCGAAAATTGTCCGCGATAAATATCAATGGGTAGCAGACCGTAAGGTGTCTCAACCGCTAAGCACATTTCAGTCTGATTTGCTGCCATCGGACCGCAGCTTCTACGACGCTCTGAGTGGTGAAAAGACGGCGTTCATCACCGAATGTAAGAAGGCATCTCCTTCTAAAGGTTTGATTCGTGATCACTTCGACTTGGATTACATTGCATCGGTTTATAACAACCATGCTGATGCAATTTCAGTATTAACAGACGAAAAATACTTCCAAGGTAACTTTGACTTTCTTCCTCAAGTGCGCGGTCAAGTCAAACAACCCGTTCTGTGCAAAGACTTCATGGTAGATACCTACCAAGTTTACCTAGCACGTCATTACAGTGCTGATGCTGTGCTACTGATGCTTTCTGTCCTGAATGACGAAGAGTATAAAGCCTTAGAAGAAGCAACACACAGCCTGAACATGGGTATCCTGACCGAAGTCAGCAACGAAGAAGAGCTTCATCGTGCAGTTAAGCTAGGCGCACACGTTATCGGCATCAATAACCGTAACCTTCGCGACCTAAGTACTGATTTGAATCGTACAAAAGAACTGGCACCGACAATTCGCGAACTGGCTCCTAACGCAACAGTAATCTCAGAATCTGGCATTTATACCCATCAACAAGTTCGTGATTTAGCAGAATTCGCAGACGGCTTCTTGATTGGTAGTTCGCTGATGGCGGAAGACAACCTTGAACTTGCAGTACGTAAAGTGACGCTGGGTGAACACAAAGTCTGTGGTCTTACTCATCCAGATGACGCAGCGAAAGCGTATCAAGCTGGTGCGGTATTTGGTGGCCTGATTTTTGTCGAGAAGTCGAAGCGTGCGGTTGACCTTGAAGGTGCTCGCTTAACCATGAGCGGTGCTCCTCTGAATTATGTAGGCGTTTTCCAAAATCACGATATCGATTTTGTTGCTTCTGTCGTGACCTCTTTGGGTTTAAAAGCGGTGCAACTGCACGGTCAAGAAGACCAAGCTTACGTAAACCAACTCAAAGCCGAACTACCAGCAGCGGTAGAAATTTGGAAAGCTTACGGCGTGACTGATGCCAAGCCAGAACTGCTAGCAGACAACATTGATCGCCATTTATTAGATGCGCAAGTTGGCACTCAAACTGGTGGAACTGGTCAAGTGTTCGACTGGTCACTGATCGGCGACCCAAGTCAAATTATGCTAGCGGGCGGACTGTCGCCAGAAAATGCTCAACAAGCAGCGACACTAGGTTGCTTGGGATTAGATTTAAACTCTGGTGTAGAAAGCGCACCAGGCAAAAAAGATTCACAGAAGTTGCTCGCGGCATTCACTGCTATTCGCAACTACTAAAGCTGGATATCAGCTAAAAAATTTAAAGCTATTCGTAGCGAAAAATACGAGAAGGAATATAACGATGGCAAAACTGAATGCCTACTTTGGCGAATACGGCGGTCAGTACGTTCCGCAAATTCTAGTTCCAGCACTGGAGCAACTAGAGCAAGCGTTTATCGACGCGCAAGAAGATCCAGAATTCCGCAGCGAATTCATGACGCTTCTTCAAGAGTATGCGGGCCGTCCAACGGCTTTGACTCTAACTCGTAACCTAACCAAAGGTACGAAAACCAAACTGTACCTAAAACGTGAAGACCTACTTCACGGTGGCGCGCACAAGACCAACCAAGTGTTGGGTCAAGCGCTGCTTGCAAAACGCATGGGTAAAAACGAAATCATCGCAGAAACAGGCGCAGGCCAACACGGTGTAGCAACTGCACTAGCGTGTGCGCTGCTTGGCCTTAAGTGTCGCGTTTACATGGGTGCAAAAGACGTTGAGCGTCAAAGCCCGAACGTATTCCGTATGAAACTAATGGGCGCAGAAGTTATCCCTGTCCACTCGGGCTCTGCGACACTTAAAGATGCATGTAACGAAGCGCTACGCGACTGGTCTGCAACTTATGAAGACGCGCACTACCTACTAGGTACAGCGGCAGGTCCTCACCCATTCCCAACCATCGTGCGTGACTTCCAACGCATGATTGGTGAAGAAACGAAGAATCAGATTTTGGCACGTGAAGGTCGTCTTCCTGATGCGGTTATCGCATGTGTGGGCGGTGGTTCAAACGCGATTGGCATGTTTGCTGACTTCATCGAAGAAGAAAGCGTTCGCCTAATTGGTGTTGAGCCAGCAGGTAAAGGTATCGATACTGACCAGCACGGTGCACCACTTAAACATGGTAAAACGGGTATTTTCTTTGGTATGAAAGCGCCATTGATGCAAGATCCAAACGGTCAGGTTGAAGAGTCATACTCTGTCTCTGCTGGTCTTGATTTCCCTTCAGTTGGTCCACAGCACGCACATCTAAACGCAATTGGCCGTGCTGAATATGACAACGTGACGGATGATGAAGCACTAGAAGCATTCCAAGAAATTGCGCGTCACGAAGGTATCATCCCTGCTCTAGAATCTTCTCACGCACTGGCTCATGCACTGCGTATGGCTCGTGAGAATCCAGAAAAAGAGCAATTATTGGTCGTTAACCTATCAGGTCGTGGTGACAAAGACATCTTCACCGTACACGCCATCTTAGAAGAAAAAGGAGCAATCTAATGAGCCGTTATGAAAAGATGTTTGAGCGCCTAAACGAAAAGAACCAAGGCGCATTTGTACCGTTCGTAACGGTTTGCGATCCAAACGCCGAGCAGTCTTACAAAATCATGGAAACACTGGTCGAGTCTGGCGCAGATGCCCTTGAACTCGGTATTCCATTTTCAGATCCTCTTGCGGATGGCCCGACTATCCAAGGTGCGAACATTCGTGCTCTAGATTCAGGCGCAACACCGGATATCTGCTTCGAGCAAATCGGTAAGATCCGAGCTAAGTACCCAGAGTTGCCTATTGGCCTTCTGATGTACGCGAACCTTGTTTACTCTCGTGGTATCGAGAACTTCTATGAGCGTTGTGCAAAAGCAGGCATCGATTCTGTTTTGATTGCAGACGTACCAACTAATGAAAGTGCTGAATTTGTTGCTGCTGCAGAAAAGTTTGGTATTCACCCAATCTTCATCGCACCACCAACGGCAAGTGATGAAACACTGAAGCAAGTATCAGAGTTGGGTGGCGGATACACTTACCTACTCTCTCGTGCAGGTGTTACTGGCGCAGAAACCAAAGCAAACATGCCTGTAGGTCATATGCTCGATAGACTGAACCAATTTGATGCACCACCAGCGCTACTTGGTTTTGGCATCTCTGAGCCTGCACAGGTGAAACAAGCACTAGAATCTGGTGCGGCTGGTGCAATTTCTGGTTCAGCCGTGGTAAAAATCATTGAAGCGAACGTTGAGCAGCCACAAATTATGCTCGACAAGCTAGGTGAATTCGTTTCTGCAATGAAAGCTGCCACTCAAAAATAATTTCAGTTTGATATGACACAACAACGCCCGCTTAACATTATGTTTAGTGGGCGTTTTCTTACTATCGCGTTTATACCACGTCATTTTTTGTTCAACGCCCGCACTTTCCAAATCTATCTCAAGCAGAGCACTCAAAGAGTGTTAAGCTTGGGTAACTTAACTAACTCAATAAAGCAATGTGCAGTAAGGTTGCTACATGGAAGAAGTCAAAACACTGCTAGCCAAATGTCCTGTACTATCAGGGCTGCCAGATAAAGGGCTTAGTGAAGCAGCGCAAATGACTAAGGTTCGCTGCTTCGACGAAAAAGCACTGATTTGCAATAAAGGTGCGCTTCAATCTTCTCTTATGGTCATAGCTCAAGGTGCAGTGAGAGTGAACTCAATTAGTTCAAAAGGCAAAGAAGTCACACTGATGATTTTCGAAGCTGGTGGCTGGTTTGGAGACAATGTTTTTTCTCCCGGCATGCCTCGTATTTTTGGTGCGACCGCGCATTCGGACGTGACTGTAATGGAGCTTCCTGGAGATAAATTTCGCCAATTACTCGCCAAATACCCTCAAAGTTACCCCACTATACTCGACTTACTTAGCCGCCGCTTGTGGTCTGCTATTTCTGTTATCGAAGATGACGCGATTAGAGGAATTGAAGAACGAGTCGCCAAAAGGTTGCTGCTACTTGCTGAATACCAACTTAATCAAGCGATCAATACTCGACCATGCGTTGTCAGGGTAACAAGAGAACATATCGCTAACATGATGGGGCTAACTCGTCAGAGCGTACACAAGATACTAAAACGATTAGAAAGTATTGGGATGCTAGAGCTAAACTATGGCTCAGTAACCATTACCAATCCGAAACGCTTAGAAGAATACTTTAAAGAACTCGAGCAATAGATCCATTCAACAAACGGTAAGTATTGTCTAACGATAGCTAAAAACCTTATGCATCTAATTGGTCAAGAGCACAACACCATTTGCACTTAGGCAAGTGGCGCTGTGACACAAAAACCATTGAATTGACTAAGCTATATTCAATTCAGATTTCAACTCACGTTTCAAAATCTTTCCTGTCGCACTCATCGGGAGGTGTTCACGAATTTCGACATAACGAGGATATTTAAACGAGGCTAATTGCTCTTTACCCCACTTTTGTAATGAATCGGCGTCAATGTATTCTTTTGGTTTAAGTACAACGTAGGCTTTTATCTCTTCGCCATACTCTTCATTTGGAATCCCTATCACCGCGACCATTGAAACGGCAGGATGAGTCATGAAAACTTCTTCAATTTCTCTGGGATAAACATTAAATCCACCTCGAATGATCAGATCTTTCATTCTATCGACAATAAATAAATTACCTGAACTGTCAAAGCGGCCCACATCACCAGTATGGAACCAACCATTTTGTAGCGCAGATTCAGTAACTTCTGGGCGGTCAAGATATCCCTTCATAACATTATGACCACGCACAACAATCTCACCTTCTTCGCCTATCGGTAGTGCATTGCCTTCAATGTCGATAACTTTTACTTCGACGCCTTGAACCGGTTGACCTACCGAGCCTGGTATTCGCTCCTGATCTAAATGATTAAAACATGCAATAGGACTTGTCTCCGACAACCCGTATCCTTCTAAGATCGGCACATTAAATGTTTCTTCAAAGGTTCGAAAGATTTCGGTTGGTAATGGCGCACCACCGCTTACTGCAACACGCAATGACGAGGTATCAAATTGATGCTGCACATGAAGCAGACCGATGTACATCGTTGGCACACCAGCAAATATCGTCACCCTATGTTTTTCCACCAGCTCAAGAACATGTTTAGGCTCAAACCTAGGCACTAACACCAATGTTGCCCCGCCCAAAACACTAGCATTTAAGTGGACGGTTTGACCAAATGTATGAAATAAAGGCAAAGTTACTAAGTGAATATCATCGGCCTGGCTGCCCATAATGTTTTGTGCCACCAGAGCGTTCATTATGATGTTCTGCTGAGTCAGTTCAGCGCCTTTTGGTAAGCCTGTCGTCCCTGATGTATACAAAATCACACATGTATCATCCGCATTACGCGGTATATAATCCGGCAACGGTTGGACATCGGCTATAAACGCATTGAGAGTTATTACCCCATTCCAATAGCTTTCATCTTGAGATTGAGTCAATACGACTATGCCTTCGCATGTATCGACTTGTTCAAAGGCTTTGACACCCTCTTTTGCCATTGGCAGTTCTTTCGTCCCTTCAAAGCAGAAATAAAACTTCGCTTTTGAATCTTCTAAGTGATACTTAATTTCTCGCGCTTTCAAAAGCACATTTAATGGGACTGCAACCGCGCCAGCTTTTTGTATTGCATAATAAACAAACGCGAAAAAAGGAATGTTTGGGCATGAAATCGCAACGCGGTCACCTGGCTTTACGCCTTTATTGATTAAAGACGCTGCGATCTTGCCGGCGATCGCATCAAACTGCGCATAATTTATCTTTTCAGTGCCACATATCAACGCCGTTTTATCTGGTTTACTCGCAGCATTTCTTTGTAACGCAGCAGCAAGATTCATCATAGTCTCTTCACCTCTTACTTGTCTTTCTCGTCTAATCAGCTCAGGAGCATTAACTAAGCAAGTTATCTCTAACACTGGATCGTCAGCATTTGAGTCTCACCAGTCATTACAATTTAACATTATGTTTACAACGCAATTAGAGCCAAGAATGTAAAGCAATTAACATTTCAGAAGGCAAATTAATAAAAGTGTGAGCTTGAAAGAGATGAATTGTTATAGATATCAACCCAAGTCACTAAAAACTCTGACTGCAATAGCAAATACAAAAGCGGTTAAAATTAACAAAAAGAAAACAAATAAAGAAAAATAAACTTGAACAATCCTAAGCGCGACCCTTATAAGAAAAATCAATAGCAAACGTTTGCTATTGAACAAAACTTTATCGTTCGTCAATAAAATATCGATTAATCCATCAATAATACCTTGCTGCATATTGCCAATTGTAAACGATAAGTGTAAAAAGCAAGGCGAGATAATTATCCGTAAATCCATTTATGGTTAGTGGGTAATTTTAGGATTTTACATTTTATTAGCACAGAGGTTATGGAAGTGTTAAAAGAAAAGAGTTTGCTAAACAACATTGGCGTACAAGTCGTAATCGCCATGATCGTGGGCACAGCCGTTGGTGCCATGATGGGTCATGATGCGACAGTGTTCGCTCCTTTAGGTGCTATCTTTATCAACTTAATCAAAATGTTGGTTATTCCTTTGGTCGCTGTAGCCTTGATTTCTGGCGCCGCTGGTCTTGGGAACAGCCAGTCAGCAGGTAAAGTTGGTATCGTCACTCTAGGTTATTTTGGTTTAACATCCGCCCTAGCCGTTGCGCTTGCACTATTTATGGGTGAAGTATTCCAACCAGGCATGGGTATCGACGTCTCTGGCGTTGAAGGCATGTTCTCAGCAGAATACGCTTCAAAAGGTGAACTACCTACTTTCTGGGCAACCATCACTGGTATGATCCCAACCAACGTTTTCCAATCACTAAATGAAGCAAACATCCTACAGATCCTCGTTTTCTGTATGTTCTTTGGTATTGCGATTTCTAAGCAAGCAAAAGAACGTCGTGAACCAATCATCAATGGTGTTAACTGCATCGTTGACGCAATGGTTTGGATGATCAACAAAGTAATGATCATTGCACCTATCGGTGTATTTGGTCTGATGGCAGAAGCCGTCGGTACGTTCGGTTTTGGTGCGCTAATGGTGGTGTTTAAACTGTTCGTTGTTTACGTTGCCGCCATCCTAATCTTCGGTTTCGTTGTTTACCCAGCAATGGTGCATGTTTTCACGAAGACATCTGCGAAGAAATTCCTGTCTTCAATGAAGAAACCGCAAGCAGTTGCGCTTTCAACAGCGTCTTCTATGGCAACACTGCCTGTCACAATGGACACCTGTGAAAAAGAGCTGGGCGTAAAAAATTCAACTGCATCATTTGTTCTGCCTCTAGGCGCAACGATCAACATGTCAGGTAATGCGATTTACTATGGCTTGGTTGCTATCTTCTTTGCTCAACTGTTCAATATCGATCTAGGCATGGGCGCTTACATTGCAATTATCGTAACGTCTACATTGGGTGCGGTTGGTCAAGCGGGTGTTCCTGGCCCTTCTTTCCTAGTGGTTGCCGTGCTTCTTGCCGCTGGCATTCCAATTGAAGGTCTACCGCTGCTATTCGCTCTTGACCGTATTTTCGATATGATTCGTACAGCACTGAACATCACAGGTGATGCTGCATGTGCAGTTATCGTTGATGCGCTAATTGAAGAAGAAACGGCAGAAGCTGAGCTAAAAAAGCAAGAAGCCTAACCCTTTCTTGAATAGACCAAAAACCGCTCATAATGAGCGGTTTTTTTGTCTTTTCTTGCATTACGTAACTATACAAATAGAAACCGATGGCATAAATTTTTCAAAATGATATAAACCATTACAAAATATAACAAAACGTTAGAACTAGGTTATATCATGAGTCTTGAGCAATCTTTGGAATATCTCACCAAAACAAATTTGCCGATCGAATCAAAGCAGCAGGCACTGGTTGACTCAGTTATTCTTACCCTAACGAAACAAAAACGAGATGCTCTTTTTCAACAGGTTGCTCTGTATCGAATAAAACTGCTTAAATCTCTCTTTCCTAAACACGCATCAAAAAGTCTTTCTGCACTATTTGAGTTAATGGATTATCGAGATTTAGTGCAACAGTATCCGACAGGTTTCTCCAAAGAGATTCATTTACTTGAACAACTTGCCGCAGATTGTTACCCGCATTGGATGGTTTTCTGGTGTCAATGCGAGATCGAAGCAATCAAGCAAAAATATCCTTCAAACGAAGCTGCGATTCCTACTCCGCTTCCGTTTGACGACCACAGCTATACTAGCGTGTTAATTGAAGATATCGCAGATTGCGATCTTGAGGTAATGCTGCCAAATCATGCAGCGTTAATGCCGATTTCCGAAGCGATCACACTGAGTAATCTTGAGCTTTTCGTCCAAACTGAACAATGGTTTGAAATCTTGCCTCTTTTATCACTCTCGCAAAAAGGGCAGCACTTTGCGCTCTTGCTCAAATCGTCATCTTCACCAATCATGGTCTCCTCCGCTTTAGTGCAAAGCTGGCATCAACGAAATAACTGGCTCAGTTACTCACCACAGTTTAGTAACGAACAATGGCAGTTTTGCTTTCCTAATCATGGGTACAGTGTTCTCAATCAACTGGGTATTTTGGAGTGTCGTGCTCTAACTCATGAGCACACTCTTATTGAGTTTGATGCTCAGTTTCAATCTCGTGTAAAGAACACTGAAGCGGTTTGCGAAGTGCTGCGCCTTACGGTGGGAGGCAACATCCAACAAAAGCTGTATTTTTTGTATCTGGCGCAAAAAACAATGATGAGTGAGCTTTATAAAACAGGCTATAAGCTCGGCTTTACCATTATTGAGCAAGTATTTATGTTAAATTTCTATCAATCTATTGATTTAAGTGCCTACTTTCACTCAGGATACCGCGACATTAACGGTGACGGTACCAAGACATACCGCGGTTTCTGGAATTTAGGTATGATGGTTGAAGCATTTCAAGACATACAATTTCGCGACTACAAACATTGCGTACGAACAAAAAGAATGGATAAAAAGGTGAATGAGCATGCTTGATGTTCATTTGCATGGTCTCTTTTACCCAAAAGCAATGGCATTGTACGCGACTGTACTAATAGTATTCGCTTGGCTACTGTATTACTGCTATCGCCTAAAACAGAAGAGTGAATCAATCTTAGGCTCGCATCACGCGCCTTACATCGCTTATTCCAGCTGTGTCATTGTTTGGATAAGCAGCAACGCCTATTTCCATACCGATTTATTGCCAGAATTAGGCTCTGTTGGTGGTATTTTTATGGCTAAGTTAGCGAACTTAGCGTCTTTTTTCGCCTTTGCGTTTGCATTCTATTTTTCTTGCCAGTTAACCGCAGATGTTAAAAAAACAGCGGTCAAAGTCTGGCAAAAAGTCGTCTTTGTCGCACTAGCAACGTATTCACTGTACATCAACTTAGTGCCGAATCTTACTGTCGAAAATGTCACCATTAGTGGTCCAAGCCAGTTCGTCATTGAATTTGGCCCACATACCTCATATTTTTTCATTAGTTTGCTAGCTTTCGTGGTACTAACGCTGCTTAACTTGATTGCCATGCGCGCTAACAGCAGCAAGCTCACGCTAGCAAAAAGCAACTATATGATCGCTGGCATTTTGGTATTCATGTTATCTACGGCAGTGATACACCTTGGAATGACGTATTTCCTTGGCGACTTCTCCCTAACTTGGTTACCACCAGCACTTTCAATCAGCGAAATGTTGTTTGTGGGCTATGCCCTACTTACCTCTCGCTTCTACAGCGCTAAATATCTCACGTACTTAACGGTAAGCGCGCTCTTAGTCTGCGCCATTTTTGTTCTGCCGCTAGGGGCGATATTTATTCCTATCTCTGAAGATAACCAATGGCTTGTTGCAGTACCTTTATGTGCGCTTATCGGTATCACTTGGCACTTGCTTTTTAAGCGAGTCAGTCGTTTCGCTTCGTATTTTATTTATGGGAAACGACACACTCCCGTTCAGCAAATCCTTGGGTTAGAGGAAGAGTTTAAACGCTCAATAGATGATGCTATGCGTCAGTTGGCATCGTTACTTAACATACCAAACAACAAGCTACAGCTAGTCACTAGCAATTACACAGAAACGTTTTACGAAGAGTACCTGCCGTCAAGCAAGTCAGTTCTCGTGCTTGATGAGTTGTCTGAAGAAATTGATTATGCCTCCTCTTCTAAAGGGTCTATGAGAAAGCTCTACGAGCGTATGCGCTCAAGCAATACTGCGCTCGTTATGCCTCTCTTCGGTCGTGGAAAATCTGTTACTCACTTGCTGATTTCTTCACATAAAATAGATAATAAGCTGTTTTCTAATGAAGAAATCTCAGCTCTGCAAACGTTATTAGTTCGCATCCAGAGCACCATTGAAGCCGATAGAAAGGTACGCCAAAGCCGTGCGCTGGCTAACTCCATTGCACATGAAATGCGTAACCCTCTCGCTCAAGTACAATTACAATTTGAAGCTTTAAAACAGCATATAGAGTCAAACGCCTCACTGGATACGCTAAAAAGAGAAATTGATAAAGGTGAAGCCGCTATACAACGCGGTCGACAACTTATCGATATTATTTTACGAGAAGTTAGCGACAGTTCACCAGAGCATGAGCCTTTAGCTCTCACTTCCATACATAAAGCCATCGAACAAGCAGTAAGCCGTTATGGTTTTGAAAACGATCAAATAATAGAGAGAATTAACCTGCCACAGGCACACGATTTTGTCGCGAAGTTAAATGAGACCCTGTTTAACTTTGTCATTTTCAATTTGATTCGTAACGCTATCTACTATTTTGATTCTTATCCCGACAGTCAAATTGAGATTCGTACCCAGACGGGGGCTTACGAAAACATTCTGATCTTCCGAGATAGTGGGCCAGGTATAGATCGCAGTATCTTACACAAGATATTTGATGACTTTTTCTCGTATCAAAAAAGCGGAGGCAGTGGCTTAGGTTTGGGCTATTGCCAACGTGTTATGCGCTCCTTCGGAGGACGAATAGAGTGCCAGTCTGAATTGAGCGAGTTCACAGAATTCTACTTGTATTTCCCAGTCGTACCAAACGCACCAAAACCAGAGACATTGAGAGCACCGGACTTTGATAGCTGGAAAGCAACTCCATCACATTCTGAAAATCATTCAGCTCAACACGTACAAATATGTAACGATGCACCAACAGTGCTCATTGTTGATGACAAAGAGGTGCAACGCACCTTGGTACAGATGTATTTGAAAAGACTGGGAGTCAACAGCTTACAAGCAAATAATGGAGCCTCTGCGGTAGAACTATTCCACTCTCACAAGATTGATCTCGTTCTTATGGATGTCCAAATGCCGGTAATGAATGGATTTGACGCAAGCCAACGGATTAAGCAAATCACATCCTCCGTTCCAATCATTGCCTTATCTGGTGAGTCTGGAGCTAGAGAGTTGGAGCTAATTTCGAAACTCATGGATGACAGACTCGAAAAGCCCACCACGTTAAATGCACTTCAAGTCGTCATCCAAAGATGGTTACAGAACGAGAATTTTGCACCTTCCAACACTTTTTAATCTGCAAATATAGAATTGGCACTAGATGTGCATTATTGGAGTAAATCGAATTATCCAGAAGGTCAAGCAGGCTGCAAAAGAGTAGCGTATGAGCTTGATAAGGAGATCGCCATGTTACTTCATCGACATACATACTACGGCTTGATTCATCATGGAATCAAAACACTGTTACTTGATCGCTTAGGCCACTATACAGAAGAAGAGTATCATCAATATCTGAGCCTGATGACAGGTAAATCCACTTGCTTCACGATGTCTCTCGAAGAGCTAGAAGCAACGGTCGATAACTTACTACGGGAAGGCTATTTAGAAGATGTAAAAACGCTTATTTCCCAATATCAACGTGTGGCTTAAGGTTTAAAACTCTCAACTCTATTGCCGCTTCACGCGGCAATTTTTATTCCTTCCATATGCTGTTTCGACATGGAAGAATCTTGCGGTCTATACGATATACTAAGCGTTACTATTCTTACCTTAACTTCCTCAGTATTCACATCTTGTCAGATTCCGTTAGACTGTCTTCAATTCAATAATTAGGTAGATTTTGCCATCATGAAGCAGATCCTAGACTTTATACCACTCATCATTTTCTTCGCTTTATACAAGCTGTACGACATCTACGTGGCGACAGGTGCACTGATCGTAGCAACAGCCATTCAGCTTGTCGTCACCTACGCGCTGTATAAGAAAGTCGAAAAGATGCAACTAATAACATTTGTTATCGTCACTATCTTCGGCGGCATGACCCTTTTCTTCCACGACGACAATTTTATAAAGTGGAAAGTCACCATCATTTACGCGATTCTGGCGATTGGCTTAGCAGTGAGCCACTCATTGGGAAAATCAGCCATCAAAGGTATGCTAGGCAAGGAAATTACGTTACCTGACGCTGTTTGGGCAAAGATTAACTGGGCTTGGGTTGGCTTCTTCTCATTCTTCGCTGGCCTAAATATTTATATTGCTTACGAATTGCCGTTGGATGTTTGGGTTAACTTCAAAGTATTTGGAATGTTGATCGCGACATTTGCCTACATGATTGTGACTGGCTTTTACATTTATAAATACATGCCAAAAGAACAAAAAAATAACTCATCCGATGTGTCCACTGATGATTAAAAACTCAGTTTTGCTATAATCCGCGACTTCACAGCGACCTTTGGGTCGCTGTTTTGCTCCATGTATCAGTAAACCGCTCAAACAACGTACCGTTTTCAGACCATTCTTGCTGCTGTAAACCAACTTTCTCTGGTCCGGTATCTGCGGTTTTTTAAGGACCTTTGGTTCTAGGTATTTACTATGTTGGCGCTTAGTTTGAGCGCCTTTAAGATTTAGGATGTCACAATGAGTCAAGAAATTAGCTCTCCGAAAGGTCAAATGCTGCTTCGTACCCTTGCAATGCCTGCAGATACAAACGCCAATGGCGATATTTTTGGCGGTTGGATAATGTCTCAGCTCGACTTAGCGGGCGCGATTCTGGCAAAAGAGATCTCTTGTGGTCGCGTTGTCACCGTTTCGGTATCAAGCATTACGTTCAAAAAACCTGTTGGTGTGGGCGATGTCGTATGCTGCTACGGCGAATGCACTAAGATCGGCCGCACATCCATGAGTGTCGATTTGGAAGTATGGGTCAAACCCGTCAAAGCTCACGGTGTTGGCGAACGCTTCATGGTTTGTGATGCGACCTTCAACTACGTAGCCATTGACAGTGAAGGTAAACCACGTCCGGTTCAGAATTAGTCAACCTACAACGCTAACAGTTAGAAAGGATCTCACATTTTCTGTTGTTCACTTGTGAGAGACACAAAAAAGGCGTTAAATTAACACTTTACCCTACCAATTAAGGAACTATGCTATGTGGTATGTCATCTTTTCACAGGACGTTGAGAACTCGTTGGAAAAACGCATGAGCGTTCGCCCACAACACTTGGGTCGCTTACAAAAGCTACAAGACGAAGGTCGCCTTCTTACAGCTGGTCCGATGCCTGCGATAGATTCTGACAATCCTGGTGAAGCTGGATTTACGGGCTCAACTGTCATCGCTGAATTCGCCTCTCTAGAGGATGCTAAAGCGTGGGCAGAAGCCGATCCTTATGTAGCGGCTGGTGTTTACGATCATGTAATCGTGAAACCGTTCAAAAAAGTGTTTTAATTTATGAAAAAATTACTGTGTCTTTTCTTGGTATTTGGTGCTCTGGCTGGCTGTTCATCAACCGATGATAATCAGCGCCAACTTGAGCTTATGGCATCAAACCGAGCAGGAGTCTTGTCTGCGGGCCTCCCTTTAGAGTACGGTCCACTGCAAATAATGCGTGTCTCATCCAACAAAAATGTTGTAGAGATGATGATGATTTATAACGATGGCGCACTCGGTGCAAAGCCGTTAAATCAAGTACTGAATACCAGTATCTATACCTACTGCAGCAACCCAGAAGTTCGCAAGCAAATTGATATGGGCTTGATGTATCGTATTAAGGTACGTAATTCTCGCGGTCAGTTGATGGCAGATGAGTTGGTTTCCGCACAGACTTGTACTCAGGTGAAGTAGCTACAGTAATTTTTGTTGCTTTCGGCATGAGACGATGATTCGCTATTATTGGATAATCTGAAAACGAAAGTTAACAATTAAGAATAGAAAAACGGAGACCACAGTCTCCGTTTTTATTTGCTGTAACGATGTGTTACGCCAGCTCAGCACGGAGCTTCTTCGCCGCTGAAACCAGATTTGCCAATGCGGCTTCTGTCTCCTTCCAGTTTCGTGTTTTCAGACCACAATCTGGGTTTACCCACAAACGTTGAGCCGGAATTTTTTCTGCCGCTTTCTTGATTAAACCTTCAATCCATTCTTCCGTAGGAATGTTTGGTGAGTGAATGTCATAAACACCAGGGCCAATTTCGTTCGGGTAATTGAACTCTTCAAATGCTTTCAGCAGCTCCATATTTGAGCGAGATGTTTCAATGGTAATGACGTCCGCATCGAGTGCCGCAACCGAATCAATGATTTCATTGAACTCGCTGTAACACATATGAGTGTGAATCTGAGTTTCTGGTTTTGCACTTGCCGCAGAGACCTTAAACGCATTTACGGCCCATTCTAAGTACGCTTTGTGATCGCGTTTTTTGAGTGGTAAACCTTCTCGAATGGCTGGCTCATCAATTTGAATGATATTGATGCCTGCATCTTGCAGGTCAGACACCTCATCACGCAGTGCCAAAGCAAGTTGCTGCGCAATTTCTTGACGTGTGATGTCTTCACGTGGGAACGTCCAACATAAAATCGTTACTGGTCCAGTCAACATGCCTTTCATCTGTTTGCTGGTTAGCGACTGGGCGTACGTCGACCATTCAACCGTGATCGGTTTTTCACGTTCAATGTCAGCAACTACAATGGCAGGTTTCACACAGCGAGAGCCATAACTCTGTACCCAACCAAATTTGGTCGTTTGAAAACCCGCCAAGTTCTCAGCGAAGTATTCCACCATGTCGTTACGCTCTGCTTCACCATGAACAAGCACATCTAGGTCGAGCGCCTCTTGACGTTTTACTGCGTCAGCAATATGTCCTTTAAGTGCTTGGATATATTCAGACTCAGATAATTGACCTGTACGATAAGCGCTGCGCTGCACCCGGATTTCACCCGTTTGAGGAAAAGAGCCGATTGTCGTTGTTGGCAACAAAGGCAAGCCCAATACTTCAGCTTGATGCGCAGCACGCTCTGCATAAGGTGCGCTGCGCTCGGCAAGTGACGCGGTAATGTTGTTTAAACGCGCTTGTACTTGAGGTTTATTCACATGTGTTGCTGTCTTGCGCGCTTTGATTGGCTGGCTATAGGTATCACAAGCGAGAATCGCATTTTGGTCACCATCGAGCGCTCGGCCAAGCAAGGCGACTTCTGCCACTTTTTGTTTTGCAAAGGCAAACCAACTTTTTACTTCTTCGCTCAGTTCTGTTTCCAGTGCTAAATCAACAGGGCTATGTAGCAGAGAACATGAACTGGCAACCCAAAGTTTGTCGCCCAGTTTCTCTTTGACTGGCTGTAGACGCTCGAGTTGGGCACTTAAATCCGAACGCCACACGTTACGACCATTCACAACGCCAGCAGAAAGCACCCACCCCTCCGGTAACTTGGCAACCACATCGTCAAGCTGCTGAGGGACGGCAGATAAATCGATATGCAAACCATCCACCGGTAGCTCTACAATTTTGTCTAGCGTATCGCTTACGGAGTCAAAGTACGTCGTTAGCAGCACTTTTACATCGCTTCGAATCACTTGGTAGGCTAGCTTAAACGAATCAGCCCATTTGCTTTCTAGCTCCAGTGACAAAATTGGCTCATCAATCTGAACCCACTCAACACCTTGACTTGCTAGCTTTGCCAAAATAGCTTGGTAAGCAGTAAGTAAGCGTGGTAGCAGGGTTAAGCGGTCAAACCCTTCTTCGACCTCTTTGCCCAAGTAAAGGTAACTGACTGGGCCAAGCAAAACAGGCTTCACTTGGTGGCCAGCTTGAAGCGCTTCGTTGACTTCTTCAAACAGTTGCGGCCAGCTCACTTCAAACGTATCGTCCTTGCTGAATTCAGGGACGATGTAATGGTAGTTTGTGTTGAACCATTTGGTCATATCCGATGCCGCAGCGCCCGCACAGCTGCAACCCGCCTGAGATTGACCGCGACCCACTTTGAACAACGTATCCAGGTTAGGGAAACCATCAGCGTGACGCTTTGGCACATGACCCAATAGCAACGTGGTCGTCAGTACATGATCATACCAAGCGAAGTCGCCAGCAGTGGCAAAACTCAAACCTGAATCCGTTTGTGTTTGCCAGTTTTTGGCGCGTAGATCTGCCCCAACCTTTTTAAGCTCAGCTTGATCAATTTCTCCTCGCCAGTATTTCTCCTGAGCGAATTTTAATTCTCTTTTTTCACCAATGCGTGGATAACCTAGTATGTGAGTCGTTGTCGCCATGTCCCTATTCCTTTCTCAATTTTGTTCAATTTGTTTGGATCAGAGCATCTTTCGGTAAAGAATAAGATGTCTGGATGGCTAAACTATCGCTCTCATCTGATATTAGAACAACGTCCATTTATTCAACTTGTTTATTAAAAAAATTCATCATGAAGCGACATGATTCGCAAATAAAAACAACAAATAGACGTCTAGACGTTTACATATCCATTTTTTGTCGTTAAGTTATTTACACGATTGCTATTCTGTTCATAGCGAGCAACAAAGGATGAAAGGAATTCATGATAGAGCTAAAACATTTGCGGACACTCACTTCGCTTCGAGACACTGGCTCTCTAACGGCGACAGCGACCGCTTTGCATCTCACTCAGTCGGCACTGTCTCATCAGATCAAAGATTTGGAGGCGCGAATTGGAGGGCAACTGTTCCTGAGAAAGACTCGTCCGGTGAAGTTCACTTCAGAGGGAGAAATCCTATTGCGTCTTGCAGAAGATATCCTTCCGAAACTCGCAAGAGCAGAAAATGATTTAGCGAGCTTGAAAGAGGACGTCAATGGCCGATTACATATGGCCATTGAATGTCACTCTTGCTTCCAATGGCTAATGCCTGCACTTAGGGAGTACCAACTTGCTTGGCCTAGCGTAACATTGGACTTTTCCTCTGGTTTTGGCTTTGAACCACTCCCAGCTCTATTGGCAGGCGAACTCGATCTCGTTATTACTTCCGATATCCAACCTCGATCCGAAGTCCACTACGAGCCTCTATTCGACTTTGAAATGCGTTTAATTACCGCAACCAACCACCCATTGGCGGAAAAAGAAATTATTGAGCCGCAAGATCTCGCAGATCAAACCATGCTCTCTTATCCGGTTCAAAAACAAAGGCTAGACGTCGTAAAACACTTTCTTCAGCCAGCAGGAATAGAACCTGCGAAATGGAAGCAAGCCGACAACACTCTCATGTTAGTTCAGATGGTCTCTGCTGGATTAGGGGTGGCGGCACTACCCAATTGGGCGATTTCTGAATTTTCTCGCCAAGGTCTTATTACCAGTAAACCTTTCGGCCAAGGCTTATGGCGTCGCTTGTTTGCTGCAACGCGTCACTCAGAGAAAGAAAAGCGTTACTTACAAGCTTTTTTCGCAACCGCGAGGCTACAATGTAAAAGCCACCTTGACGGAATCAAGGTGGCTTAAAAGATTTGGGTTATGAAAGGCTTAGCGTTGATATGCTTTAAATTGGTTAGTCAATGGATCGTACTGATAACCGAGCATATCAAGCTTGCCGACTACAGACTCTACATCCATCTCATACACTGATACTAACTCGTCAAAACTGTCGCACTCTAAACGTAGCTTTTCGTTGACGATACCTAGCAAAATAGTGCTGTCCAGATTACCTACATTGCTTAAATCCATCGCGACTCTCCTCTTCGACAAGGTATATAAACAAGCGTAGTAGCAATTATGCGAATTTAAAGTGAGTGCGATCTAAAACGTGATCACCTTATACCCAAACACCAAGAAAGCACTTGGATATAAGCCGTCTAGCTTTGTCTTTAGAATAGAGGTTAAGCCGCGAGAGAGAATAAACCTTGCAGGCTCGTCATCGACACGAGTGCTAGCAACAAGGCTACGCTCAGTTGCACCTTTTCTGGTTTCTTATGCGTAAAAATATGCCAACACCACACAATAATTGAAGAAATTAGCATAGCTAAAGACAGCAAGATCGGCTTTGTTGCAGCGTTCAGTGCAGCTTCATTTAACTGGTAAGAAGCAAACAACGTTGCGATGACTAATAGCATTCCAGACACAATGCCCGTAACTGGTAAAATGCGGTGAAATGCCTGTAATCTGCTGCGAGATATCGTAAGCAGCAATTGAGAAAATGACGCCCCAAGGAAAAATATCATTAGCGCCATCGCTATCGATGCTGGCCAGCTTGATTGCTCAAATACTTGAATACTCACATACGCAAAGGCCAAACCATTCGCTAAATGCATCGCCCATAGTGGCCCTTTTTCACGCGTTTTCTTGGTTTGAACCTGAGAATAGAAGTAGAAAATAGCAAACACGATCATAAATGCTTCAATGCGAAGTGACGCAACAGCGAGCCACAATACAGCTACTGCTGGCAACATTTTATGAAGACGTCCTCGCTGACCAGGACAAATATCGCCCTTTATTAGAAGCAAAGTCAGTAGCGCTTGTGCGCCAAATAGCATCGGAGGGAAAGTAACCAGCAATTGTTGAATCATGTTGAATGCACGCTCAAAAGTCATTTTGGGGGGCGATAATATCAAATCAACTATCGCCAAACCACCGAAAGTCGGCCCCAAAATGAGCTAAAACGGTAAGACAATTTTATTCACAGAGAAGCAAGATACTTCAACGCGTCTTCCTGCGTTAAAACTCCACGGTACTCTTCTTTGGTATTACACAGTACCCAAGGGAAACGAATCCCGGTTTTAACCAACTCTCGAATAACAGAGACAGGTAAATCCTCATCAACCAACACAAATTCGGTGCTCATTATCTGATTAACAGGACGTTTCCAAATTCGGCTTTCTCGTTCAGTTTCTCGCTCTGTGCCCATCGAGGGCGTTAGGTGTAAATTCACCGTCTCTTTCATAATTAACCCAACACAACGATTTTCATTGAGAACAACTAAAGGCAAGCTTGGATTCAAATTCATGTACTCAACTGCCAAGGAGAGCGGTTCTCCAGGGTCCATAGACCTGACTTGTTCATGGCTCAAAGATTGCAACACATCACTTTGCTTAGACTCAATCGCGATGTCAGAGAACAGATGCTCATAACTGTCCGCTTTATCCATCAAATCGACAGGCACGGCAGCAGAAAATAGAAAGCCCTGCATGTAATCGACACCGATTTCTGCCAATACTTGAAGTTCTTGCTTAGATTCCACGCCTTCAGCAACCACTTTTACATTCATTTGCTGTGCAAGCTCGGTGACCATTTTCACAATGTTATAGCTAGTGCTCCCTTTATGAATGTTCTTGACGAATTTTCGGTCTATTTTCAGTAAATCAAACTGCCCTTTTTCTAGATAAGAAAAAGAAGAATACCCAGTACCGAAGTCATCAATCGCGATCTCAATGCCCTCTTTCCGCACTTCCTCTAGAGCTCGAGTATGCTCCTCATCTTGTTCAAAATACGCGGTTTCTGTTAGCTCGATAGTTACTCGCTTAGGGTCTACACCACTGGCTTTAATCAAATCATGCGACCGCTGAAGGATCTGAAGAGAATCCAATTTCGTATTGAGGGAGCGATTGATGGTCACGCCCACTTCCTCGCCATAAATTTCTTGTAAGCGCGGAAAGTGCTTCAACGCAGCTTGGCAGACCACATCATCAAGTGCCGCTATGAGTTCTAGATCTTCAATAATAGCGATCATCTTTTGCGTGCAATACGCATCATTTTCATCATAGAAGCGTGCGAGAGCCTCGAACTTAACCACGCTTCCGGTTTGAACGTCGATAATCGGTTGAAAGTAAACGTCCACTAGCCCACTCTCTATTTGCGCCTCCAAAAACGCCTCGAGATGTTGGCGCTTCACTAATTCAGAGTGAAGTTCACTGTCGTAAAAGTTGAAATAGCTACCTTCACCGGAAATAGAGGACAACATTGCTTGCGCTGCATGTGCTAGCGCTTGTCTTGGTCGGTTCGTATCATAGCCAAGGATTGACACACCAGTTTGGCCTTTAACGATAGTGGCATGCATTTTTGTGCCCATTTCATTTCTAAGCTCATTAAAGAACCCTTTCATGGCAATTTGGATCAAACGAACCGGGCTCAACCATTGACAATGAGGGGTCTGCAAGCATACGACAAACACATCCCGAGATAACTGCCCCGCAATACTGGTGTAGCGACTTCGCATAATAAAATCTGCAAAACCTAATTGCTGTTCAAGCAAGTATCTCTCCGAAAACTTGGGTCTTAGTGTCATAACAATGTTGAGTTCTTTATTTCTGCTTTCATTCGCTAAGGTAGCTAATTGGAGTTCAAATTCTTTCCTCGTCGGTAAAAAGGCAGCCCAATCATGCTGTTGTTCACAACGATTTTTCATCCACAACAACGAAGCAGAAATATCCGTAGAAAATCCGAGATAAAGAATTCGTCCAGAATGAAACGTAAGTCGGTAAATACAAAGATGATGAGCTTGGTTGCTACCGTTTGCTGTTTTGCTCAGCAAGTTACCACACCAACATCCTTCATCATTAATTTGCTGCCACAGCTGATCATAAAACGCTTGGCTATGGTGAGAGGTACTGAAAATATGAGTTTTAAGCCCAACCAGATCTCGGTTTTGATAGCCCATTTGTAACTCAAAGGCACGGTTACAACCTAAGATGCGCGTATCTTCATCGGCAACTAAAACGCCCACATTCGGCAAATCAAAAATCGTTTCGAGGATTGTCGCTAACTCCTCGCAACCAGTGATTGTTAATTGTGGAATGATAGTGCCTTGGATAATGCGCTTATTGAGCCTTTCAAAACTAATAGTCACGTGCACTAAGTTAACGTTTTTTAGCATCATGCAACAAGAAAACCGCCCCCGTCCGCCAAAGAGTTCCACTTCTAGAATTCGTTGTTTTAGCGTTTCTTGTTGCCCCATCAGCATATGATCAAACAAGTTATTTAGGCTGGTTACTGGCGTACTTATCCCAAATGCCTTTGCCATTCCTTGCTGATCACATTCGAACTCGCGAGTATCAATATCGTAAGACCACTCTATAACAGGAGTTAGACTGGAAGTCGTTTGCATTTTTGGATGCACTGTTGTCGTAGATTCACTCATACCCTAGCCCCTTTTTTTTTGTAATTAGCCCAAGGCTCAAAATTCACAGTCAATTCGCGACATTCCAGTTGGGACCTGCCGATCCTCTTTATAGATGGATTGTGTCAACGATAAGCCTATCGACTTAGAACTATTTCCAGAGCAGCTCAGCCTTTTGCATTTAATATGCACTAATTTGATTATAGGCTTTACCCCACATAAGCACACCATTGCTTATTCTTTGTATTAAGATTGCGACATTTTTCATGAACCGATCTATAACCATGAGGCTTTCAAGGTGAAATTAGACAGAAAATCGCCGATAGAGCATTGATATTTTTACAAACCAAATAAAACTCGATGAACTAAGCTTGAATAGATGAGTTTGTTATAGATACCTGATAATCAAATCGCTATAATTCGCGCTCCCTGGAACAGAGAGCAAAATATGACCAATAACATCACTCCTATTCATGAGTACAAAAAATACTGGGCAGAGTGTTTTGGTACGGCACCTTTCTTGCCGACCAGTCGCAAAGAAATGGATGCCCTAGGATGGGATAGCTGTGACATTATCATTGTAACCGGTGACGCTTATATGGATCACCCAAGCTTTGGTATGGCTATCATTGGCCGCCTGCTAGAAGCACAAGGTTTCCGTGTCGGTATCATTGCTCAACCAGAATGGCAAAATAAAGATGCGTTCATGCAACTTGGTAAGCCAAATCTGTTCTTCGGGATCACTGCGGGTAACATGGACTCCATGATCAACCGTTACACCGCGGATAAAAAGCTTCGTCACGATGACGCGTACACACCGAATAACGAAGGTGGTAAACGCCCAGACCGAGCAACGTTGGTTTACTCTCAACGTTGTCGTGAGGCATACAAAGAAGTACCTATTGTTTTAGGTGGTATCGAAGCTAGCCTACGCCGTGTGGCACACTACGATTACTGGTCAGATAAAGTTCGCCGTTCTGTACTGTTTGATGCAAAAGCAGACATCCTACTTTTTGGTAACGCAGAGCGCGCACTTGTCGAAGTAGCACATCGCATCGCAAACGGCGAAGACATCAGCACCATGACCAATATTCGTGGTACTGCCGTGAACTTGCCAGCGGCGCCAGAAGGCTACACGGTTATTGATTCTTCTCGCATTGAAAAACCTCGTAAAGAAGCGTTCGTACCAAAGAACCCATACGAAGTAGAAACTCAGTGTGAAACTAAAAAAGACGAGCCAGTTGCACAACCAATCACAATTCGCCCATCACGCCACGATGCTGCGACGACTGCGGTCCGTTTACCTTCGTTTGAAAAGCTAAGAAACGATCGCATTCTTTATGCGCATGCAAGCCGTGTACTGCATTTAGAAACGAACCCGTACTCTGGTCGAGCGTTACTTCAAAGCCATGGTGATCGTGAACTTTGGGTAAACCAAGCTCCAATTCCATTGACGACCGAAGAGATGGACTTTGTGTTTGGCCTGCCTTACGCGCGTGTCCCTCACCCTATGTACGGGAAAGCAAAAATTCCTGCGTACGACATGATCAAGACGTCTGTAAACATCATGCGTGGTTGCTTTGGTGGCTGTTCTTTCTGTTCGATTACCGAGCATGAAGGTCGAATCATTCAAAACCGTTCGAAAGAGTCTATCATCAACGAGATTGAAGAAATTCGCGACAAAGTTCCAGGCTTTACCGGCACAATTTCCGATCTTGGTGGCCCGACTGCAAACATGTACCGCCTGGGCTGTAAAGATCCAAAAGCGGAAGCGAACTGTCGTCGTCCTTCTTGTGTATTCCCGGGCATCTGTAACAAGCTAAACACAGACCACAAACACACGATCGATTTATACCGCGAAGCGCGTAAAGTTGAAGGCGTGAAGAAAGTGATGGTTGCATCTGGCGTACGTTACGACCTTGCGATTGAATCACCAGAATACGTGAAAGAGCTCGTGACTCACCACGTGGGCGGTTACTTGAAGATTGCACCGGAACATACAGAGAAAGGTCCTCTTGATCTAATGATGAAGCCAGGCATGGGTACGTACGATCGCTTTAAAGAGATGTTCGAGAAATACAGTGCAGAAGCAGGCAAGAAGCAGTACTTAATCCCTTATTTTATCTCTGCGCACCCAGGCACAGAAGACGAAGACATGCTGAACCTTGCTCTGTGGCTCAAAAAGAACAACTTCGAATGTGACCAAGTACAAAACTTCTACCCTTCGCCAATGTGTAACGCAACGTCGATGTACTACTCAGAGACAAACCCTCTGAAACGCGTGAAGTACAAAAAACGTGAAGATGTACCTGTAGCAAAAGGTGAACGTCAACGTCGCCTACATAAAGCGCTGTTGCGTTACCACGATCCAGCAAACTGGCCAATGATCCGTGAAGCCCTAGTCAGTATGGGTAAAAAACATTTGATTGGTGACAAACAAGGCTGTCTCGTTCCTGCAGAAGACATTGAAGCACAAACACCTGCGCAACGTCGTAAATCTGGTCGTCACGGGGCAAACCGCTTTGCAACCAAACATACCAAAAACCAACCAGGCTTCGGTGGTCATTTGAACAAACGCTCTGAAGGCGGTTCAAAAGATGGTAAACCATCTGGCAACCGTAACGGTTCGGGTAAAGCTACAGGTGGTCAACGCCCTGCAAGCAACGGCCAACGTCCTAGCGGCAACGGTGCAAACCGCCCGGCAGGTAGCAAGCCGCAAGGCCAAGGTCGCCCACAAGGACAAGGCAAACCAGCTGGTCAACGTAAACCAAAGCGTCGCTAATTATTTAGAGCTTAAATACTAGAAAGGGCTCCAGAGTTAACTCTGGAGCCCTTTTGTTTTGTCAGCTCATTGAGGCATCACTAATAACTCAAACTTTGATTCAATCAATACAAAAAATGGTAAACACCAACCAACTTATTGGAAAAACAAACAATTATTTGATTGAAGCAAAACCATAAAAATATAACTCATTGATTTTTAATTGCTTTATTTTGGTGCGATATTTGCGTAACAGAGTAAAACTCTTAAACATGGGCTAACGATGAATAATCCACTTCCCCCAAAAACTTCTATGTTCTGGTATGACAACAGCTATACCTATGAGGAGGCCGTTCAGGCATTTGAAAGAGATGGTACACTGAAATCGCTGAATATCGTTCCAACCACGGAATCCGATGATCTTGCTGGCTCACCCCCAGAGCGCAGTATGTTTTGGGAGGGAGAAACAAAAAAAATCGATCCGCCACCGCCGTCTGAACCAGAGCCTCTCAATTTAAAAACTGAAAAAGAAGCAACGGAAGCATCACCTGCGCACTTTATCCCAGTCCGCTATGCCATCGATCAGCTAGAAACAGAAGAGACACAACCTTTTGGTTTGCCTGAAGAATGGAAAGGCCAAGGCCCAGCCAAACTCAATACCGTTGGTTACACCCTGCGTCAACTGCGCGACGGTTGGCTGTATGTGTATGATGCAATCAACAAAAGCTTAGACGAATACGAAATCAAAGGAACGCAATTCACGCTCTATAAGTTGGGAGAGTCAGAAAGCCCAAAATCAGAGCTGCGTGGGACACCACAAGATGCAAAGCCCTTCCTTACTTACGTCAACGGAAGCGTACTATCGATTTGCTTCTCTGAGCACCGGTGGACATGGCACACGTTCATGCGCGTACTTAACAATCCGAGTAATCATATCGATCGCATGCAAACCATTGTTCTGTCCTCAAACGAGAATCAGCACAACATTGCACCAATAGATAAGTTAACCCAAGTCGCTGATATTGAATCTTCTGCCGTCGATGATGGTCGCTTTGCGGATTCTGGCATCGCCACCAAAGCAGATGAAGATGGTTCTGTCTTTAAACCTGTCGCAGTCGAAAGCGATTTAACCTCTGCGATTCCAGAAGAAGAATCAGGCTACTTCGTCGCGATAAAAGATTACGCCGCAGACATTCAAGATATGTCACTGCATTTTGTTGGTGCCGCAAGCCCTTACCGCCTTTTCACTGACCAGTTTTCAAACCAGTGGAACTTGATGCAGACCGCCATGCAACTGTGTATGTTCGGGGCAAGTGACAATATAGACATGCCCACAGGAGTAAAGCGCAAAAACCAAGAGCTTGAATTCTATATGGACATGGCGGATTACTATGACAACTCAGCAATGGTTGACCTTACCAGTGAATCTCAAGCAGCTATCATCAAAGGAATGCCATCTTCATTTTCCCAGCAAGCTATCGATGATTACCAAAAATCCACTTCAGAAATAGCAGGGGCCATACAGAAGAAATATGGCATTTCAGCAAACCGATTTGGTAAATACGAGCAATGGATAGCGACTGAGCGTTGGCGTAAGCAACTCAACTGGAAACAAATGCTGAGCGAAATGCAAGAGCTGTCAGAACAAAAAGAAACCATGCTAGCCCAAGTTGTCTCGGTCAAACGCGACTTTATCGCAGTAATGGAGTCCTTAACGCCGCATCATCTCGAAAGAACCTTCGACCTATACAGCGAAGACACACAGTACAGCTTGTATCAACTGCACAAGCAAGCCGTTGAGTCATTTACTTTGGTGATACAAGAAGAAGACCGACAGTGGGCTGAAAGCCAATGGGAAAAACCAACCAGTTTACTTGCTCTCTATGCCTCTGGGTTTAGTCGTAGTTTATTTAAAGTGATGGAGAAGAATATTACTGAGGCGCAGAATGAACAGTCGATCACCTCAGAAAATTCTGATGCTGATAATCAGTTGATGGACCGGATCTCGGCTACCAGCAACCGTGTGAGCATGTACTCTAAGATCATGGATTTTGTTTCCAACCCAAACACTGCGGAAACGGACTTTCTCAAGGATATCGCCAAAGGTTTCCAAGAGCTGGACATTATCTTTAAATCTGCAATAGGTGCACTTGCAAAAGGCGTTGTAGAGTTTGGCGTTAGCATGACTTCACAAGCATCGATTTTACTGATGCCTGTTTTAGCTAAACCTCTGAACCGTCAGAGCTATTATTTGTTTGCCGTTATTGCAGAGCATATGGCACACAATATGCCGGTGAC
Organism: Vibrio sp. Vb1574; assembly: GCF_033338675.1. Lineage (NCBI taxonomy): Bacteria > Pseudomonadati > Pseudomonadota > Gammaproteobacteria > Vibrionales > Vibrionaceae > Vibrio > Vibrio sp. Vb1574. The sequence continues at coordinate 42,073 of NZ_JAWOTC010000020.1, forward strand.
TGTAAATGAAAGCTACGCTCGCGATTTTGAAAAATGGAAAACACGCGTAAATGATTACCTAAGTGAGCTCAAGAAAAACGATGCGGTCATTGCTGACTTCCAGAAAAACAACCGCAAAGCTGACTCTAAATACACAACAGCTTTAAAAAATAAAAAGAGAATTAAGAAGGCACTCGCTGTGGCTACATTGGAGTACCCACAGTATATTGAATTACCCGATGATCTACCGCAAAGAACCGTCGAGCTTAGAACTGGGATCGCTATGAATAAGCTCGATGATTTGAATAAACTGTTCGAGAATGCCGGTGGTCTAGGCTTTATGGCATTAGTATTTAACTGCATCGCGCTTGGTGATGCCATGAGCAGTATTCAAGACACTGGATTAATGTCCTCAGATGAATTTTTGGATATCCAACAAAAGCTTTTTTATACAGTCAACGCTTGGACGGGTATTCGCACCGGTAAACTTTGGGACAACGTAAGAGTAGATAAAACGCTACGAGCACGTTCTTTATCTGCCCTAAAAGAAATGGCGAAACGTGATACCACAATACCTATTTCTTCTTTGAGTGATCTTAAAATTTTCAACAAATGGCTTGCGGTAACAGGAATAATAGGTGCTTTAGCTTCAGGGATAGAAGCTTACCGGTCGTTACAACAACTTGATAGTTTGAATGGCACTGCAAAAATTGCGGGATACTTCAACTTTTCTTCTTTAGTTGGACTTACAGCAGTAGGGACCTTTCAAGCTGTAGGAGGAATAACTGGCGTATGGTCAGCAAACGTTCTTTTCGGTGGGCCAATCATGTTTGTCATTATGGGGCTAACTGCAATTTACCTTTTGAGCAACTATGTAATGAGCAAGTTCAAACAAGACGATTTTCAAAAATGGTTAGATAAATTACCGTGGGGATATAATTCCGCCAGAGCACAATGGAGTCAGTCTCCAGATCTGTTAGAACGAGAAAAACACAACTCTTCATTAGTACAAAAGGCACTATTTGATTTACAAACCATCATAAATAAACCATCAATCTACCAAGTGCCAATGATGCGGGTTGTTCCCAATTCATCAACGCAATACCCATCAGCAATGCAGGAGCTGTTTGGTATTGCGTTGCATATCCAAGTTCCTACCAAAATAGCAAGAGATGGAATTAAACTTCGGACAAATACTTCTGTAACTAAGGGAGAATTGATATCAGGAACTTGGTACACCGGAGTAGATCTAGAAACCTTGAATAGCCCGATGAACTCCACAAACTCTCAAAGCGTGTATAAATTGAGTTTACCTATGAAAGACTCAACTGACTATCTAGCATTTGAGATAGAATACATCCTCGATGATGAAAACGAATTAAGCCGTAAGTACTGGTTCCAAAATAATGCAAAACAGCGTGCAACTTATACGGCGATTTCAGACAATACTAAACAAGCAACGATCAGAAGTTCATTAACTTCAGATACTAGTGAACTTAGCTTACAGGAGTAACCCTTGGCTTATTTACCTTTTTACATCACGCCAGACGAGTTTTCGGCTTATCAAGAAGAACAAGAGCAACAAATTCTAAAAGGGAAAGAGCTCACAACCTGGCACAAGCACGATATTGAAGAGCCTTTTCGATACTTATACTTATCAATTGCTATAGCCGCAGTCAGCCCATTATTTTTCCTTACCTACTTTCTGCACGATAGTAGTCAGATGCTCTTGACCTACATATTATCAGGCTTAACGATAATCATGTCCGGTGTTTCTTATCTTACATTTGGTTTAGACAATCGTTATGACTACACCATATCCGAGCAAGGCATGGTCTTGAGAAAGAGACGTGATCTCCCTACTTGGGTGAACTCAGCAGCGCAAGTGATGGGTTGGTTTGGAGCAGTAGTCTGCGTATTTATGGTAATCGCAGTAGGACCAATGGCTCTAGTCGGTGCTGGTGGATTTATTTTAGTTTCATTTCGCATGCTGAAGCGCCAACCTGAAGAAGAAACTGAAGTACGAGTGGGGCTTCGCAAAGATTCATTGTTTGCTCAATACAACAAACAGCGAAAACTCATTGTGATTTATCACAAATTTGACGACTGCTATTTCTTTGACATTGAGCATAAAGAAGTCAGTCGAAACCAAACTCGTGGTCGAAGTTATATATTTTGCAAAACTGAATCAGAAGTGGATTACTTGTTGAAGTTGTTAGTTAACAAGTGGAACATCGAATGCTCTGAAGAAAACAACATTAAACAGCTTTTCAATACAGGCCTAATGTACGAAAAACTTCAAGATATTCCAGTAAGAGGAACTAAATATCTACTAAGCGAAGTAGATAGCCTGAGAAATAAGAATGCCACATTACCCGAACTAAAATACTTGCGTGGTGACTTATGGCTAAGCGAAGCGGAAATCGACCAGCGCAAAGCAGAACTGAATACAACCAAGGAGTAACCCTTGGCATATTCACCATTTTACGTCACCCCAGAAGAATTAGCAGTTTATCAAGAGGCGCAAGAGCAAGAAATACTCGCAGGCGATAATGTCAGAACATGGCATAAGTATGATGTAGAGGAACCATTTCGCTATTACTTTAAACTTTTTGCGTTTCCATTTGTGATCGCTCCATTCCTATTAACTTTGTTTATACATACGAGTGACACGGTTGACGTAACTATTTTTTCTTTTATTTTATCGGTGATGGTGTCTGGAGCCTTTTACCTTACGATTGGCCTCGACTATCGCTATGACTATATTTTTTCTGACAAAGGCTTTGTGATGAAGAAACGTCGCAACATGCCTAAGTGGGTGAATACCGCCACGCAAGCCGTTGGCTGGATAGGTGCAGTGGTGTGTGTGGTGATGGTAGCGATGGTTGGCCCGATGGCGTTAGCAGGCGCTGGTGCTTTTATATTAGTCTCCTTTAAAATGCTTAAACGCAAGCCTGATGAACCAACAGAAGTAAGAATCGGAGAACGTGAAGACTGGCTCTTTGCTGATTACAATAAGAAAAGAAAAGTAATTAAGTTCTTTTTTAAGCATGACACATGCGAATATATTAATATAGAACATACTAAGATTTCACGCTTACACAACCGATTCCACTATTACGTATTTTTCAAAACCGTGTCTGACTTAGAGTCTATGGTCAATCAGCTAGCCACGGAATATAAGCTTGACTGTACAGAAGTCGCCGACCACAAAAAGCTATTTGAAGCTAAGCCAGAGGCTAGACTGTTTGGTACGCCAGTTTGTTATAAAGAATATCAAACCGATGAGGTATTTGATTTAAGGGCGTCAAATGCCCCGCTCCCAGAGCGAGAGTACCTATATAACGGCAAGTGGCAAACCGAGTCTGAAATCGAACAATCAAAATCTGAACTAACGGCAGCCAAGGTATAAACCTTGGCTTGTTTACCTTTTTACATCCCCCCATGAAAAGCTTTAGGTTTACTCTGATGTACAAAAAGAAAAATTGGTTCAAATAACGAATTTTTAACTCGAGGATAGGATAGTAAGCCCGAACCTTTCTATCCTCAACTAAACACCCATTTTGCACTGAGTAAATAGTTACTCACCATGCCTGCCAATATGCCTAAGATCAAAGCCAAATAGACCATCACCCCTTGCGTTCCTAGCGCGAGCGTTACGCCTTTGAACACAATAAAGTTAGGCAAAGCACTGATAAAGGCACTCGCCATAAATTTTTGCCATTGAGCGAAAGGGTTGGTTTTTTCTGCTTGAGAGAAAGTCAGCCAGCGATTGCCAAGCCACGTTGTGGTAGCTGCAAACAAAAATGCTATCCCACGAGCCAGCATCAGATCCAGACCAAACCTATGGAACAACACAGAAAAGATAAGGGTGTCGACCATAAAGCCGACACCACCTACTAGAGCAAACCTTGTTAACGAAGCAAACCTTTCCAGCGAAGTAAATTTTGGTAATTTGCGCATTCCGTTATCCAACCACACAGGTGTAGAGTGAGCGTTTCGATTTTGCTGTGAACTCGTTGGTACAACTCAACGCATTTTCATGAATCATGCTATCCACTTGCTGCGATTTACCAATCAGGCGGAATTTCTTCAGATTGTTTAAGTCATTCTTATCTTCAAGCTTTTTCGCCTGACCATGACTATAGAACTGGCCTGAGAACGGGCGCTTACCAATATAAAAGACCGGAGCGTTGTCATTAATTTGCGCGAAGATAATGCGGTCGCTGCGGCTATCCGCTTTGCCCATATTCAAAACCAACATCGCAATCATAAGCAGGGCTGGCAACACCGCTGCCGTTCCGGTCAACCATTTGAAATCGTGTTTATCCACCAGCATCGCAATCAAGATACCCAACGCAGGCACACCCGGTAGTACGTAAGCAGGCAAAATATTCCCAGCCATGGTGAACAAGAGCATTGGAGAAATCAGCCAACACATCAGGAAGCTAAATAGACCTTGATGATCGGTTTCAATGGCTTTGAGCACCTTACGACGTTTCCACGCCAAGATAGGCAATACAATTGACCAAGGCGCAGCCGACTGCAGCCAGAATACCCAGATCATCCCACGTGGTTGATCATGAGCAGAGCCATACAGGTCCCCTTCCCAACCGCTGACAACAAAACGCTTAAAGTGCTCGCCAACAATGAAGTAATCAATAAATCCAGGCGTCGCCATTTCAGCCATGATGTACCAAGGCAGAGCAATCGCTAACATGAACGCCAACCCCGATACAATTGGAAAACGCTGCCACAAGGCTTTGAAGGCACCAAAAAAACCATGCTGAATCACGAGCCAAGGAAATACTGCGATGCCCATGATCACGATCGCCACCGGACCTTTTGCTAACAGCCCGCAAGCCAAGCCAAAGAAACCGAGGTAACCCCACAATCGGCTGTGTTTGTCTTTGCCAAGCCAGCAATAGTAAAAACCAACCATCGCCATCGTCATTGCCAACGTCAGTGCCATGTCTGTCATCACCGCACCCGCCGCAATTGAAAAGATGCCACACGTCGCCAGTACCAACGCTGCGATGACAGCATTAAAGCCAGCGCGATGCGCCATGAAAGCAACAAAAACAATCGTCGCAACGCCCGCTAACCAATGAGGCGCGCGCACTGCAAATTCATTCAATCCAAACAGCTCAATGCCGTAAGCACTCATCCACGTGAACAGGGGTGGCTTCCCCCAAAAAGGCACGCCATAATCAAACTGTGGGGTAAGCCAATTGCCTGTTTCCACCATTAAGCGCGCCATTTCGCCGTAGCGGGCTTCTGTGGTGTCCATCAAAGGGTAAGCGGCAAGTGAAATAAGACGGAGTAAAAGAGCAAACGCCAACAACAACCACAGATGGGTTTTATTAATACTCATGATTACGCGGTTTCTCCCAGTTTAAACTTCATGGTTTGGATGGATTGATGTTTTGCAGGCTGCTCGTAAACAGACTGAACAAGATAAAGAGGACGTTGCTTGGTCTCGATAAAAATGCGGCCAATGTATTCGCCCAAAAGGCCAATCGACAGCAGTTGCACACCGCCCAATGCAAGTTGGACGACCATCATGGATGGGTAGCCAGTGACAGGCTCACCAAATACAACAGTTTTCATCACAATGAATGCGCCATAGATAAAGGTACTGAACGCCACTAACGCACCAGCAAGTGTCGCTAAGCGCAAGGGGCGAATGGAAAACGAGGTAATACCGTCCATTGCAAGGCCAATCAACTTGAGGTAGTTCCATTTAGTCTCACCACAGAAACGAGCGTCACGCTCAAACTGAACCGTCACTTGCTTGAAACCCGGCCAAGAGAAAATGCCTTTCATGTATCGGTTACGTTCTGGCAGCGCACTGATGTGTTTGACCACTTTTGCGCTCAGTAAACGGAAATCGCCCACGTTCTCAGGCACATCTAATTTCGCCATGCTATTGAGCACTTTGTAAAAGCAAGCGGCCGAGAAGCGCTTGAACCAAGTTTCACCGTGGCGTTCGCTGCGCTGCATGTTCACCACGTCATACCCTTCACGCCATTTTGATACCATTTGCGGGATCAACTCCGGCGGGTCTTGCAAGTCGGCATCAATCACGATCACCGCTTCACCTTGACAGTGTTCCAGACCCGCACTCATGGCGGACTCTTTGCCGAAGTTACGGCTTAGTGCAATACAACGAACGTCGCTAGAAGATTGAGAAAAGTTTTGCGCGATCATTAGGCTCTCGTCTTTGCTGCCGTCGTCCACATAAACGATTTCACAGCGTTCTGGCATTTCATCCAAAACGGCGGCTAAACGACGATGAAATTCAGGTAAGACTTCTTGCTCGTTAAAGAATGGCACCACAACAGACAAAACTGTTTTAGGCTCAGTGTGTTGGCTCACCTTTGAAAAGGTTGCAGCGTGAATGTTGAAGGTTGACATGCTACTCTTCCACTAAATCCGATGAATGAATCCAGTCTACAAACATCAACGTGAAAGAGATGTTATTGACATCTTTTTCACGTCCTTAGTGAATAATGTTCGGTTAAGACGAAGTCTTATTTTCGAACACCTGCCCACTTGGAGAGAAATACATGAAACGCGTACTTTTAGTCGAAGATAATCGAGAAATTGCAGGCATGCTGTTCGATTATTTTGAGTGTGCAGGTATGGAACTCGATTATGCAGACAACGGCGAACTCGGCCTGAAACTAGCGATGGAAAACACCTTCGACATCATCTTGCTCGATCTCATGCTGCCACGCATGGATGGCCTGACCATGTGTAATAAACTTCGCGACGCGGGCAACAACACACCGGTACTTATGCTGACGGCGCTCGATAGCCGTGACGATATGCTCAAAGGCTTCCAACACGGTGCGGATGACTATCTGACCAAACCTTTCGATCTGGATATTCTTGAAGCGCGCATGATGGCACTGATCCGCCGTTACCGTGGCACTGTCGCATCGAGCAAGTTGGAATACGGTGAAGTGTCTATCGACCAAAAAACGCGTAAAGCTTATCGCCAAGATAAACTGTTGGCGCTAAACCCTACCACTTACACCATTCTGGAAATGCTTGTGAAAAGCGCGCCAGACGTAGTGACACGCGAAGAAATTGCCTTCCAACTTTGGCAAGAGAACGAGCCGAACAACGACGTTCTGCGCAGCCACATTTACCAACTTCGCAACCAACTTGATAAGCCATTTGAACAACATGTGCTTATCACCGTGCCGAAAGTTGGCTTCCGCTTGGAGACAGGTGCATGATCAATCGCTTACTTGCTAGCACGCAAAGCACACAAAGTATGACAGGGCGACTCGCTCTGTTTTTCTCTTTTGTGTCGGTCGTGATTGGCATCTTCTGCTTTTTGTTGATTACCGGCTCCCTGCTTTGGTCTGAAGACCGCGTGGGCGAGCGTCGTATTATGGTCGACAAAAAAGAAGCAATTGAACATTTCCAGTCCCACCCAGAGCAAGGCAGTATTCAGCTTGACCTGCTCACCACTGCATACAACGACATCTCATTGGTTGCCGAGCGCTATCAAAAATACCTGATTGGTCAAAAGCACTTTCTTGATGAAGTAGAAGACGGTGAATACTCGCGCATGGTTTACATGAGCGCTTACACCTACAAAGGCGTTGAACATCCCGTTATTCTGGTTTCCTTGATTGATGAAATCGAGATCACCTCAGAGGAATTCATTCTCGTCGTCGCTATGGTGCTGTCCATTGTCGCCGTGCTGGTGTTCCTGTTTGGTAGCCTCCTGCTGCGCTTATCACAACGCTTGATTGAACCCGTCAATGCGCTTAAAACTCAACTCGACCATCATCAAGGCGATGCTACGCAAACTTTTAGCGTGCCAGAGGGATCAGCCAAAGAGTTCCAAACCCTCGCGGATGAGTTGAATGAGTATCGCCACAAAATCAACCAAGTCATCAAGCGCGAGCAAGCCTTTGCACGATACGCAAGCCATGAACTGCGTACACCGTTAACCGTAATGAAAGGCTCAAGCAGCCTACTGGCGAGAAGTGCGAACACGGATTTCCAGACTCGCCAAGTGAACCGAATTCAAGATGCAACGCAGCAGATGTCGACCATGGTAGATGCCCTACTCGGCTTAGTGCGTTACGAGCGTAATGCAGATGATTCACCAGTGCGCAGTATCACCGAAGAAGAACTCAACCAAATCATCTTCCAAAGCCAAGCTCAGGCGGATGAGAAAGCACTCAGCTTTGATGTACAGATCGACGGCAACCCTAGAACGCGCGCGACCAATGCCGTGTTGACCATTATTCTTGGCAACCTGATTCGCAACGGCATCGCTGCGACACCTTCGGGATCAATTCATATCAATATGGATGAAAACACCATCTCGGTGCGCGATGAAGGTGAAGGCTTTTCGACCATTCCACATTCTGATGGGCACGGATTAGGTTTGATGATTGTGGACGATTTGTGCCAACGCTATGGCTGGCAATTTAAGATTGGTACACATCCAGAAGGTGGTTGTGAGGCAGTAATTGATCTTGCGTCAGAGCATCAGGAATAACCGAAATGGATGTACTGAAACCCAGACTTTTTATCTGGGTTTAATGGCGTTACACTACGCGCCCTTTTTAACGGCAAGGTCGCGTGGTTGGACACGTCAGCAGTCACATGAAACTCTCTGAAAGCCCGATAACTCAACACAACTTCAACGGTCATACGTTTTTTCTTAAGCGTGATGACATGCTGCATTCTCACTTTTCTGGGAACAAAGCACGTAAGTTTATGACGTTAATGGAAGAGCAAAATTCCGACATCACCACGTTAATAAGCTTTGGCTCCGCTCAATCTAATGCCATGTACTCGCTAGCGGCTCTCGCCCAGATTAAAGGTTGGGCATTTGAGTTTTATGTTCATCACATTCCATCTTGGCTAAAAAGCTCCCCCATCGGAAACTATCGCGGCGCTCTCGATTTGGGTATGAAAATCACCGCCATGCAAGACATCGGTAGCGAACTCCACCCTATTGAATACGTCCACCAGGTACGAAGATTAGATGAGTCGACATTGCTTATTCCAGAGGGTGGACGTTCCCACCTCGCTGAAGCTGGCATCAAACAGTTAGCACGAGAAATTCTTGATTGGACGCGATTGAGAGGTAAAGAACAGTTTACCGTCGCCCTGCCATCAGGCACTGGCACGACCGCTTTATATCTTCATAAACATTTAAGCCCACACGGCATAGAAGTGCTCACTTGCCCTTGCGTAGGCGATGCAGATTACTTAACTGAGCAGTTCAACCAGCTCGGTGAAAACAGCCACCCAACCATTTTAAGCGTGCGCAACAAACACCATTTTGGCCGCTTGTACGAAGAAGATTACATCACATGGAAAGCACTCTTTGAGCAAACCGACCTCGAATTTGACCTGTTATACGACCCGTATATGTGGCAATGCCTCACCCCTTGGTTGGAAGAGAACACAGATAAAACGGTGATTTATATTCACCAAGGCGGGTTACTTGGCAACGAGTCGATGTTGCCAAGATATCAACGAGAATTTGAATAGCGTGTTCAAATAAAGTTGTTGCTGATTACAGTGATTCCACTATTTGATGAGCGCCAGAATTTCTTTGAATTCAGGTGCTCGGCAATCTTCGACCATTTCATACAAACACATTTCTAACCCAGTGAGCACCACACCGTTAGCGGTTAACTTCGCAAGAGCGAGCGCTTTATTGGCAGCGGTTCGGGAAGAGACACAATCCGTGACTAATTCAACGCGATAACCGGACTGACGCAGAGAAACCGCGGTTTGATAGACGCAAATGTGGGATTCAATACCGCAAACCAACCAGGTATCAACTTTCGCGTTCTCCACCGCGACCTTAAACGTCGCCTCTTTGCAACCATCAAACGTGTACTTGGTAATAGGTAAATGCGTGCTTTCAAGCACTTCACGAATCGGCTCCGCGGTTGGGCCCAATTTTTCTGGATTCTGTTCTAGCCACAGAATAGGCAAATCTAGTGCTTTGGCGCCCTTTACCAGTTTCGTGATATTTTCAATCAGAGCGTCGCTTTCATGCATTAATGTAGCGAGTTTGCCCTGAACATCCACCACAATCAGGCCCGTGTTTCCTTTCGATAACATTTCCATCTCCTATTTTGTGCGACCACAAACCATACTCAACAAGTTGAGCAACAGTTAATGTATCAGAATCCTTTCATGCTAGAGCACTAAAACCTAGAAAGATGACCTTCGCTCACACATTTGCTCTTTGTTAAGAGTGGTTTGAACTGACTATTTAAATTTCTCTCGAATTAGCTCAATCAAGGCTTTGACTTTATTGGGCAGAAATAAGGCCGAGGGATAAATCAGAGTAAGATGCTGCTTCGGATGCGCGAATTGAGGCAGCACCTCGACCAACAAACCATCTCGCAATGCAGGCTTGGAATGAATTTGTGGAATAAACGCGATGCCGTTTCCTGCTATCGCCATCGAGCGCAGCAAGTTGAGATCGTCCGATCGCAACGCGACATGCAGATCTGAATCGAGCAAATCGGCATTGTAACGATTAGTTAAAAGGCGATGCTGCTTAAGATCTTCCACCGTTTTTACTGGCGGATGCGATTCTAGATAGGCTTTTGACGCAACAAAGTGACTACGATAAGGCAAAAGACTGAACTGCACATAGCTGTCATCGGTGACTTTGACCACGCTCGGAAGAAGCTGTAAATCAAACGATTGACGCTTGAGATCGACACTCTCTTGATGGTTTTCAATCTCGACCGAAATCTCCGGATACCGCGTTGTGTACTCGGTGATGATCGCGTTAAACGCGGCAGAGCTCATCAATGCGGAAGGAATGGCTAAACGCACCTTGCCCGTCAGCTCTTGTTGATATTCGTGCATGGCATTTAAACCTTGCTGAATATGGTCAATAGGCTGCCCCACCAACTCAAACAAGCGTTTCCCGTGCTCCGTCAACTCAATGCTGCGTGTTGTGCGAATCAAAAGCTGCACCCCGAGCGATTTCTCTAATTCTTGCAGACGACGACTCACTTTTGAGCGTTGTAGTTGATTCGCCTCTGCCGCTGCACTTATACCGCCGTGAACCACCGTCTGAGTGAATAGGTAAATATCATCAAAATTAACGTTCATTGTCCTATTTTTAGGTCATTTATGTTCGTATTATCATTCTACTGAATTGTGAGTGACTTCTCTATAATCCGCTATCCAATATGTTTAACGGAACTTGTAATGACGGCTGACCAAAAATTCAAACACTGGATGCGAACTTTGATTGTCCTGTTCATCGTACTATTTTTGTACATTATCATTGCTGACCGCCACGCCCCCTTAACGACCGAAGGACGAGTGCAAGGATACGTTGTCCAAGTCGCACCCGAGGTATCTGGTAAAGTGACCGACGTTCTCATCGAGAATAACCAGTCCGTTCAAAAAGGCGATGTGTTGTTTACGATTGATGATCGTAAATACAAGATAGCGCTTGAACAGGCGGAGCTGTCTCTGCAATCCGCCTATGAAAAAGAAGCAACACTGTATTCTCAACGCGAAGCCGCTCTTGCCAATATTGCCCGCGCACGAGCGACATTTGATAATGCACACCGCGAGTACAACCGCTTACTGACACTATCGAAGCAGAAAGTCATCTCTCAATCGACACTCGATAATGCCTTTGCCCAAAATCAGGTATCACGTGCAGCGCTTAAAGCGGAACGACAAAACTTAAAAGTCATTGAGGCGCAATTAGGCGATCAAAAAGGTCAAAGCACCGCCGTTCGAATTGCCAAAAACGGCATCGAAAAGGCGCAACTTGATTTGGCAAATACCGCGGTACTCGCTCCCAGTGATGGTGTCGTGACCAACCTGCAACTAGAAGTTGGCACGATGGCAAACACCAACATGCCATTGCTGACGTTTGTACCAACAGGATCACTCTGGGTAGCCGCTGATTTTCGTGAAAAGTCCGTCGCGAACGTAGACAAGACTTTCCACGCCTTGGTCACATTTGATGCCAACCCAGGTTCGGTGTACGACTTTGATTTAGCTAGCCGCGATTACGGTGTAGCAGCCGCACAACAAACGCCTAATGGCGCACTGACCAAAGTGGAAGTGAACAACCGCTGGGTACGTGATGCGCAGCGTACACGAGTGAACCTAACCAGCAGCGAAGAGTTACCACCAGCACTGTTTGTCGGCTCTCGCGCTACCATTGTTTTGTACCCAGACAACAGCATTTTCTGGCAGTTGATGGCGCAAGCACAGATTCACCTCGCAAGCTGGTTCCACTTCATTTACTAGGCGGCGACAATGAAAACCTTACGAATTTGGTTCGGCTGCTCTTTAGGGCTCGCGCTAAGCATGATCTTCGGTTGGTCTTACGGATTTTTTGCCATCATGATGCCGCTGTTTATATTGGGCAGAATGGACAACTTTAATATTTCGGCTTTATTGATCGTGTTTTTCTCTGCGGTGTGGACAACCATACAAGCCACATTTTTGCTGGAATACTTGCAGTTTCATCCAACATTAATGACCGTTGCCGTCGGAATTATGATGCTGTTCAAGTGCATTGCAATGATGAACCAGAAAACCTATTTGTTTGGTTACATGGGGCTGTTGGTGGGTTCAATTGTGTTGAATTTTGCCAGCTATAACTTCATGGATATTGAAGAGTTCAACGTCAACATGTGGGTGATGGCGTTCAGCAATATTTTTGTTTGCGCATTCGCGTATTGGTTGTTCCCGGAGCCAAAATCCCCCGCCGAGCACCTTGAGATGTCGACCCCAGTAAAAAGCGATATTGACTACATCAGCCAAGTTGCTATGGGTTGGGTAGTGGCGATGGCTGCGTTTATCGTATTCCAAGTAGCGGACTTATATGACTCGCTATCCGCACAAGCTTCCATTTTGATCATCCTAACCCCAATGACTTTAGCGGGCTCGCTCGCCATGGCAAAAATTCGCATCATCGGCACCGCACTAGGCTGCATCGCAGGGATGGCTGTTCAGCTGATATTGGGCAGTTGGTATGGGCATGGGCTACTCTTTTGGCTCGCCTTTACCATTGCAATGGGGCCATTCTGCTTGTGGCTCACCAAGGGGCAAATTAAAGCGGCTATCGCGTTTTCTGCCATGTCTGCCCTATCGGTTCCGCTGACGACCTCGTTGGTGCCAGAACAAAAAGACGCGTTCTTTTCGATCTTGTACCGTTTCAGCTCGATTTTCGTTGCGGTTCTGCTCACCGCGATGGTGATGTGGGTGGTGCATCACTGGATTCGTGTGATGTTGCTAAAGCATCCTGAGATTAAGAACGTAGAGTTGAATTAAATCTGGCCGAGGCTGGAAACGGGAAATGTATGCCGCTCACTTTACTGTGAGCGGCATTTTTATTTAAAACGGTCGCCCTGAACATCGAGGAACGAGCGTGGTTCAGAATCTACTCACCGAGTGCTGTGAAGTTCTAAGGTTATCGCCATTTCCTAGCGAGCTGTAACCCGATTCCTAGTCTCGTTTAAACTCGCTAGAATGACCCTCTCTTGGAGCTGCTCCAATACCTAGGGTTGTGGCGAGCGATGTATCTTCCAACACCCGTCATCCTGAACAGCGAGGGACGAGGTGATTCAGGAGCTACCCACCGAGTGCTTTGAGGTTCGTAGACTATCGCTATTTCCCAGCGAGTTGTAATCAGATTCCTAGTCTCGTCTAGACTCGCTGGAATGACGCTATCTTGAAACTGCTCTAATACCTAGGGTTGTGGCGAGCAATATATCTTCCAACATCCGTCACCCTGAACATCGAGGAACGAGCGTGATTCAGGATCTACCCACCGAGTACTTTGAAGTGCGAAAGTTATCGCCATTTCCTAGCGAGCAGTAACCCGATTCCTATTCTCATTTAAACTCGCTGGAACGATCCTATCTTGGAGCAGATCCAATGCCTGGGGTTGTGGCGAGCAATGCATTTTCCAACATCCGTCATCCTGAACAGCGAGGGACGAGCGTGATTCAGGAGCTACCCACCGAGTGCTTTGAGGTTCGTAGACTATCGCTATTTCCCAGCGAGTTGTTAGTAGATTCCTAGTCTCGTCTAGACTCGCTGGAATGACCAAAATTTGAATACAAGCCAAATAGTTGGGTATGTGAGTAACGTATCTCTTAACATCCGTCATCCTGAACAGCGAGGGACGAGCGTGGTTCAGGATCTACTCACCGACTGCTTTGAAGTGCGAAAGTTATCGTCATTTCCTAGCGAGCAGTAACCCGATTCCTAGTCTCACTTAAACTAGCTGGAATGACGTTATCTTGAAACTGCTCTAATAACTAGGGTTGTGGCGAGCAATATATCTTCCAACATCCGTCATCCTGAACAGCGAGGGACGAAGTGATTCAGAATCTACTAATCACGTGCTTTGAAGTGCGAAAGTTCTCGTCATTTACCAGCGAGCTGTTATCAGATCCCTAGCCTCGTTTAAACTCGCTAGAATGATCCTATCTTGGAGCTGCACCAATACCTAGGGTTGTGGCGAGCAATGTATCTTCCAACATCCGTCATCCTGAACAGCGAGGGACGAGGTGATTCAGGATCTACCCACCGAGTGCTTTGAAGTGCGAGAGTTATCGCTATTTCCTAGCGAGCTGTAATCAGACTCCTAGCCTCGTTTAAACTCGCTGGAATGATCCTATCTTGGAGCTGCCCCAATACCTAGGGTTGTGGCGAGCAATGTATCTTCCAACATCCGTCATCCTGAACAACGAGGGACGAGCGTGATTCAGGATCTACCCACCGAGTGCTTTGAAGTGCGAAAGTTATCGTCATTTCCTAGCGAGCAGTAACCCGATTCCTAGTCTCGTTTTAACTCGCCGGAAAGACCCTATCTTGAAGCTGCTCCAATACCTAGGGTTGTGGCGAGCAATATATCTTCCAACATCCGTCATCCTGAACAGCGAGGGACGAGCGTGATTCAGGATCTACCCACCAAGAGCTTTGAAGTGCGAAAGTTATCGCTATTTCCTAGCGAGCTGTAATCCGATTCCTATTTTCATTTAAACTCGCTAGATTGACCCTAATTTTAGTTCATGGTGCGGAGCCTAAGTATTAATATCAACCCACCAACTCTTTACGAATGATCTCCGCACCCGCACTTAACGCATTGAGCTTAGCGGTCGATACTTCACGAGACAAAGGTGCCATACCGCAGTTGGTACATGGGTAAAGCTTGTCGGCATCAACGTACTTCAACGCCTCTCGCAATGTGTTCGCTACTTCTTCTGGCGTTTCAATTTCGTTAGTAGCGACGTCAATCGCACCAACCATCACCTTCTTACCGCGAATCAACTCAAGCAACTCAATAGGCACTCGCGAGTTATGACACTCAAGCGAGATAATATCGATATTTGACTGCTGCAATTTAGGGAATACTTCTTCGTATTGTCGCCATTCAGTGCCTAGCGTTTGCTTCCAATCTGTGTTCGCTTTGATGCCGTAGCCATAGCAGATATGCACCGCAGTTTCACATTTCAGCCCTTCAATCGCACGCTCTAAACATGCAATGCCCCACTCGTTCACATCATCGAAGAACACATTGAACGCAGGTTCATCGAATTGAATAATGTCGACACCCGCCGCT
Source organism: Vibrio sp. Vb1574 (assembly GCF_033338675.1). NCBI lineage: Bacteria > Pseudomonadati > Pseudomonadota > Gammaproteobacteria > Vibrionales > Vibrionaceae > Vibrio > Vibrio sp. Vb1574. The sequence goes on from NZ_JAWOTC010000020.1 coordinate 57,671, forward strand.
TCAAGCTCTTTCGCTTCTTGGTTGAGGATCTTCGCAAATTCCCAAGCCAGCTTTTCACGGCTACCGTAATGATCATCATAAAGCGTATCGATCATCGTCATAGGGCCTGGCAGTGCCCACTTGATAGGTTGCTTAGTTTGCTGACGCAAGAACTTTGCATCTTCAACAAACACGGGCTTTGTGCGGCTTACTGGGCCAACCACCGTCGGAACACTTGCTTCATAGCGGTTGCGAATGGTCACCGTTTTACGGTTTTCAAAATCTACGCCGCTTAAATGCTCAATAAAGGTCGTCACAAAATGTTGCCGAGTTTGCTCTCCATCACTGACGATATCAACGCCTGCCAGCTCTTGTTCTTGCAAAGCGACACGTAGCGCATCGCGTTTGCCATCAATCAGTTCTTCACCTTGCAGTTTCCACGGCGACCAAAGTTTTTCTGGTTCCGCTAGCCAAGAAGGTTTCGGTAAGCTCCCAGCCGTTGAAGTCGGTAATAGTGTTTTCATCGTCATTCCTTTCTAGATTCTCGTTATCGATTACGCGTAGCTTGCAGACCATTGTTCAAGCACAGATTGATAAGGTTTGATGAAATGCTCCTCGGCAAATTTCCCTTGTTCAACTGCCAGTTGGCTGCGCTCTTCTCGGTCGTAAACGATTTGAGTTAGCGAGTGGTCTAGGTTTTTTAGGTTTGGCTGGTAGCAATTACCGGCAACCGCGTTGGCATTGTAAATCTCAGGTCGGTAAATCTTCTGGAATGTCTCCATCGTGCTAATCGTACTGATAAGCTCTAGGTTTGAATAATCGTTCAACAAGTCACCGAAGAAGTAGAATGCCAATGGTGCAACACTGTTTGGCGGCATAAAGTAGCGCACCTGTAAGCCCATCTTTTTGAAGTACTGCTCCGTCAACGAAGATTCGTTCGGCTGATATTCAAAGCCCAAAACAGGATGTTGGTTTTCAGTACGTCGGTATACTTTGTTGTCCGATACGCTCAGACAAATCACTGGCAGCTTTTTGAAATGCTGTTTGTAAGACTCAGAATTAACGAAAGCTTTGAACAGTTTGCCATGCAAATCACCGAAGTTCGCTGGGATGCTGAACTGTGGCTGGTTTTTGTTGTGGTCCAACAGCAAAACGCTAAAGTCGTAATCACGCACGTATGAAGAGAAGTTGTTGCCCACAATGCCTTCGATACGCTCGTTAGTGTTGTGGTCAACAATGTTAGTTTTGAGCACTTCAATCGATGGGAAGGCTTCTCCACTACCTTGGATATCCATATCAACGGAGATGATTTCAAGTTCAACGGAGTAGCGGTCACCTTGCGCGTTATCCCAATATGCCAACGCATTAAAACGATTATCGATCATTCGGAGCGCATTGCGCAGATTCTCTCGGCGGTAGTTTCCGCGAGCCAGATTAGCAAAGTTGGTAGTGATTCGCGTGTTGTCTGATGGTTGGTAATTCTCATCAAAGCGAATGCTTTTGATAGCAAATGTGAAATCGTTATTCATCGTGAGTTGGTATCCTATTTCCTTAGATAAAGCAGACTTTTCCTAACTCTGTGCATGGGGACATTTTTTGTTTTTTGGTTTTCCCAATCGTTAGGTTGCGCAGCGTTCACGACGAACAGTTCGTACTAAAAACGGTGGTCGCAGTGCCTAACACCAGAGCAGTCCGTTTTTTATACTTGCTTCACGAGTTGAGTAATATTGGTATTGTTTCACATTGAACATGAAGGAAATTCATAGTGGCAGTTCCAACCCTGAGAGAGCTATCGTAGATACTGTTTTTCATTGACACCAATACACGTAACTTGGCGAGCATATTGCCAATATGTGTAATTAAGAAACGGATAAGGGATTAGCAGTACGTAAACCAGTTTTAAGCCGAGAAAACGCATTGTATAAACAAGACGCCAACTGGAATATAGGACAGCGTAACTTAAATAGTACTTTTCACACTCCATCGTTTATTCAAGCATTCGTTTAATTAGAAGTACGTTACATTTATATTCTCGGAAACATGATTATTTAATTATCTTATTTATTTCTTTTTCTATCTTTACCATCTTAAACGTAAAGTTTAACTCCCTGCTGTAAAAGCACATATAACTTCATACACGAACATGGCAACTTCATTGACGGACTTTATCACTCAACTATTACATTAAGCTCTAAAAAACAACAACAAAAAACATAAGCCACTGTTTTAATTTGAATTAAAACCATAAACCCGAGATGACCACATAACGATACTTTACTTAGTTTGGTATAACAAAAACCCTAAAAATAACATGACTAACATTTATAAAATTCACTTTTATCAATAAAAAAGCTCAATATAACATTAGAAAATTAAAATTAAGCAATAACTTAAAAAGGCAAAACTTAATAACCAAATTCTTATTTATTATAGTTGAGAGGTGAATTTAAAAACTATGAGACATTAATCCCACGAATCTATCCTTTTTCTTTTTTTAATAAAAAACAAGATGCACTATTTCACCGCTCATTTATTGAGCTTGAATTTATAACCTGTCCATAATTATAAAGTGCCCATCAAGATAGTTTAAAACAAAAGTCTTTATGGGCTGACTAATAGGAAACAATAATGGAAAAACAGCATCTTTCCGCGAGTATTATCGCACTCGCTTTACTTGGTTCTTTAGCACCAGCACATGCTGAAGATACATTAAAATCTTACACTTCGACGTTGCTTCAGCTTGATGATGGTGATGCACGCTCGAAAAAAATCCGCTTAATTTATTCTTTAGAAAATGTCTGGAACCAATCTTTACTACCAAATGGCGCTAAAGAAGCTAAGTTGATCCTAAATGGCGGCTCTGGCTTCGACATGACTAATGTTCCAAACAAAGAACAAATCTATGGTTTTGCCACTGGGGGAGATTACCGTTACACCGTTCCAACGGCTTTTAAGCTGGCACTGAGCTATTTAAATGGCGCCCCTTTACGCCACATGAGCCATGCTCCAGAAAACACCATTGCAACGGCATCTGTCAGTGAGTCGCTAGATTTTAACCTTGGATTCAGTGCTTCTACTTCTCCAAATATTAGTGGGGGAATCTCCTGGAGCAACCGTGTAACGTACGACCAGCCAGAGTTTCAAACGGTTGCCGATTTTAACCAAGCTAACGAAAGCATTAATTGGTTAATTGAAAACAAGACTATCCGCCATAATACGCCAGCTAAAGACTGGTTATTGTATCGTTGGACCAGTTGTGACATGGGTAATTTGATTGATTACAATGAGTTACCTGTCGTTATGCGTTCAGACTTTAAACCACAAGTCGGCGTCGTATATAGAAAAAATGACATTCAAGATGGCCTAGATACATCAGAGGTCAAGCTGGTTGCTGGTTGGCGAAAAACCAATTACTACTTTGGTCGCGACTGGTGTAGCTGGTATACCACTCCAGAAAATACCTGGAAGAAAAATCGCGATAGCAGTCAATGGACAGAGACTAGCCGAGCCGTAACTATCTCTTGGAATGACGATCTCTACCACTAACTTATTAGCCTGCGGCCACGGAATAAATAAGTGGCCGCTATATTTACTAATGAAATAAACGGTAAGACATGACACATGACAAGTAACAAAAAACTCTTGACTGGATCGGCGCTAGCACTTGGTGCAGTACTCGCCATATTTCTAATTAATTCAAATAACAAGAATGCCCAGACCGAACCTGTTGCAAGCCTTGATGAGCAAATCAAGACAGAAGACGCTGCGACAATAAGTGTAACGCCTCCTGAGAGCAATGCTGCTCAAAAGGTTGTTACCGCTCCAACACCACTAAGTCGCAATGATGATACTTCCGACGTCATTCCAACTACACCTTGGATATCTGCCCCATTAAATGAACTGAGCAATGAACTGTACGATTTTATTGAAGCTGAACAGGTAAGTTACATCAGTACGACCGACTATCCATTCGACGAGCAAAAGCAAAAACAATTGCGAACATTAGCTAGGCAAGGGGTTCCTATCTTGTTTGACAATACGGAGTCATCCTATTTGGATAGCTACGGTGTCAGCGAAACCAAAGTCGTATCAGAGTATTTTGGTACGGCGTCTGAAGGTGATGTCATCATCGCTACCGGAGTACAGAATGCAGATGGCAGCATTCATTATCTAGTTTTGCCTTTGAAGAGCAAAGATCTCAACGATAACAGTAAATTGATTGAGGACACTAAGCTCGCAATCACTCTACTTAAAGAACAAAAGCATGACTTGATAAAAGAGAGACAAAACGAACATCGCGAATAAAAAGTAAAGGGAGATAGCCTCTGTATCGCTATTTCCCTTAAAACTCAGTTCTCAATTAAGAAAAGCTCATTTCTCCCTACTTACCGGCGCTCTATCCGAAATCACCTTGCCATCTTTGATGGTGATGATGCGTTTGGTGCGTTCTGCGAGGGCGTTATCGTGCGTCACGATGATCAATGTTCTGCCTTCGGCGTGGAGTTGGTTGAACAGAGCTTCGATCTCAGCACCAGATTTTGAATCGAGCGCGCCGGTTGGCTCGTCAGCTAGGATGATTTGCGGATCGTTGACCAAGGCTCTTGCAATCGCAACTCTCTGCTTTTGACCACCAGAAAGCTGGTTTGGTTTATGGTCTAAACGATCCCCTAGCCCGACTTGCTCTAGCAATTTAGCTGCGCGCTGGCGACGTTCTTTGGCTTTGATGCCAGAGTAAACCAACGGCAGTGCCACGTTATCAAGCGCCGTCGCGTATTCCAATAAGTTAAAGCTTTGGAAGACAAACCCGATCTTTTGGTTACGAATGCCAGCCAACTCATTCGCACTTAAACTTGCTACGTTTTGGCCGCCAAGTTGGTACTCGCCATCGGTGGGCTTATCTAAACAGCCGAGCATGTTCATTAGCGTTGATTTACCCGAGCCAGACGGGCCAAGAATCGAAAGAAACTCACCTTGATTGATGGTTAAGTCTACGCCGTCGAGCGCACGTACTTCCGCCTCTCCGCTTGAGTAGTATTTGCAGATGTTGGTTAGCTCAACAAGCGGCTGGTTCGACATGTTCTCTCCAGAGTTATTGTTGTTATTCACTTTGTAGCGCCTCCAACGGGCTGACTTTTGCGGCTCGGTTTGCAGGTAACCATGCAGATGCCACACCAATTATCACTAAGGTGAGGATGACAATCGCGACAACGACCCACGACAACTCAGGGACAGGTTTACCCAGTTGTTCATAAAAGGCATTGCCCTCTAAAGGAATGGAACTGATGGCAGACACCAGCGCGTACGTCACGCCTAAGCCAAGCGCGCCCCCCATCATCATTGTCAATAAAGACTGCACTAAATAGTGCATGCGAATGGCCGTTGGGGTTGCACCGACCGCCATGCGCACACCGATATCACGCGTAGTTCGCTTTACGGTGGCATACATCACATTGGCGATGCCAACGCCAGCAACAGCTAACGTCACGAAGCCGATAATGCCAAGAAAACTCTGCAAACCTATCAGAAACTGCTGCATACTCTTTTGTTTAAGGAACATATCATCGACTTGGACGACCTGTTCATCACTGACACTTGCCCCGTGCTTACGGGCAATCACTTGCCTGATCGTCTTTGCTAAGGCTTCTCGGTCTACATCGGCTTGTGGTTGCACATTGATGCCACCAATTTCACCGTTGACATGAAATCGCTTCCACGTCGCTAACGGCACAAAGCTGGAATAGTTGATAAGATCCCCCAGTTCTATTTGGGCGCTGTTTTTCTCCAATACGCCCACAACGGTGAACTGCTCATTGCCGATTTTTACCTTTTGCCCCACAGGGTTGACTTGCAATGTGACTGTCGCAAACCAACTAAAGTCCTCATTCGGGTTGAATAAGTCGGCTGCCAGTTCATAACCCAGTACAACGACTTTGCGCGTCTCTTTTTGATCGAGTGGATTTAACCATCGTCCCCCCGCCATCGGCACCAAATTGGTCATGGATTGAAACTCGCTCGTGACTGCTAACGGCTCTTGCCATGAGCTTCTGTCACCAACGGTGATGCGCTCTTTCCACTTCGCAGTTGGCGCAACGCTTTTTACATCGGGTAATGCTCGAACGATCTCTGAATCGTCCATTTTTAACGTCAGAAACTTACCTTGGTGAAAAGCACCGTGGTCGACGGTGGCCATCCCTCCGGTCAAATAAATCAAGTTGCCGTTACCATTTTGTGCGGTTTTCAATACCCCCTGACGAATGCCCTCACCTACCGCCAACATAGCAGCGATACAGAGGGTCGCCCACGCTATAGCCAGAATGGTCAAACCCAATCTCAGCTTTTCTGCGGCCATTTCTTGGAAAATTTGTCTCATCGGTAACAACATGACTAGGCCCTCGCACTCAAAGCAATGACTGGCGTGAGACGCGATGCTCGCCTTGCTGGGAAATACGATGCCATCAATGCCAAGATAAGCGTCACAAGTAAAGACCAAGCAATAGAATCTGGCGTGATCACAGGTAAACCAATCCATTCCGGTAATGCCATGCTGCTTAGGACAGACACCACGGCATACGAAAACATCAGACCTAATGCCGTGCCCACAGCTACCAAAATAAGCCCTTCAAGAATAAACTGACTGAGTATGGATTTTTGAGTCGCCCCGATCGCCAAACGCACACCGATTTCACGCGTGCGCTCCGTAACAGATAAAAACATGATGTTGGCAACACCAAGCGCACCGACCGCCATGGTCATCGCGCCACTCGCTCCGAGAAAAATCTGAATGCCACGCAAAATTCCACTGATGACCGCCGCACCTTCACTAAAATCGGGTAATTCGACCGCATCTTTATCACTTGGGTCAAAATGAAGCTGCTTGGCGAAAAAGTTCACGATATTTTGTCGAAACGACGGTGCATCCATCCCGTCTCTCGGCTTCATCAATACCATCCAAGGTTTCGCATCCCACAAATCGCGGTACGTTGTTTGAGGAATGAAAACCGTGCGGCTATCGCCGAATGAAATGCCAGTGTCCTCACCGACGGTTATCCCAATCACCAAAAACGGAATGCCGTTGACTTTGAGCCTATCCCCGATTTGGATTCCGCCCATTTGCGCAATTTGATCGCCTAACACTGCCACGCGAGTGTGGTTGTCCATATCACTTGGTGACAGGTTTCTCGAACCGGATTGCAGCTTGCGTTGCATTAAAGGAAAGTAAGACGTATCAATACCGCTGACCGTACTCGATAAATTCTGTCCTTTGAGATTGGTGATATTCGCATCCCATTTGGCGTAAACGCTCGACGCCTGTTGCACAAAGCCTGACTGTTTGATCATGTCGACTTTTTCTTGTGGAATATCAATTTGTCGCCTTGAAGGTAACCCTTGCCACGGTTTACTGGTACTCGACGGAAACACCACTTGCACATTGTTGATCATAAATGAAAACGACTGAGTCTGATGGCGATAAAAGCCTTCGCCAAGTGCGATTAACACCACCACAGAGATCACGCCCCAAGCAATCGCGATAATGGCTAGAACGCTCTTCATGCGGTGCGCCATCAACGTTTGCCAAGTTTGTTGCAATAGGCTGCTCATGAATGAAAAGCCCGAGAGATCAACGCCATGGTATCGTCATCGAGTTTCCCTGCGGTTTGCAGTAAGCCGATTCTCTTACGCCAGTAGCTGTACAAGTTGGTTTGCAGACTGTTTTTCGCCTCAAACAAGCTGTTGTGTGCGCTGATAACTTCCGACACTTCAAGCAGGCCAGCGTCGTAAAGTTTCTCTTTGCTTTGCAACACTCTGGCGCGCGACTCAACCAGCTCGTTCGCTATCAAAACTTGATTCCAGTTGATATCGACCTGCGTAAACTGCTGAATAACTCGTTTCTGAATATCAATTTCCACTCTATGCATATCTTGCTTGGCGCTTAAAATGTTCAACGATGCTTCGTCCACTTTCGCTCGCACTGCACCATTGAGGTCAATCGGCAAACTCAAACTAATCCCAGCGTTAAACTCGCCGTTTGAACGACTATCACCATCGCTGTAGCCCACACTGCCTTTGACGGTTGGGTAGTATCCACCTTTAGCTGAATCTTTCGCGAACTCGCTCGCTTTCACCATCTGCGCCGCCACCAACAGCTCTGGACTACTGTCTTTCGCCAGCTTTAGCCATTGCTCCTGAGAGTCCACCAGCATCGGTGGCTGAATCAAAGAATCCGTTCGAATTTGGTCGACACTCTCCGGCATTTGATTGATTAACGCCGCAAGCTCTGCTTTTTTCACTTCGAGATCGGCTTTTGCATTGAGGATACTTGCTTGCTCAGAAACTTGATTCGCTCGCATCTCTTCAACATCAACCGACTTCACTTTGCCTGCTCGATAGCGTTTCTCAATGATGTTGAGAAGTTCTTTCCCCTCCTCCAGCTTGGACTGCGCCAATTTGAGGTCGCCCTGTGCGCTTGCCACATCTAGGTAAGCGGTGAGCAACTTTTGCGCAAGCTCGTTATGCGCTTGAGATAACTCTAACTGTACTTTGAGATAATTGGCATTCGCTTGATCCAGTTCCGACCACAAACTACTATCCCAAATAGTTTGAGTTAAGGTAGCGCCGTAACTGTTCGAATGGCTTGAGGACTCATTCCAATCCGCTGACGCACTGGCACTTAAACCCGGCAATAACGCACTGCGGCTGCTCTGTACGCCAACCTCGCCAAGCTGGACGCCGATTTTCGCTTTTTCGTAATTTGGATCGTTCTGCTTTGCTTGTTGCCAAGCTTGTTCAATAGAAATTGCGTAGGTCGGCAAACTGAGCGTGGCAGCCAACAATGCAAAGGCGATTGTTGATCGTTGCAGCTTAACCATGCGCCGCTCCCATCATACTGTTGTCGATAACCTCTTCATCAAGCTCCACGCCGTCAAGCACTTCGACATTGATGCCATCTGACAGACCGAGTTTCACAGGTTGTTTATGAAACCCTTGTTCTGAGCTATCGGGGATCAGAACATTCGGTGCGTCACCATCAAATTGCAGAGCGCGCTCCGGTAGCGTGAGCACGTTTTCAGAAGTCTTCAGAATGATTTGAGCCGTCGATGAAAAACCAGAACGAAGCAACACATCTTGTGGGATCTTGAGTTCTCCCACTTCAACCTCAAAACCGTTATCAAAACTTTTAGCCGAAGCGTTGCCTTCTGGTGAGTTAAGGTTCTCAGATTGAATCGCTACTTTGGTTAGCACACCAGAAATCGCCACATCAGGATAAGGCGCAACCGTCAACATAACGGGCATTCCCGGAGACAACTGCGCAGCATCATGCTCACTGACGCTACCTTTAAAAATCAGACTGTTCATGTCGGCCAATGACATCATTTCAGTCGCGGCTTGGCTTGATTGAGTCGAGATGATCGGCTCTCCGACCTCAACTTTCTGGTTGAGTACCGTGCCATCAATTGGCGCGTAGATCGTCGACGTTAAACGCGCATCACCGATAGACGCCTCACCACTGCGGATGAGTTCGAGATTCTGGCGCTTTTGCAATACGTCCGCTTGCGCAGATTTGACTGCCGAGCGCGCACTTACGTATTCGTCGTAGTTACTTGGAATAATGTCCTGCTTGACCAAGCTTTCTAAGTTGGACAGTTTTTGTTTGGCGGATTCCAGATCGGCTTCACTACGCATGAGTTCTGCCGATGCATCCGTTAATGCTTGGGGGGTTGGGTTTGGACGCACTTTGATCAGCGGCTGGCCTTGCTTCACCTTTTCACCAACTTTCGCGTAAATTTCACCGACGATACCGTCGATTTGTGACTTGATAGACACGGAGTGTGCAGGGACAATTTTACCAACAGCCACCGCTTGTTTTTCAATCGTGCCTTTTTCCACAATCAATGTAGGCAGCAATTCTGGTTGAGCGGCAGATTGGAGATAGAAATACGTACCACCGCCGAGCAGCGCAATGCTCACAGCGGAGACAAGCCAACGTTTCGTCATTATTTATTCCAACAATTATTGGGTAGTCTAATGACTACTCCTAAAACACAAAGTTGAAGGAATAATATCCTGCTTTAATAGCGGTTTGGTTGTCACAGTTGGTATGGTTTTGTCAGTCACCTCTGACAATCAAAGACTAAAAAAATCTCGAGGAATCATTCAGCGAAGACGCTGTCTACGATGGCGACTAACAAGCTCTGTAACCGCTCGTTTCAACCGCCCCCCCCTTTTCATTCTGAACAACGTGCAAAATGGCGCAGTTCTGTATCCTCCAATCGCATATCCATACAGTCTTGCGCCTCACGACCTAAAGCAGGAAAAACCGCATGCGCTTTTAAAATGCCTCGGCTGATAAAGCCACATTTCTCCAACACACGAATACTTGCGTGGTTGCCAATATGCGGGGCAGTGCGAATGCGCGTTATACCTAAGCTTTGCAAGTAAACAACGCCAAGTTTGCAGGCTTGGGTTGCATAGCCTTTTCCCTGATAGCGAGCAGAAATACCAAAATGGATTTCACTGCTGTCTTGCTCAGGTATCAGCACCAGACAGCCTATAGGAGTTTGAGAAGTAAGTTCTTCAATGGTGAAGACTAATAGATTGGGAGACTTTTGATCATATTGAGCACGCCATCTTTCGATAGCTTCAAGGGTTTGATTAACATTTTGGTGGGCTTGGCGATTGAGGAAGCGGCATGCTTGCTCATCGCCTAAATAGTTTTCAAACAGAGGAGCAGCGTCTGTTGTTTTGAGGTGTCTGATTGCCACTTGTTGAGATTCAACTCTCATCATGGTTTAGCTCTGATAAACATTCGGTTTCCAGATTTGCATGAAGTTTTCTACTGGAGCAATAGGAGTGAACCCAAACTGTTCGTACAACCCATGAGCATCGCGGGTTGCAAGCATCATACGGCGTAAGCCTTGTAGTTCTGGATGAGCAACAATTTCTGAGATCAACCACTTACTGATGCCTTTACCACGGTGTGCCTCCACAACAAACACATCGGCAAGATACGCAAACGTGGTGCGATCGGTAATTAACCGAGCAAAAGCGACGAGTTGATTTCTGTCATCCAAAACCGCGAAACAGAACGAATGGCGCAATGACTTCTCAAGGCGTTCTCTTGGAATGCCCTTTCCCCAATAACTGTTTGAAATGAACTCGTAGATAACGCCTAAATCCATGTCATCTAACAATGTAGTAATTCGAAACCCTTGCATTGTATCCCTCAACATTGGTTTATATTTTCTCAGCCACACAGACAAGCGAGTTGGCATTCGCCTCAAATACTTGCGCTGACCAAGATTGGTACTTCTCTATAATTCTGAATCCCGCTTGTTCAAGGAAAACCTCTATGTATTCCAGCGGACGATATTTTAAATCAATGCTGGAATGCTCAATCGTTCCACTTTCAAAATGGCGCTCTTTGTTCAAATACATGATGGACGTTTGCAAGTCATACTCGGCCTTCATACCGAAATAATTCACTTCACCATAAGTTGGAGAAACATAGGTTTGCCACAGCGCCATCTCATGATCCAATTCTAGATTTTCTGGCGTTGGTAACCGCGTATCGAAAACAAATCGCCCACCTTTTTCGAGGTGTCTTGATATTGAGCTCAGTGCGCCTGCCAGCATGTCGTCACTTAAAAAGGCTTGGAATGCATTCCCTGTCATTATGGCTAGGTCAAACTTCTTACCTAACGAAAACTGGGTTGCGTCGAGATGAAGAAAACGTAAGTTACTCCTACTTTTGGCTTTGTCCTTTGCGTGTTTGAGCATCCCTTCAGAAATATCAATGCCAATGGCTTCGTTGAGTTGCTCAGAGACTGGAATCGTGACAATGCCGGAACCACAACAGACATCCAGTACACTTCGAGCATTGGTTTCTTCGATTAACCTTGTGATGAAAGCAATGTCGTAATGGTAATGCTGCTCGTATTGGGCATCGTATTCAATGCCCGACCCGAACTCGGTTAAATCTTGTGTTTTCAAAAACAGTCCTTGTTTGTTACTTATTTCAGCGGTGTGACTTTTTCAGCTCTAGCATCAAGTATCGACACACATAACCAACACCAGATACGTAACCAATCACACTTTCTAAGGAAACCACTTCCAACCCCGCCTGCTGACAGAGTTGTTCAACTTCACTTTCGGTATATGCCTTATGCACGACCGATCCACTATAAGTATTTCGAGGCAAATCTTGTCCATCCGGATCGTGGTATTGAAAGCTGATAAAACATCGTCCATTCGCAGTTAGCTTATGCGAAATACACTCCAGAAGTTGTTGAGGCTCTGCTAGAAACTCAGTAAAACCAAGTGCGGTGATAAGGTCGAAGGTATGTTCAAACAAAGGGGAAAATGGCTCATCGAGATTATGAACCGCGACGCTTTGATAGAGGTTAGTTTGGCGCGCTTTATCAACCATTTTGGACGAGATGTCTAAGCCATGGATGGCGAGTTCTGGATAGTGACTTTTTACGACATGGCCGATACTGCCAGTCGCACAGGCTAGGTCGAGAACCGAGCCTTGCTCGATGGGAAAGGTTTTTAACTTCTCAGAAATCCAACGTGGACCGACGTAGTGACTGTCATCCACCAACTTTTGATAGCGATCCGACACATCATCATACATTTTTGCTACGTTCATCGTTTCCTCCTTGATAACCAGAACGATGCTCGAATGTAGCACGCAATAAGCATCTAGACACTTATTGGTTAACTAGTTCTTTATGGTATGTGACAGACTGGTTGTTTAGGACAGTAAATTACCACCTTCTAAAGAAGGTGGCTTTGTGTGAGCCCCCTAAAAGGGGGCCTTTGTTTAGTCCAGCGCCAAT
>NZ_JAWOTC010000021.1:0-69859 GCF_033338675.1 Vibrio sp. Vb1574
GGGTCGAAACAAGAGCCGTCATATATGGCAAGGAAAGAGATTCCAGCTTTGGAATCACGACGTGAACGGATCCAGCCACGAACAGTCACTTCGCTGTCTACTGCTAGCTGACCTTTCAATACGTCTGATACAGGCGCGTAAGTCATGTTTTCAATATTCTCCATTGAGGTAAAAATTCAACTCAACGCTTACTTAAAGTACTTGTCTAATAACATTTTTGTTCAAAAAACAAGCTAAGCGCTGAGTTGGGTAGCATTTTACAGATTCAACGAGACATATTACCTGTCAATTCGCTCGCATCAACCTTTATATTCGTTTTGATGGGGAGAATCTCTCTATTTATTCACTCTTTTGTGCTCTGAAAGTGTGAATTGGTTTAGTAATTGCTCTAAACGTTCGGATAGATGCTCTAAATCAACACTAATATCACGCGTGTGCGATGCTGATTGCGATGTGTCGTTAGCATGCAGTGTGATCACATCTATTTTAGATTGAATATGCTGACTTACATCAGATGTGGTTTGCGTCTGGTTTTGGATATCTTCTGCATGTCTGAGCACTTGGCGCATTTCGTCAACAACGTTATGCATTGTGGCTGATAGTGCCTCGACATCGACAGAGCGTTGATGAGCAAACTGGCAGACGGTATCAACAGAAGTTAATGACTCTTCACTTCCTTGCTGGAATTGAGAAATGATATGTTCAATATTACCAGTGGCTTCAGCCGTCCTAGAAGCCAGGTTACGCACTTCTTCCGCGACGACCGCAAAACCGCGTCCTTGCTCTCCGGCACGGGCGGCTTCAATAGCAGCATTCAACGCGAGCAGGTTGGTTTGTTCTGCAATACCCTTAATAACCACAAGAATGGACGACACTTCTTCGGTTCTTTGGTTTAGAGAGCTGATTTTTTCCCGTACGGTATCAATGTTACTTACTAGTTGTTTGATGTCTTCACTGACGTTGTGTGCTTGACTTGCACTATGAGTGGCGACATCAACGGTGTGATTGACCAAAACAGTAGCGTTGTTAGTCGAGTCCTCAACCGCAGTTTGTTGCTGCAACATATCGGTGATATTACTTTGTACTTCGTTGGTCTCTAGCTGTTGGTTATTGGCCGCTTTATCTGTGGACTGCGCGACAGCAGTTAGTTTACTCGCGGAGTCGGCAAGTGAGTGAGAGGTGTCTTGCACACGTTCTAAGCTTTCGGAGACCGTGTCCATGAATGAATTGATGGCTGTAGAAAGTTGGCCCACTTCATCCTGTTGGTGATGCATAAGTCGTTGAGATAGATCTTTGCTATGGCTCACATTCGACATGAATTTCGACGTTCTTTGAATTGGTCGTACAATGATTTTTTGAATCAAACTCAACGTTATGATGAAGCCCACAAATGCGATTACGGCCATTATTCCCATCGCAAACATTGCCTGTTTACTGATCATTGAATTGACATGATTCATGTTGTATTCCAAGCGAATCGCGCCCAACACTTCTCCTGCTGGTGCAACGTGGCAAGAAACGCAGTTGGTGCCACGGTAATTTTCGCTCGATTTCATTGGTAGTGCGACTACTAACCCTTTGCCCCAATCGGCTGAGATTGGTTCAATCACCAGTTCACCATTCAACGCTCGTTGATCAATATCATCGACAGGCTGCTGGTTTTGTTGCCCAGGTCCGTAAAGTTTGGTCACAGTATCAGCTCGCAACACGCGAACTGCTTCAATGCCTTCTTGGGCCAGGGCCTTTTGACGTAAGGTTTCTTTTTGCGACATGGTGCCCGTAAGCATCATCATATTTAGGCTATCGAAATAATTACTAGCCTTATCATGGAGTTGTTCACTAAGAACATCATTGATTAAGGTTTTTTGTTGATGGTATTGGTAAGCCGTAGAGGCAGCTAGAACGCAGCTGAAGACAGCAATTAACGCCAGTAAGAGCTTAAAAGTGATAGTTGAGCGCATAAATTTATAAGTGTAATTGGAACGAACTGCACAATATTAATGTGCACAAATGCGCACTGCGAACAACGAAATGAATGATTGTGACCCCACACATGTTGGGGATATGTAATTGTGATATGAGTGCTGTGTAATCAAATGTTTGGCGCGTGACAGAAATACGGCGCTTTGGTGTGAGTGATAGCAAAGAGGCCAGGAACCAGCGGAAGTTTTTGCTACGCTTGTATGGGGTAACGCTTGTCTCTTGGCAGCGAATTCCTTAGTATTGCCTGTCTTTTTAAAGCCTGAGAATCAAGATGAAAACAGAATTATACAAAGAGTTTATGTTCGAAGCAGCACACCATTTGCCACACGTACCAGAAGGTCACAAGTGTGGTCGTTTGCACGGACACTCTTTCCTTGTTCGTCTTTATGTAGAAGGTGAAGTTGATCCACATACAGGTTGGGTAGTGGATTTTGCAGAGATCAAAGCTGCATTTAAACCAATTTACAATCGCTTAGACCATTACTACCTAAACGACATTGAAGGGTTAGAGAACCCGACTAGCGAAGTGTTAGCAAAATGGATTTGGCAGCAGCTTAAGCCAAGCTTACCACTGCTAAGTAAAGTCGAAATCAAAGAAACGTGCACAGCGGGTTGTATTTACAAAGGCGAATAAGTCACTTTCTATTGAGCATTAAACAAAGGCAAGCGAGAAGCTTGCCTTTGTTGTGTCTGAATGGCCCAATTTTGATTGTGCTTCACCAGCTAGCTTAATGGGTGTCGTAGAATCCATTCTTTTTCATTATCACCCAATGTTGTTTCCTCTGTATTAATGAATCCGCACGCATCAAGAAAACTGATAGCGTATTGCTGACTTTGTGGGACAGTGGCGCAAAGAGAGGTGCTTTTAGGGTTAATGGTATACGCATAAAGGAACAGTTTACGCAATGCCTCACTCCCAACCCTTTGACGTTGGAAACGTTGATCAATCATCAAGTATTTAAGCTCCAGTTCGTATCGTTTAGCAAACGGCGCATGTTGGGAGAAACCTTTATCGATAACAAGATAGCCTACTAATAGGTCATCAGAATAAATCGTAAAGAACGCCTCTGACTTACTGCGTTTTTGGTAAGCCATTTCAAACGGTGTAAAAAATCCTTTTTGCTCTTCTTGCACATCCAATTGCATCAAACTTGAAAAATCTTTCAGTTTGGTGGGTTTAATCGCAATCATCGCTCAATCACAAATTGGCGGCATACCGTTATGCCACCACGAGTTTTTATAGAGTATTAAATCTATTTTAAGTAACTAACCGAGTGAAGAAAAGCTAGCAATGAAGAGGGTAATAATAACCTTGGTGAATATAGGCGCCCAATGTTGTGAGTAAGTGAGCACTGTCTGCCGTTTCTACGCCTTCAACAATGACCGTGCAGCGATACGTATTGCCCATAGCAATTAACTGACGCAAGGTTTCTATCTTTTTATCATCAGATTTTAGGCCAATAACAAATTCTCGGTCGATTTTGAGGTAGTCAGGATTCAGCTTGCTGATAAGCGCCACATTATTATTGCCGGTGCCAAAGTCATCAATACTGATTTTACAATCCAGTGCTTTTAGTTTCGCGACATTGCCATAAATCTCAGAGGTATAATACATCGATGCATTTTCTGTGATTTCGATTGTCAGCAAACGGCAATCCCGATTAGATAGCTCTCTATATAGGATTGAAAAGTTACGCCCTCGCAGCAAAGAAGGACAAACGTTAATGCTGATAGGGATGGGCAACGCTTTTTGTTTGGTGTAGATGGAATCAATCACCAGTAAGGTATGAGTTAGCAGCAATCCATTGCGGATCAGTGTTTCAATAAACCGTTGCGTATTTTTTACCTTAAACCGGGAGAGGGCTTCGTAGTGCACAATCTTTTGTGCCGAAGTGTTATAAATCGGCTCCAGTTTTATTTTGAATTGTCGAATTGCGCACAAGTAAGCCATAAAGGCTTGTAGGGAGCGGTGACGCAGTATAATGAGAAAAAGTAAGCTCAGTAGAATGATACTTTGAAACGGTCCAGAGATGTAATACACCTCTTTATAGCCACTATTCTTTACGTGATAATTGAAAAAGCGTTCATTGGTGTTACCAATCTCTAACGACGTTCCGGTATTCGTTGATAGCTTCATACCAGAAAGAAAAAAACGTGAAATATGATTTTCAACATTGTCGGATAAGTTAATGTTTTTAACACGAACCAAAACAGTTGCGTTATTTAAGTCAAATGATTGGGTGGTGTAATTGTTATTGTTACTCCACTCTTCAAAGGCTTTTTTGCTGACAGGGACAACGGTTTCTGGAGTGACTAAGCATCGAATATTGAAACGATCTAGCATCATGCTCGATTCCACCAACTTCACATTATCAAATAGCGACTTCAGTTCGCTTTCATTAGCAAAGCAACTCCTGCGGGAAAGGCTCTCTGCAATTTCGAAGGCGTTATCCAGATAATTATGTTTAACGATGCTGTTTATCGCGTAGTAACAGATAGCAAAGAAAATGATCGCAGTGATCAACACAACCCACATTGCTTCTGAATAGATCTTTTTATTACGCAGGCAAATACGAAGCGCTTTGCGAAGACTATTGGTTGTGTATTGATTGATCTTCTGTTGATGTTCGATGCCATTCTGGTGGTTGTTTTGCATAGTAAAAGGGATGAAGTATCCGGTCCGGTGAATGTTTTCGATAATGTTTTTGTTAGTGGTTAAATGTTCTTCCGTGAGCTTGCGAAATTTCTTTCTTAGAGCGGCCACCGCGTTTTTAAAGCCATTTTCAGGCAGTGTCATTTTGTATTGTTGAGTGATTTTGCTTTCTATTAACCGCTGACTAATCGGCGTATTTAAACTGCCGTATGTGGCGATAGTTGACAGAATGGCGTACTCATTTGGGTTGACAGGAATGGAGTGGTGGAGTGACTGATTGAGCTCTAGAGATATTTCGTTTTCGGACAAGCAAACGCAGATTTGGTTTCCAATTTCAAACCTAATCATGTGTTGATGTGCTCCAAGTTTAATTTTTGGCTACGTTATCAATAAAGCTAGGGAAGAGATGTGATTTTTTACTGAGATATCCATAATATTTGGATATATTCAACGTTTTAGGTTTTTTTTTACTTGTCCTGATAACGTATTCTCCTAGGTTTTTGGGGTATAAAAAAACCCGAGCATAAACTCGGGTTTTGATTGGTATTCAGAAAGTCGTATTAGCAAATCACTTTGATTGCTAGACCACCTTGAGATGTTTCGCGGTATTTCGCGTTCATGTCTTTACCTGTTTCTAGCATGGTTTCGATAACCTTATCTAGAGAAACAGTTGGAGCTGAAGAGCGACGTAGTGCCATGCGAGTTGAGTTGATTGCTTTTACTGCCGCAATACCGTTACGCTCGATACATGGAACCTGAACCTGACCTGCAACTGGGTCACACGTTAGACCTAAGTTGTGCTCCATCGCGATTTCTGCTGCCATACATACTTGCTCTGGGCTACCACCCATAAGCTCAGCAAGGCCTGCTGCTGCCATAGAACATGCCACGCCAACTTCACCCTGACAGCCAACCTCTGCACCAGAGATAGACGCGTTGCGCTTGTAAAGACCACCGATTGCGCCAGAAGCCGCAAAGTAACGGATGTAATCTTTTTCAGTCACAGTTTGGATGAACTTATCGTAGTAAGCCAGTACCGCAGGGATGATGCCACACGCACCGTTAGTTGGTGCTGTAACAACGCGGCCACCTGCTGCGTTCTCTTCGTTTACTGCGAAAGCAAACATGTTTACCCAATCAACAACAGACATTGGGTCGTTTGTCGTCTTTTCTGAAGTAAGTAGCTGCTGGCGAAGTGCTGCTGCACGACGAGGCACGCGTAGTGGACCAGGCAAAATACCTTCTTCATTCATACCGCGATCCATACACTCGCGCATTGTGCGCCAGATGTTCGCGAAATAAGTACGAGTTTCTTCATCTGAATGAAGCGCATGCTCATTCTTCATGGTTAGTGCGCTGATGGACAATCCACTTTCGTGGCATTGGTTAACCAGTTCCTCTGCCGTTGTAAACGGGTAAGGTACTTTTACTGGGTTCTCAGCTTCTTTACCGAAATTTTCTTCATCAACGATGAAACCACCGCCGATAGAGTAGTAAGTCTTTGAGTACACTTTTTCGTCTTCGATCCACGCGTGGATCTGCATGCCGTTTTCGTGTAGCTCTAGGTTTGTTTTGTGGAAGTTCATTCCACCTTCACGTGGGAACGATACTGTGTGACAGTGCATGCCAACAGGAAGGCGTTCAGTTTCTTCTACACGAGCGATAAAGCCCGGGATAGAATCGATATCAACTTTCTCAGGAGTGTTGCCTGCAAGACCCATGATGATAGCAATATCTGTGTGGTGACCTTTCCCTGTCAGTGATAGTGATCCATAAACGTCAACGGTGATTTTAGTGATGTCGCGCAGTTTTCCCATTGCACGAAGATCATCAATAAACTCTTTACCCGCTTTCATTGGGCCTACAGTGTGTGAGCTTGAAGGTCCAACACCGATTTTATAGATATCAAAAACACTAATCATATCGATTACCTCAGAAGAAAGCCTCCCAAGGGGAGTTGGGAGGCTTAATTTTATCGTTATATTTTTGGATTAATCATACTGCACTGGGCAGAGATGATTAAAGAGCGCCGTAGATTACAGAACTAATTGCAGCAAGACCACAGATTGCTGTGAAAATTTGCACAGGTGCTGAAGTTTTGTACTTAGCCATCGCAGGAACTTTTTGCATTGCGAAGATTGGCATCAAGAATAGGATTGCCGCAATCATTGGTGCACCCATTGTTTCAATCATACCTAGGATGCTTGGGTTAACGATAGCAACGATCCAAGTTGTGATTACAATGAAGATTAGAGACATCTTCTCGATCTTGCTTACTGGTGATTTTGAACGAGATTTCACTAGACCAACTAGACCTTCGTGCGCACCTAAGAAGTGGCCAAAGTAGCTAGAGGTGATCGCTGCGAAAGCAACCAATGGACCCATGTAAGAGATCAGTGGAGATTCATGCACGTTTGCTAGGTAAGAGAGAACAGAGATATTTTGCTCTTGCGCCGTTGCTAGTTGCTCTGGAGACAGAGAAAGTACAACAGAGAAAACGAAGAACATAACAAAGCCCATCAGCATCATTGCTGCGCCACCAGTGATAGCGTCAGTTTTCTTAACTGCGTCATCACCATATACACGACGTTGCTCTTTAGAGAACTGAGAAATGATTGGGCTGTGGTTGAAAGAGAACACAATAACAGGGATTGCTAGCCAAACGATAGCTGGCATTGCACCCCAGTCAGGTGACACTTCCATCATTGAAGTGTTCCAACCAGGAATTAGGTATACAGACAGTGCTAGTAGGATGAACACGAGAGGGTAAACCATTGCTGAAGTTGCTTTCAGCATAAGCTCTTTACCGAATACTACGCCTGCTGTCATTGCAGCAATAAGTGCACCAGAAAGTAGCCAGCGAGGAATAGATTCCATGCCCATTTGGTTAACTAGGAAAGAGTCAACTGTGTTTGTGATACCAACACCGTAGATAAGTACGATTGGGTAGATAGCGAAGAAGTAAGCGAACGTAATAAGGTTTGCGCCAGTCTTACCAAAGTGCTCTTCTACTGTGTCGGTGATGTCCGCTTCAGGGTTTTTCGCAGAAAGAACGAAACGAGCTAAAGATTTGTGTGCGAACCAAGTCATTGGTGCTGCGATTAGGGCTAGGATTACTAATGGCCAGAAGCCACCTGCACCTGCTTTAATAGGAAGGAACAGTACACCTGCACCTACTGCCGTACCAAAAAGGGACAGACACCAGGTAAAGTCTTTGTAAGAAAACTTACTAGACGATTGTGCGGTAGAAACCGCAGAAGTAGTTGTATTCATTTTTTAGTTACTCATTTTGGGAACAGGAAATAAGTCGGGAGTAATTTTGCAAGATTTTACACTAGGAAAATTAGATCTAAATCATTTATTGCTTACGCTTATTGAATGATATGTCAAAAACCTGCTTTTTATCACGAAAATGATGTGCTACTCGTGATTTCTGCTAATGAGTAAAATTAGAAAAACTTATCAATAGGGCTGTTTGTATAAATTTATTTCACCGCAAGCGTTTGCGGTGAAAATGGAAAATTAATCTAATGTGAATGAATGTTTATGAAGCAACGTTTTATTAATATTGATGCGCATAATGATCGCGCCTATAAAAGCACCGATATCAACAACTGTTTAATGTGAAATAATATGTTTTTGCATTGATTCGATAATTTGTGCCGTCATGCCCCAGATGAAATGCTGTCTATATGGGATAGCAAATACACGATGACTGCTTCTTTTTAGGTCAAATTTGGTGCTATACAATTTTTTGGGGTTCAGAATATGGTTGGCAGGAACCTCAAAAACTGACTCTACTTCATTTGGGTCAATATGCGTTTTATATTCCGGAGAAACAAAAGCCAAAAAAGGTGTCACATTAAATTGACTAATCGTTGGTAGTGTAGGCAGTTGACCAAACACATGAATATGCTCATCTTCTATCCCAACTTCTTCTTTGGTTTCCCTTAAAGCGGTATTCACGAGCTGAATATCTTCCTGCTCATATTTGCCACCGGGAAAGCTGATTTGTCCCGGATGATGGCGTAAGTGGGCTGCACGCTTAGTCAGAATGACTTGTAACCCGTCATCGCGTTCCACAAAACCGATTAAGACTGCCGCATCTCTCAGGGACTTTTCTTTCATCCATTTCAGTCGTGCAAGGGACTCTTTGTGGTAGCCCGTTGGAAGCCGAAATTGAAAGTTCTGTAGTAAATGAGTTTTGTCGATAACCAAACTGAGTCCTTATTTATCGTGCCTAACCATTATTTATTATACTCAAAGACGGCAAAGCGTATGGCGTTATCGTTACTGGTTACCAAATAAAACATTCGCATTAAAGCACTCGCCAGCACTTTCCCTCTTTGTGTTGTGTGTCTCACTCTGCTTGAACATATTAATTTGAAACTTATAAGGTTATACACCATTCTTTATTTTAGGACGTCACTATAGGACAAGTATTGGCCAATGAAAGGGATTATTTTCACCGAGTTCATGGAGTTAGTAGAAGAGAAATTCGGTCTTGATGTGTTAGACCAAGTTCTCGATCTTTCTAACGATGAAGGTGTTTACACCGCTGTTGGTAGTTACGATCACAAAGACTTGGTTAAGTTGATCGTGAATCTCAGTAAAGTATCTGGTGTTCCCCCCGAGCAACTGCAAGAAGTGTTTGGAGAGTGCGTCTTTTTGAATTTACTTCGCTCCATTCCTAGTCACGCCAGTTTGCAACAGTGTGAAACGACGTTTCAATTTGTTCGCCATGTTGAAGACTTTATTCATGTCGAAGTTAAGAAGCTCTATCCTGATGCTAACCCTCCGCAATTTGATTTCATTAGTGAAAATCAATCCCAATTGGTATTTGACTACCACAGCGCAAGATGTATGTCTCACGTATGCTTAGGATTGATAAAAGGCTGTGCTGCGC
This sequence comes from Vibrio sp. Vb1574, assembly GCF_033338675.1. NCBI lineage: Bacteria > Pseudomonadati > Pseudomonadota > Gammaproteobacteria > Vibrionales > Vibrionaceae > Vibrio > Vibrio sp. Vb1574. Next base: position 9,543 of record NZ_JAWOTC010000021.1, read on the forward strand.
ATTTTGGTGAGGTAGTTCATATCAAACATCAAAATCAGTCAGAAGATGGTAGCAAAGTACGTTTTTGGTTAGAGGCTCAATAAGAACGATATGACGGGAAGTTCCTCATTAGAAAGGAAACTCAAACGAGAAGTTGCATCAAGAAAAGCAGCTGAGCAGCTGTTGGAACAGAAAAGCTTAGAGTTATATGAATCCAACCAGCAACTCAGTGTTGCATTGAAAAAGCTGGAGCTGAAATCTAAAAAGGATCTTCGTAAGTTTGAGTTTGAAGAGCAAATTGATGCGACGTTGATTAAGTTCGGTCGTACTTTTTTATCGAGCACGTTCGATGAAGCAATGATAGCGAGCTTTATTGAGCAGCTCACTTCTAACTCGATCATTTCTGCGGCTTACTTGTTTCTTGACGCTACAAAGCTGAGCTCATTGCGTCGTCATCACTTTGGTCACTTACAGCTTCGTCATAACAACGAGATTTTCACCACTCCTAATTGGCAGGGAGAGAATTTGCATTTGCCAGTTATCATTGATGGGGAAACGGTTGGGGAGTTGATTTTCTCCGTGTTGCAAGATCAAATCGATCAGTCTTTTATTTCCAAACAGATGGAGCTCGTGTCTGACTTAGTTCATGGTGTTATTGGTCGACACTTAAGTTTAGAGCGAGAGGTCGAGCTGAGAAAGCGGGCTGAGGAATCAGAAAAAGCGACGAAGGAGTTTGTCGCCATGATTAACCATGAGCTGCGAACTCCTCTCAATGGCGTATTGGGTAGTGCGGAGTTATTGAGTCGAACCCAATTAGAAGAAGAGCAGCGTCAATACTTGAGCAATTTGACTCAATCAGGGGACTTATTGAGAGTTATCATTAATGATCTTCTTGATTTCAGTAAGATGAATGCCGGTATGATGGAAATCATACATAAAGTTTTTGCCTGGGAGGAGCTTGAAAAAGCCATCATGGGTGTATTTGCAGCTAAGGCTGCGGAAAAACGCATCCATTTCTCTATCGACAAAAAGCTGGGGATCCCTGAATTTTTAGTCGGTGACTTAGAGCGCATTACACAAATTTTGGTTAACTTGGTGGGAAACGCGATTAAGTTTACTCACTTGGGTGGTGTCGTGTTACGTGTGGAATGGCTTAATGGCACGGCTTATTTTGAGGTTGAAGACACTGGTATTGGCATCCCAATAAAAGCACAGCCGTCACTATTTGATCCATTTGTCCAAGTTGATCGCTCGGCGAAACGCAGCTTTGAAGGCTCAGGTTTAGGTCTCGCGATTTGTAAAAACCTTGTGGATTTGATGCAAGGTCAAATTAGCTTTGAAAGTGAAGAGCGCAAAGGGACAACTTTTAAAGTTGCTATTCCTCTTGAGGAAGGGCAAGCACAAGGCACAGCAGAGGGGGAATTGGTCACCATAGAGCGAAGCGATTTAGCAGGACGCTCAATATTAGTGGTTGATGACATCAGAATGAATCAAGTCATTGTTACTCAAATGCTGAAAAAACTCGACATTACACCTGATTTAAAAGCCAACGGCAAAGAAGCATTAGAAGCGGTGAAAAGTAAAGACTACGAACTGATATTCATGGACTGCCGAATGCCAGAAATGGATGGCTATGAGGCGACGATGTATCTGAGAGAGCGTGGCTTTACTCATCCTATTATTGCATTAACCGCTGGCACTACCATCGAAGAGCGTCAAAAGTGTATTGATTCAGGCATGGACGACATCCTCACTAAGCCGTACACCGCAACCGATATTGAACAGATTATGTGTAAGTGGCTTGAGCAGTAGACGCTGCCTTTTAAAAAAGAATTTTTGTTGGCCAACGGCTAAAAGCTAAAGTACATGCAAATAAAGCACACAAAAAACGCACCACGCTGGATAATGCCGATCATTTAACGATGTTTTTTGGGTCATTCTAGCGAGCCTTGGCTAGACTAAGAATCTAGTAGCAGCACGCCGAGCGGATAATGAAACAAATTTGACCACAAAGTGCTTGAATAGAAGAACCTGTATCACGCTCTTTCGTCGCTGTGCAGGGTGATGAGATACAGAAATATGCCACTCGCTGTTAAATGAGCGGCATTATCCGTTCTGGAGGCGTTTTAGATTGTTTTCGTCAATAGCATTAAAGCGGCGTTGTGTGCTGTTGAAACCTACGATTGCAGCGCTGGCAAAATCTTTGAAAGCTTATCCAACGTTTCTTGATACTCAGAGGCGCAATCGCTATCTGCCACGACGCCGCCGCCAGCCCAAGCGTAAAGTTTGTTTTTTTCCGCTACAAGAGTTCGGATAGTAATGCTGGTGTCCATACGACCATGGCGTGAAATGTAGCCAATACTGCCGCAATACGCGCTGCGTCGATGCGGCTCCAGTTCTTCAATAATCTGCATTGCGCGAACTTTAGGTGCGCCCGTAATTGAACCGCCTGGAAAACACGCTCGCAGCAAATCCGCAGGAGCGTATTGTTCATCCAAATTTGCACGAATGGTGCTCACCAAATGATGCACGGCAGGGAAGCTTTCAATATCGAACAGCTTTGGAACGTGAACGCTACCCGGTGATGCAACTCGACCAATATCATTACGCAGCAAATCGACAATCATCAGGTTTTCTGCCTGATCTTTTTCCGCTGTCTGCAAGTCATGGACATTAGCGTTATCTTGCTTTGGATCTTCGCTGCGTGGTCGAGTACCTTTGATTGGTTTCGTTTCAATGACGCGATCTTTGAGCTCTAAAAAGCGCTCTGGAGAGATACTCAAAATCGAAGACTCAGGCATACGGATAAACGCTGAGAATGGCGCTTGGTTGGCGGACTCCAATTTCAGATACGCTTGCCACTCGCTGCCTTGATACGGTGCGTTAAAGCGTTGCGCCAAATTGATCTGATAACAGTCACCGCTCAACAAGTATTCTTGCACCTGGTCAAAGCGAGTGGCGTAGCTCTCTTTCGTCATGTTTGACTGCCAATTACCAGACAAAGCGAAGTCAACGGTTTGTTCTGCTTTTTGCTCGTTTAACCATTGCCAAGCTTGCTCGATGTTCTGACCGACTAAGCATGCTTTTTTTAGCTGGTGGTCAACAACAACGGCCCATTCATACAGACCTACCGCCATATCCGGCGTGTTGAGGTCCTTTTCTGCCACTTCTGGCATCGTTTCTACGCGGCGACCTAAATCGTAACTGAAGTAACCGAGCGCACCGCCGACAAAAGGCAAATCCAATTCTTTATTTAACTCTACGTGAGGAAGCCACTGTTCTTGCAACTGATGAAGCAGCGCAAATGGGTCATCTTGAGTTGAATAGGCATTCGATGGTGTTTCAACTTGTGTGTTGTCGGCAGTGGTTTCTAACGTTGCAATTGGGTTGGCAACCAATACATCGAAGCGGCTATCGATATGCGTTTCTGATGCAGAACGCAGCAACATCGCCCAAGGTAGGTGTTGAATGCGAGAAAAAAGGTGAAGAGCAAACTCTGGTGCGTATTCCAGCGCTTTAAAATCAATGAATTGATTGTCCATGTTGTTCATTTGTGTAATTTGTGACAAAGAGATCGTTCACTGCATGGCATGTCATGGGCAGCAAGAGTATCATATTCCTCTGTATAGCCAAACTCCCTCTATTCATAGGGTTTTGAGATGGTTTACAAGTAGGCAACTTCAGCATTTCGTGTGTCGATATCAGCCGTTCGACAATTGTTTATAAAAAACGAAGCTCAAAAGAGCAATAAGCTCAACAAACACGATTGAAGCTAAGCCAATAATGGAAGCATAACTATAACGAGGCATGTAATGACGGTAATACGCAAGCAGGATGTGATCAGCAGTGTCGCTGATGCGCTACAGTATATTTCTTACTACCACCCGCTAGACTTTGTTCAAGCTCTTGAAAAAGCCTATCACCGCGAAGAGAGTCAAGCCGCGAAAGACGCGATTGCTCAGATCTTAATTAACTCCCGAATGTCCGCAGAAGGTCACCGTCCAATTTGTCAGGATACTGGTATTGTGACGTGTTTCGTCAACATCGGTATGGGCGTGCAATGGGATTCGACCGACATGACGGTTCAGCAGATGGTAGATGAAGGTGTTCGACAAGCGTACACGAACCCTGATAACCCGTTGCGTGCGTCAGTACTTATGGACCCTGCTGGTAAACGTATTAATACCAAAGACAACACGCCTGCCGTCGTACATATCAACATGGTTCCGGGCGATAAAGTTGAAATTCAGATCGCTGCGAAGGGCGGCGGTAGCGAAAACAAAACTAAGATGGTGATGCTAAACCCATCTGACGATATTGCTGAGTGGGTAGAAAAAACGCTACCAACAATGGGGGCGGGCTGGTGTCCTCCTGGTATGCTTGGCATTGGTATCGGCGGTACGGCTGAAAAAGCAGCGGTATTGGCAAAAGAATCTCTAATGGAACACATCGATATTCAAGAGCTTATTGACCGTGGCCCACAAAACGCAGAAGAAGAGCTTCGTTTGGATATCTTCAATCGCGTGAACAAACTTGGTATCGGTGCGCAAGGTCTTGGCGGTTTGACGACTGTTGTCGACGTTAAAATCAAAACTGCGCCAACGCACGCGGCTTCTAAGCCTGTTTGTTTGATCCCGAACTGTGCGGCGACTCGTCACGTACACTTCACGCTTGATGGTAGCGGCCCAGCAGAGCTAACACCACCTAAACTAGAAGATTGGCCAGATATCACTTGGGAAGCGGGCGAAAATACGCGTCGCGTAAACTTAGACACAATTACTAAAGAAGAAGTACAAGAGTGGAAGACAGGCGAAACGGTTCTTCTATCAGGTAAAATTCTGACTGGTCGTGATGCTGCGCATAAACGTATTCAAGGCATGCTAGATAACGGTGAAGGTCTACCTGAAGGCGTAGATCTCAACGGTAAGTTCATTTACTACGTAGGCCCTGTCGATGCAGTTGGTGATGAAGTCGTTGGTCCTGCTGGCCCAACAACATCAACGCGTATGGATAAATTCACCGACATGATGCTAGAAAAGACCGGCATCATGGGCATGATCGGTAAAGCTGAGCGTGGCCCTGCAACGGTTGAATCTATCAAGAATCACAAAGCGGTTTACCTAATGGCTGTAGGTGGCGCTGCGTACTTGGTGGCGAAAGCGATCAAGAAAGCTCGCGTTGTCGCATTTGAAGATTTAGGTATGGAAGCGATTTACGAATTTGAAGTTGAAGATATGCCAGTAACAGTGGCCGTCGACTCAAATGGTGTTAACGCGCACCAAATTGGTCCAGACACTTGGAAAGTGAAAATTCAAGAGATGGAAGCATAAGGCAAAGGGCAATCTTGCTGCGTCTCAGTAGAGAGAATGTGACAAGGTGCTGATTTACCTAGCAAACAATTGACAAAAGTGCAGCGAAACCTGCACTTTTTGTCTATATAATTAAGGATATAAACCTTTAGGCATAGCAATCAAACGTTATGCGAACAATAATTAGGAGACGGCATGCCTCGTTTTATTCAGATTCTACAAATTATTCTTGCTGTAGTGATAGGTGGCTTTGTTGGCTATGACTTGATTCTTCACGGTATCAGCATCTTTGATGAAAAGTACGTGACCATCACATGTGTGTTGTGGTTGATTTTGGAAATCGCTCTATTTGTTATCTATAAGTTAATCGAAGACGACTAGGCTTAAAGAAAGCGGGTTCCTGTTTAACATAGTAATCAGCGCATATAGAGTTACTAATGCTGTAGATTAAGTAAGCCTCTGAACCACTCAGGGGCTTTTCTTTTTTAACACAGCATTAAGCCGGATGTTTTGTTCATCTTTTATTAAGGTATATAAAGTTAAACTCATAGAATTCGGGATAGAACAGTATTCATAGATCGAAATTCGAAGTCGCTGACAACGTTGTTTTAAAGTGGAGTAAGATAAAGAAGCGTAATGAAGAGAATAAAGAAAGAAGTTAATGACTTTATCAACAGAGGTATGGACTCTAATGTTCGAATTGCTGTCACCGGACTTTCTCGTGCCGGTAAGACGGCATTCATCACGTCATTAGTGAATCAGCTTCTTCATACTGCAACCCATGACAATTTGCCTCTTTTGACTGCGGCTAGAGATAAGCGCCTTATTGGGGCGAAGCGTGAGCCTCAATCGAATATGATGGTGCCACGCTTTGCTTACGATGAGGCGATGAGCCAAATTCATGCCACTCCACCTCAGTGGCCAGTACCGACACGTGATGTGAGTGAGATTCGCTTAGCGCTCAAGTACAAACCAAATAAAACTACGAAAAAGCTGTTGAGTAAAACCGCAATTTTAAATGTTGATATTATCGACTATCCAGGAGAGTGGTTGCTCGACCTGCCTTTATTGGACATGGACTTTGCAACGTGGTCGCAAACTCAGTTTGATGCACTTAAAGGCCAGCGTGGCGATTTAGCCAAAGCTTGGCTTTCTGAACTGGAGAAAGTGGATCTCTTTGCAGAAGTGAATGAGAAACTACTTGAGAAAGTTGCACACACATACACCGAGTACCTTCATGCCTGTAAAGACGCTGGCCTTCATTGGGTTCAGCCTGGCCGCTTTGTATTACCTGGTGAGCTAGCAGGCGCGCCGGTGCTACAGTTTTTTCCGTGTCGTGTTGATTCGGAAAGCAAAGCGTCCAAGGGCAGTAACTTAGCGATGTTAGAAGCCCGTTTTCAGGAATACCAACAGAAAGTCGTGAAAGCGTTTTATAAGCATCATTTTGCGACCTTCGATCGCCAGATTGTACTGGTGGATTGTTTGCAGCCTCTCAATGCCGGTGATGAAGCGTTTTACGACATGCGCCAAGCGCTAGAACAGATCATGCATAGCTTCCGCTATGGTCGTAGTAGCTTTTTGCGTCGTTTGTTCTCACCAAAAATCGACAAAGTGTTGTTTGCTGCTACAAAAGCGGATCATATCACGCCCGATCAGCACCCAAATTTGGTGTCTCTGCTCCAACAAATGGTGCATCCAGCATGGCAAACGGCAGCCTACGAGAATATTGAGATGAGCTGCATGAGTATCGCTTCCATCCAAGCAACCACGACGGGGTTTATTTCCTCTGGAGATAAGACCATCCCGGCGTTACAAGGAACAACATTGGGTGGTGAGCCGATGACTATGTTTCCCGGAGAGGTGCCGAAAAAGCTACCAAATGCAGCGTATTGGCAAAACAACGGGTTTGATTTTACGTCGTTTCGTCCGATGCCCTCACCGAATGATGAGCCAGTGAAGCACATACGCTTAGACAAAGCATTGGATTACCTGATTGGAGATAAATTGAAATGAGTGAGTTGAAGCAAAAACAAGTTTTCTCTGAAAAGGTAATGGAAAAAGAGCAGCAATCGAATCAACCGGAATTGACGGCGCAGCAAACATTCGGCGAAAAAGAAACATTTGTACCTGTTGAAGTTAAAGAAGCGCACCAGGAGACCGAACAGGAATTGCAACTCGAGCATGTCATTCGTCCAAAATCGGGCAGAAAATGGCTCGCGACTGGCGCATTTGCAACTTTTGCTGGTCTGGTTGGCTGGCAAGCGGTGGACTCGGTTATAACCGCAATTCAGGCTTCTGATTGGCTAGCCTTAAGCTGGACGGGGTTTATTGCTGCGATCGCTTCGCTTGGTTTAGGAGCTATGGGTAAAGAGCTTTGGAAACTGCGAAAACTACGAAATCATTTTAGTGTTCAAGAAGAAGCAGAAGCACTTGTTAATAGTGAGAGCGTTGGGAAAGGGAAAGCCTTTTGCGAAACCGTAGCAGAACAAAGTGGTGTGATGGCAGAGAATCCGGGCTTTGATCGTTGGCAGAACAGTATTAACCCTGCTCATAGTGACGCTGAAATTCTTGATATGTATGACTCGATGGTGGTGAGCCAACAAGACAAGTTGGCAACGAAAATCGTATCACAGCACGCAACCGAGTGTGCGGCCCTAGTCGCCGTGAGCCCTCTGGCTGCCGCTGATATGTTGCTGGTGGCTTGGCGAAATTTCAAAATGATCGACAACCTCTCCAAGGTATATGGGGTAGAGCTAGGTTATGCATCTCGCATCAAGTTACTAAGAGCGGTATTTGTCAATATGGCGGCGGCTGGTGCCAGTGAGCTCGCTATTGATGCCAGTATGGACTTGATGTCGATGGATCTTGCTGGCAAAGTTTCTGCTCGTGCGGGGCAGGGGCTAGGTGTTGGTATTCTAACGGCACGTTTGGGCTTGAAAGCGATGACCTTATTGCGTCCACTACCCTGGTATCCTGACCGTCAGGTTAAGTTGGGCACCATACGCAAGGCAGTGGCGGCGAAAGTTGCATCAATTACGATGAAACCGTAACGAATATCAACTTTGATGGATAGGATTGCTTGACGCCATTCCAAGCATGATAGAAACTACTGTCAACTTTTCCTGACAGTTGTGAATTGGGATATTTTAAGTGCGTCTTGAAGTCTTATGTGAAGATCGACTCGGCTTGACCCGAGAACTGCTCGATATTTTAGCGTCTAAAAGCATCGACTTGCGTGGTATCGAAATCGATATTAGCGGTATTATCTATTTGAATTGCCCGGATATTGATTTTGATACGTTTAGTGAGCTGATGGCTGAAATCCGCCGTATTCCGGGGGTGAAAGACGTACGTAAAATCCAGTTTATGCCGATGGAGCGCCACAATACGGAGCTGCTCTCGTTAGTTGATAACTTGCCCGATCCTGTTTTTGCCATTGATCTTAAAGGTGCCGTAGACATGGCAAACATGTCTGCACTTTCATTGCTTGGCCTTCACAAGCAAGAAGTGATTGGTACTCAAATCAGTGCTTTGTTACCAAGTGTTCGTTTCTCTCGTTGGTCTGAGGGTGTGAATGGCCGAACACGGGAAAACCTTGTGATTGAGGGCTTGGACTATGTTCTAGAGTTGATGCCCGTTTATATCCGAGACGAAGCGCAAAACTCGACTCTAGCGAGTACTCTAATGACGATTCGCTCTAGTCAGCAAGTTGCCAGAATTGAAGAAGCGCTACCGCTGCATAACCCTCTGGGTTTTGAGCACTTTGTTGGTATATCGAACCGTCATAAAGCACTAATGAACCAAGCTAAGAAGCTGTCTGTGCTTGACCAACCATTGTTGATTGAGGGCGAAACGGGGACCGGTAAAGAAATGCTTGCTAAAGCTTGCCACAGCCGTTCTAGCCGCGCGAGCAAGCCATTCCTAGTTTTGAGTTGTGCTTCGATGCCTGACGATGTAGCAGAAACCGAACTTTTTGGTCATGCGCCGGGTTCATTTAATCATGAACAAGGCCACAAAGGCATCTTTGAGCAAGCAAATGGCGGGACGGTATTTCTTGATGAAATCGGTGAAATGAGTTCGCATCTTCAAATCAAGCTGTTACGTTTTCTACAAGATGGTAATTTCCGTCGTGTCGGTGCAGAAGATGAGATGCATGTCGATGTTCGTATCATCGCTTCAACAAAACATAACCTTGCCGAGCTTTCTGAAGCAGGAATGTTCCGTGAAGATTTGTATTATCGTCTCAACGTACTTACGCTCAGCATTCCTCCGTTACGTAAGCGCTCAAACGACGTTGCACCATTGCTTGAGTTGTTTGTGGCGAAACATGCTCAACAGCTTGGGATTGATAAGCCAGAGTTTGATGATGGTCTAGTTGATGCCCTTGCAAATTATCAGTGGCCAGGAAACATGCGCCAGCTGGATAACATGATTCTTCGAGCGCTCACGGAAATGGATGGTGATATACTAAACGCGGGTCACTTCAATTTACCTCAGCCTCAGTCAGTCGGCGCTGGTAGTGCAACGCTTAACATCGACGGTTCTTTGGATGAGATCATGCGTGATTATGAATCTCAAGTTCTGGAACGTTTGTATCAGTCATTCCCATCAAGCCGTAAGCTTGCTAAGCGCTTAAATGTATCGCATACCTCAATCGCTAATAAACTGCGTGATTACGGTATCCGTAAGAATTAATCGAATTGAACGAAAAGACGGAATTAATCATTTGTAATGGAAGATAACAGCTCATCTATCGCCGTTCATATGTTGGACGGTGACTTGCTTCTTCGTACCGCTGAAATCGGTGACGCAGATATGATTGCCGAATATTTTCAAGCGAACCGAGAATACCTGAAACCGTTTGAACCGAAACGTGAAGAGGCTTTTTTCTCAGTGAACGGTTGGTTGCAAAAGCTTATCAAGCTCAATGAGCTGCATCGAATGGGATTGGGGTATTATTGCCTTTTAGTCAGAGCCTCTTCGGGTGAAATGCTAGGTACGATATCCTTTAGTAGTTTGAGTCGTTTTCCTTTTTATTCTTGTAACGTCGGATATTCTCTCGCTGAAAAAGCGCAAGGGCATGGTTATATGCGTCGTGGATTAACCATGGCTTGCGACTACATGTTTAACGTTCAGAAACTGCATCGTATTCAAGCTGGCTACATGCCTCACAATAAACGCAGTGAATCTGTGCTAGAGCATGTAGGGTTCAACCGAGAAGGGTATGCAAAAGATTACCTTTTGATTAATGGTGAGTGGCAAGACCACGTTCTAACGTCGCTTATTAATCCGAATTGGCAGCAAGAAGGGCGATAGTATGGAACGATTGGAAAAGCAGTTAGCACTTGTAATCGAGCTCGATAAACTCAAAAGCATTTTGCGCCGAACTCGAGTTAAAAGTGCTGAAGGGCGCCTCGAAAATAGTGGTGAGCATAGTTGGTATGTCGCACTGATGGCAATATTGATGGAAGAGCATGCGAATGCACCTGTTGATATTTGCCGAGTGATGAAAATGTTATTGATACATGACGTAGTAGAGATCGACGCGGGCGATACCTTTGTTTATGATACTGTGCTGCGTCTCAAGAGCAAGCAGAAAAAGAAATTAGAGCTGCAGAGCGCTTGTTTGGTATGTTACCCAGCGATCAGGAGCAAGAGCTATTGGCGCTTTGGCATGAATTTGAAGCCGCGCAGACCGATGATGCTAAGTATGCAAAAGCACTCGATCGGTTAATTCCAATGCTCTTGAACTACCATAATAATGGTCAGAGTTGGAAGGAACATGGTGTCTCACGCGAACAAGCACTTACCATTAATAAACGAATTGAATTTGGCTCTGTTACCTTATGGGACAAAGCGAAAGAGTTGATTGAAGAAGCCACAGAGAAAGGTTGGCTGAAATCGTAATAAAGGAGACTGAATGTCTTATTTGCCTTTGGACGAATACCAAAGAAAATGGATTTTTACGCATCAGTCGATGCCTGTGCCAGAAGAAGATTTGGCTTTTATTAAGCCGATGAGCCAAGCCCGCTCAGCACAATTTTGGAAAGAAAATATCAGTGCTCAAAGCCCTGATATGGATAGACTAAGTTCCCAAGACTGGCCAATGAACGAGGCGAATTGGTCTGAAACTGTGGATTGGATGGCTGCGTGGGAGTCGGATGATCCTGACATGCCAGCGGAAGCTGAGGCACATATCGATTGGCAAGACGATGTAACCGTTTACTTTTGCTACGAGAAGTACAATGTCATCGAAACGAAATGGTCTATTTTTAAAAAGCACTGGAAGAACTTTCTCTTTTATGACGATGGTCCGATACTAATAGGACGTCGCCGTTCGCAAGCACTTTGGTTTGATTCAAAAGGCAATGTGAAACTCGGTGTTCGTCAATAACGAGTTGTAAAGCAAAGCCACCTTTCGAGGTGGCTTTGTTTTTCTAAAGGCTGGATAATGGACTCAACACACCGCCAGCCCCGCGCTCGATAACGTGAGTATAGATTTGCGTGGTATATACACTCGCGCTATAAGTTATTGTTTTTATTGGTAGCTATCACGCCCTGACAGAAGTGGGGCGCTGGTGGGACAATTCAGAATTATTTATATTAAAATTCGTGTGTGAAGATTTGAGCGTTACTTGTAGTCACTCATACTCGATCTTGCACATCCACATCCCCTGGTTAGTCACGACTAGGTCGTACTGTCGAGCTGTCAGTATCGTAAGTCACAATTGGACAACAATGATTTAGTTCCATCAACTTAAGCAAAGGCTGAACAGTTGAGAGATTAAATGATACAAACTAGGCCATAAGGTGTTGATTTGGGTAGCAAAATAATAAAACACTTTACCTCTAATCAATTATTTAATCTATAATATGCATCATAACACTATAAATGGGGTTGGCTATGTATAAAAAGATTATTTTTTTCTCATCTATAACACTATTATCTGGCTGCGGAGATAGCCCAATAGATAATGTAAAAAATCAACATTTTAACAATTTTAGTGACTACACTATAGGTGAATTACTTGACAATAGAGGTGTTTGCGAAAATGTTGAGTGGAGCGAGAATAAAGAAAGTAAAACTGTTTTATACACTTGTACTTTAAAAAAAGGAAAAGATTTCTATACCTTTAATGAAAATTATGCAAATACACTAAGAGAAAATCAAAAACAAAAAGGATTGGAGCTTGCTTCTAAAAAAACAGCCGATGTTATTAATAATTCAAAAGAAATATTAGCTACGATAAACGAACAGAATACGATTATTAACAATTTGCTTAATGATAAAAGAAATGTTTTTACTCTATATAAAAATGAAGATTATAAAAATTATATCTATAAGGCTGTAAGAGAATACAATAGAACGCAGGATTCATATAACTTTAAATCAAAAGCAATAATGGAATTTGGTTTGATGCCACATTCTGATGTTACCTTTGAAGACGTTCAAGATGTTTATCAATATTTAATTGAAAATAACAAAACTAACTCTGTTAACCATAGGTTCTTAAAAAGAAAGATAGAGGGAGATGAGCAAGAAAGTGGTCTATATCAACAATGTGTTTCTGTTGAAACATATAATGCAATTCAGACAATGAAGAATGACAAATCATGGATAAATGAAGTTAACTCAAAACACTATTTAGAAATGAAAAAACTTTGCATTGAAAATTTAAAAGGATTTAAATCAGATACCTACAATCAGGACTTAGATAATTGTATTGCATATTCATACAAACCTGACTATGGAAAATTAGCACGTGAACAAGGTTTGAATGAAGAAACAAAAAACAATATAGTTAGATACTGCTCTGAGAGAAAAGATAAAAAGCTAGTTGAATACCGTAATCTATTAGATAAATATAATATTTCTATCCAAAATGAATTGGTTTCTTTATTAAAAAAACAATTAATTGAAAACGAAAAAATACTCGAAGATTCTGAAAGAACCTTAAAATTCTATGGTTCAAATAATAGGAAAATAGAAGAAAATAAAGAGTCCGATAAATATGCCGAAGCTAGTGTTGTCAGATATTCTCTAACCAATATATTAAAAGGTGAAGAAAAAATCCTTTGGGAGTATAGTGACACATCTAAAAAATATATTGTTAGAAATATGGAAAATATCCAATATGAATATGGTGGAACAACAATGACGTCTAGCTTGTTCCTTGATGTGTTAATATATTCTTCAATTAACAATGTTAATGACATTGATAGCTATATGAGGAGCCAAAAGAAAAAAATAGCTGATAGCATGATGAAGTATTATTAAAATATCTAAATGCATGTGTAAGGTTAAAATCGATTTAAATGTACATCCTTAGGCGGACTCGTCATGCGCGACCTAGCAGCATTGATTAAGTAAGGTGAAACTAGGACTTAACACCATATCACTTACTTGTAGAGGGTAACGCTAGTTCCAAGCCCAATCCATTGGGCTTGGAACATTAAACCCAACCTTGAGCTCGGAATGCCAAGCGTTGGGAATCACTCTTAAATTTATTAAGTGCACTATACTATTTGCCCCCTTTTCTACCAAACATAGGTTGCAGCTCGTCCCATAAACCATCTTCTAACGCCTGGATCAATAAATCATCTTCGTTATCTATCTGATAATATAAAACTTTAATCTTTACGTTTGTCTGAATCGCCCAGCGAGACATATGCATAGCAAACAAGCCTCCACTTTCGGCACCAAGGTGTTGATTTAGTCTAGATCTAAGCTTTTTTGAACGACCGACATACAAATACTGTGAGTTTGCATGATTGATTCGGCAGTAATCTTTCTTTGCTTCTTTCACGTGTTGGTCTTCACGGGCACCTTTCAGAGAATTAATGATCTCAGTCTGGATTATGTCATTCGAATTCAGAACTTCAATAACATAAAGGAAATCTGTGCCTGACAAATCTTTCGAGTAGCCAGCAGGAACACTACTTAGCAACTCATTTAGGTAGTGTTGGTTTAATTTTGAGGTTTCAAACTCGAGCTCTACGGCACGAGGATATTTGAAATTTTTTACTGTTTCAGATAGAAGTAAAAGTGATTTTGATGAGTTGCTAATTGCATTTTTTATATTTACTTCATTCATACTCATATCTCAAACTTTTTGGATGTACACTTTATATACGGTTTGTAGCCGTTATTATTCTCACATGATGCAAATTTGTGACAGCTACTCAATAGGTTAATATTCTACAAGGGGATTAGATTGCACAAGGTTGAAAAACTAATGAAAGTTTGATGTTTGAATAGACTCCTGCGGATAACTTTAGATAGGGAAAGCTCTCATTATTGTGAACCACAAAGAGCTTTTGCACTAAATGACTTTGAGGAAATTCTGTTCCGCACATTGAAATACACATAATCCGAATGGCCTTATTTATTTAAAGCCATAAGCCCATTTAAGTATTCGACTTGTTCATGCGAGTGTGACTTCATGAATCTTCCGTAAACACGTTCCAACATCATCGTGCTTTTGTGTCCCATCTGCTCAGCGATAAAAGAGAGGTTTGCCCCTTTGGTGATCAACCAACAAGCGTAGGTATGTCGAGATTGATATGAACAGCGATGGCGGATACTAGCTCTCTTAAGTGCGCGTGACCATAGTCGATTATATGTTGTCGTTTTATAGGTCTCACTCGTTTCTTGGCCATTACGACGTTCTGGAATAAACACGAATCGAACGCTTTCTTGGCGAAAAGTGTTTGAACCTTTTACTTCCACTAAAATATCTCTAACTGGGCTAAACATAGTTAGCTCTCTTTGAGACTTAAGGGCAAGGAGAGCAGGTTCAAGTAAGTGAATAGTTCGCTCTGACTTCTTATTCTTCGGCGTTGTGAACTTTCGTTCAATCGTGACGTTGCGAGTAACTTCGATCGTACCTTTCTCAAGGTCGACGTCTTCCCATGCTAACGCACAGAGCTCACCAGTCCGCATGCCCGTGTAAATGGCTAAGGTGAACATATTCCGCTGCTGTAAGTTTGTCGTTGACTCGATTAGCTGGTGGAACTCTTCTAGTTCTAGTGGATCCGGCTCACCAGAGCCACCACTTAGTAACTCAACATGCAGAAATGGGTTGTCATCGATAAATTTTGATTTCACTGCTAAATCAAAACATCGGCGCATTAGTTTGATCATATTATTGATCGTCTTTGCGCTTCGTGGTCTTCCATTGCGAGTAGGGGAGTCGACCATTAACTTTTGGCACTTTAGTGCATCCATAATCGTGATGGTGGAGATAGTACGTTCCTCACCAACAAACAAGCAGCATGCTCTTGCGGTAGTACTCAATACATAGAGTGACTGCGAAGCCATAGTCGTTTTCTTCAATTGAATATAGTCATCAAACAACTCGCGAACAGTAAGGTTCTTACCACGCTGTTCTGGAGTCGCAAAGAGTTGCGCTTTCTTTGATGTTGGAAATCGAGATAAGTAATCAAATGTGCCTAATGAAATTTCAGAAAGTATAGAAGCGCGTAGATGACTTGCTTTTTTGAGATTACCTTTGGTGACTTCCCAGCCTTTTAGGGTCTCTCGACAACGCATCTCACGGTAAGTAAAACTAATGCGGATAGACTTACCGCGGATTTCTACACCTTCTGGTGTGTTCATTATGCAACCCTTTCTCTTGCTGAAAACTCATCGATGGCAACACGGTCATACTTATAGCCTTTACCACCATCACTACTCTTACCGGACGACTTTTTAAAATGAACGCCTTCAATCCAACGAAACTGACGATAGTCTTTGATTTCATTGGTCGACATGCCTGTTAAATCAATTAAAAGGTCCTCTTTCACCCAACGGCTAGGCTCTAATTGAATCACCGTAAATGTTCTCATCGGTAAACTCCTATATAGTTGAATTGAGAGAAGAGCAGGGCAACCACCTTACTCTTCTTAATTTGGTGGTTGACGTGTTAATAGCAGCGAAGTAGTGACAGATAATGTAAGTTAATGAGGGCCATTACTTCACTCCACCAGGATATCGATTGAAGTTCAGGTTCTTACGACCACCTTTCGTTACGTCCTGATTACAAAAATAGAAAGCGGAACCTAACACGGGTTCATTTTCCATAATTGCTGCTAGTTCCTGCTCAAACTGCACATCATTCATTCGTTGTTTAACGGCTGAGTCCTTGGGTTGCTCTTTTGGTAAACGCGCATCAGTTGGGCGAAGTTCCATCACACCATCAACCGCTCTATTGATCTCTTCTTGTGTCATGCTCATCGCGAAATCCTTACATTACTTGTGCTGCATCTCTGGCGAACATGTTTAGAAATTGATTGGTGAGCGAGACATTAGAAGGACATTCTTTGCTGATGCCCCAGCCGTTGCTCTCGTTCTCTGGTTTAATCAGAGTTAGGTTGATCACTTCACAACCTAGTTGGTGACTAAAGTAAGGGGCCGATGTCGTGACCTGCCCGAATTGAGTATCGATGGTTGCCGCCATAGATATTTCCTCGCAAGATACACCCCCTTTAAGAAGAGGGCGCCAATATTAGTTAAGAGCTGAATGAGCCAATGAAGGTATCAATTTCGATCTCACCGTTTTTAAAGCACGCTTGAAGCTTGGTTTGGAACTCTTCGCCCATCTCTTCTTCGTGTTGTTCCTGCTTCTTGATACGAAGGACTAGAGTTTCATTACCTATCGTGCTCATGCGCAGTTCAAAGGTGCGTTCAGCCAAACCTAAGTAAGGCACACACGTGAACTTAAACACCGCAGGCATTGGGAACTCTTCCTTAGTGCGAACCGCAACAGACTCGTATTCAGATTGATGGTGGCTGAAGTCATCTACATTGGATTCACGCCCTGCTTTCGCTTCAAACTTCATGTTGCGAATAGCTGCAGACGCGACGGAGTTTTCGATAACTTCCCCAGTGGTGGAGAAGACCTGAACGAACTCGCTGTAGTCTTCTACCCACTCAGCCAGTTTCTTTTGACCAAGGCGTTCTTCGTTAATGTTTAGCATGGCGTTAAGTGCTGCAGTGCGGCGTAGAGTTAAGTTTGCTTGATGCTTACAGTGTCCAGGGAAGTTATGAGTACCAAGATCGAAAATAGTCACTGCAGCCATACGTTCAGCATTAATAAAGCACTGATTACCTTCGGTTTGGTACTCTTCGTGGTAACGCACAAACTCGTCGATATTTGCCGTCTTCATTGTGCCGCGGAAATAATTGCGGTTTGGCATGAACTTCTCCAAGTCATGCAAATCGAAGGATTCAGGTAGGGCGGCAACAGGGAATCCCGCTTTCTCTAACTGTTTTAAAAACTGCGGAGCATTCGCTGATTCTTGGATCTGTTGGATTGCTGATTTATCCATTTATCTATTCTCTCTTTGAGTGAGTTGCTGGTGGAGTGGGTTAGCTGCGTACTTCTCGCAGCATGCCTTCTTCAATAACGGCTTGGCCGTGAATATCTTCTTTTGGTCGGTCGTAGGTAAGTTTGCCGCCTTTGCCTACGTACGCGATTGAGGTGTATTGGAAGTCTTCTGACTTGGTACCGAATCCGGCTTTTGGCTCTTTTACCGACATGTTGACGGTGATTTCGACCATCTCGTTGTTGGTGCCCATAGGTTTAAGCTTTAGATCCATCTTCACGTTTCCCTGCTTATCGCTGTAGGACACAGCTCGGGCAACGTTAGATAACGCCAAACCGACGACATTGGAGACAACGCCGCCGTCCAATTCCTGCATCAGTTTTGGGAAGTTAGTAGTGCGGTCCTCAAGACTGAGGTTTCCTGCTTCTTGGTTAGACATGTGATTTCCTCGCTTCAGTAGTTAGTTAACCAACTGGAATGAGAATAATATTACATAATGGAATTTAATGGTCAATTACAAAATGGAATTATCGTGCGTAATTTACTCTAGGTGTAAAAAAACCGCCAGGATGGCGGTTTAGGAATTTGTCGATTTATATTATTTTAGTGCAGCTAGCTTTGACTTTCGCCAACGACCAAACCGTATTTGTTGGATACGAAATGAAGCGTTAGCATTAAAGGTAACCAGGCCAATAAGCAATGCTGATAACAGTCTCATGTTAAAGTCCTTTTCAACATAGAGGGCTTTATTCGTAGATTTTTAATCTGATTGACGATTACTTCTGCTTGCTTCTAGCAGTTCTTCATGTCGTTGCTTTTCGAGCTTTTCCCTTTCCATTCTAGAAAGCATCATTGACATAACAATCGACATGCCTAGTGCCACGACAAATCCAGCTATACCAAATAGAAACGAGAGGATAGCTACAATTCCAAGCATCACGAATGCGAGAAGAAGTTTTACTACGTTCATTACTGCTCCTTAAAAGAGTTTGAGTTTAGCGTCGATCACAACACCGATAATCTTACAGTTGCCATTGATTGGCAGAATCGGAAATGCTGGATTAAGAGCCTTTAAATACTTCTGGCCACTATCGACAATGAATTTTTTGAAAGTAGCTTCGTTTACGTCAGTGAGTTTTGCAACCACCAGCTTACCGTTCTCTGCGTCGACTTCAGTGTCCACCAGCACCATAGTCCCCTCAGGGAAGCTCACTCCTGTTGGTGATGTCATTGAATCACCTTGAACAGTCAACCAGAAGCATCGTTCACTGCAACGCTCTGTTGTAGGGTACCACTCGCTGATTTCTTCTATTGAATATGGCTCGATGGCTTCGTGCCATTGCCCTGCTTGAACTGAACTAAGGACAGGGAAGGACTTTTGGTAGGTAGGTTGTATATCGAGTTTCGTTACATTGGCAATGCTGTCATCTGGGTAGTCAATAAAACCTTCCGAATCAAGCGTCATATGAGTTAAGCCAACACACTTCATAATGGCAGCAACGTTCTCGATACTTGGCTCTCTGTTTTTGCTGAGCCAATGAGCTATCGCACTCTGAGATACTCCCATCATTTCTGCAAGAGCGTTCTGAGTGATTCCAACTTCTTTCATCCTAGCTTTTACTAGGTCATTCCAATTCATTTTCATAGTTAAAGATTATTACTCATTGTAATAACTAGATGAATATCCATATCGTAATATTTGTTGTTTAAATAAATTCCATAATGTAATATTTATTCTTGTTAAGGGGGCATTATGTCGAATTTAAAAGCTATTCGTGGTGAGCTAGGAGTTACACAACAAGCTCTTGCAAAAAAGGTAGGCGTATCCCAAAGCGCTGTTAATCATTATGAAAATGGGAATAGAACGGTTGATACCGTCCTTGGTTGGCGAATTGTGAACGCTTTGAATTCATTGGGGGCTGATTGCAAGTTCGAAGATGTATTCCCTGATCCGCAAGAAGATTGTGGAACAGAAGGGCAAGAAGTTAAACCACCAATCAAAGGAGCAAATGGTGAATAAGAAAGAGATGGTGAATAAAACCATTGCAGGCGTCACTGGTGGTAAAGAGGCGGTTGCTGCCGTTCTTGGTATGTCGATCGACAGTTTTAACAATCACCTATACGAGAAGAAGGGTTCTCGCTTTTTTAGTGTTGATGAGCTGGTGGAAATGGCTGAGCTAACCAACACCCCATACGTAGCAGAGTACTTTGCTAACCGTGTTAATTGCATGGTGGTAGAGCAACCTGATGTCGCAGAACTGGATACCGTGGATATGTTCGATTGCCATTTACACCTTAATGCAGTGAAAGGGCTCTTGGATAAAACCATTGAAGAAGCAAAAGCAGATGGTGTGTTTGATGCTCGCGAACGTGCGCTCATCGCCCAATTGAAAGCGGAATATCACGCAACTTTCGAAGCCTTCATGCTGAAGCTCGATGCGTTGTATGCGGAGGTTGTATGAAAACAGAAATATTCTGGCAAACCGTTTCACAGATGGCTGACATCACCTGCAGATCGGCAAAGCTAATGGTGGCGCAAGGCCAATCTTCAGAGGACTACGAACGTGAACAAGTTCAGCTGTTGAAAGCAAAGTGCGAGCGTCGATTACGAGTAATAAATGAGGAAGTGGCTTTAAACCGCGGCAACGGTCTAAAGCCGGGTTGTGATGATTCTTGCGAGGAACGATCACATCTCACTCAGTCACCAGCAAAGATCACGGAGGAGTGATGGAAAGAATAACACTCAATTATTCATTGTGGTACCACCAAAACCAGTTTTACAAGGTGGAGAAGGGGCAGAGCATCATTCTCACCCATGATGAATTAGCAGACTTGTTTGAAGCAAAGCGCATTTACGTAACTGCTGTTTATAAGGGGATGCTCCGTGGCTAAAGAACGTATCGAGCGAGATTTCTATCCAACACCTTCTTGGTGTGTGAAAGCCTTATTGGACTGCATCGAGTTTCGCGAGGGTGATGTTATCTCTGAGCCTTGCCGTGGTGATGGCCGTGTAACGAACGAGCTACCAGGTGGACACACTATCAAGTATGCGGAGCTGGCCGAAGGTATTGATTACCTAAACCCTAAAAAAGACATGTCTGCAGATGTGATCATTACTAATCCACCTTTTAGTTTGGCGTTGGAGTTTATCGCAACGGCTATGACCCGCGACCTACGGCATGACGGCACCATGTGCTTCTTGCTTCGCCTCTCTATGTTGGGCAGCAAAGGTCGTGCAGATTTCTGGCGTTCTTTCCCTTGGACAAACCTACTGATCCTAACACCGAGACCATGCTTTGTTCATGGTGGAAGCGATAACTCTGAGTATGCATGGATTTGTTGGGATAGAGGAAACCGTATTAAGCGCCCTGCGTTCTGGACGTTGAAGAAAGAAGAGGTGGAATAATGTCAGTTAAGGTAATGAGCTACGTTTGGGACATTCCGAGTTTTAAAGGTTCTGATAAGTTGGTGATGCTTTGCCTAGCTGACCATGCGGATGATAGCGGCCTTTGTTGGCCGTCTATCGATACCATTGCTCGTAAGTCTGGTGTTTCACCTACCACCGTTAAATCGACACTTAAGAAATTGGAAGCTGCCGGATGGTTATTCAAAAAGAACCAATTCAAAAAGGCGGATACAGGTCGCTTAGTCCGTTCGAATAATCAGTACCAGTTGCCTGTGATGCTTTTGAAGAAGAAAGCAGATGAACAGACAGATTTTGAACAGTCGAATTTCGTCTGTTCAAAAGTCGAACGTTCGAAACTCGAACAGACGAAACAACCAGAGGGGGTAGGTCAAATTCCGACTGGGGGTAGGTCGGAATCCGGCTATAAACCACCAATAGATCCACCAATAGAACCATCAAGTAAAGATCTTGCTCCAAGCGAACCGCTCGAAGCCGAACCAGCACTGTTTGAAATTCCTTTGAACAGGAAAGGGCTGTTTCATGGAGTAACTCAACCAGACATCGACCGCTATTCGGATTTGTTTGGTGCAGTGAATGTTCGTGCTGAGCTGAAAAAAATGATCGCTTGGTGCGATGCCAATCCTCGTAAGCGGAAAACCAAGCAGGGCATTGAGAAGTTTATTCAAGGTTGGCTTGGCAGAGAGCAAGACAAGGGGCGTTACCTGCCACCACAGCAAGGTGATTCCTCAGTGGCTACTCAGGACGAAGTAATCGTGATTCAGCGCGAAGTCGCTTTGCTAGAGAGCTCTATCAACTCAGAAAATCAGCGCATGTTGTACTTGATTGACGCTAAGCGACCTCAGCATGAAGTGGAACCATCAAAGCGAAAGATCGCAGATTTGTCGGCTAAGCGCAGAGAGTTACTGGAGCGTGTTGCGAACCTAGAGGCGGTGTAGGGGGGCGAGAATGGCAAGTAAAAAGGATTTGGTTGATGTAATGAAATCTCGTCGTCGGCTTTGGTCTCCGAGCGAGCTGTGTGATGAATTAGGTATTCACGTTTGTGACTTAGTTAGATTGGTTAAGGCGGCTCGCCGTTCTGGTGTGGATGTCCGGCATGAGAGTAGTGAACTGACGGGGTTCTCGAGTAAATACTGGTTAGCGGAGGGAGTCGAATGTTAAGTATCAGTACTCAAACAGAGATGACAATGAGTAGTCGAGAGATTGCGGAACTGACAGGTAAGCAGCACTCGCATGTTAAACGAGATATTGAACGAATGCTGGCTGAGTTGAACCATCCAAATTTGGAGGGTTCCCAATTTTGGCATAAAGGCAATCAGTACACCCAATATCACTTGAATCGTGAGCTCACGTTGACGTTGGTTTCTGGTTACAACATCAAGTTACGTCATTCCATTATCAAGCGGTGGGATGAGTTAGAAAGCGCAGGTAAACCATCTATACCGACAACGTATGCTGAAGCATTGCAGCTAGCCGCTAACCAAGCCAAGGAACTGGAAGAAAAGAACCAGGCATTAGCTATCGCAGCGCCAAAAGCAGAGTTTGCGGATGCTATTGCTGGAGCTGATAAAGGTGTGAAGCTTGGTCAGTTTGCTAAAACAGTAGGTTTGGGGCCTGTCACTATTTTCCGTGTACTTCGCGAGTTAAAGATCTTTATGAGCCGTGGTGACTCTTACAACTTGCCATATCAGGAGTTTGTAGAACGTGGTTACTTTACGGTGAAGCAGGGCACTTACGAAACAAACTCCCAAACTCGGATCAGCCACACGGCCTTGATTACTGGAAAGGGTGAAATCTGGCTGCGCAAAAAGCTGTTGGAAACAGGTCACCTTAAGGCGGTAGCAGCGTGAGTCAGTTAGAGATGTTGTTATTGCAACATATAAGAGCATTGAAGTTGGAAGTACCCGTGTCTGAGTATCGATTTCACGAGACACGCAGATGGCGCTTTGATTTTGCCTATCCCGATCAGCAGCTGGCTATCGAAGTAGAAGGTGGGACTTGGAGTAATGGTCGCCATAATCGAGCGAAAGGTTTTGAAGCAGATTGTGAGAAATACAACACGGCAGCATTGAGAGGTTGGACTGTTTTGCGTTTTACCGGAGATATGATTAAAAAGGGGTTAGCAATACAGATGATTGAGGAGGCACTACGTGATTAAGGTAGATATCGATATTGTGCCCACTCTTAACGCTGCGGTGATCGCGCTGACACCGAATACTCAATCGTTAAAGTCATTGCTGGTGGACGGTAAGATTGGTTTAGTGTCACCAGCACAGCAATTGGTGCCGGAAGAGAGGCAAGCCTTAAAGCCGACTGATTCGAGTCTCGTGGCGTTTTTCTCTCAGGAGGAAGTGCAAAGCAGAATTGGCCCAACGCATCAGTTTGTGGATTCAATCAACGAATGCCAGTTAAAGGACTCGGGTTACTGTGACCACAACTTGAAGACACGGAAAACAGGCGAAGGCGCGGTAAGGTTATGCTGGCATCATGATCTCCAAGGGGACAGTGACCCAAACCTTTACTTTCACATTGCTCGAATGAACAGTGTGGTTCACGGCCTGCAAGCTGTGTCTCGCCAGTTACATGGGTACCAAAAGCAGATTACAGATGTTGACCTCTGCTGGTGGGCGGTACGAAATGGTGTGTATGATCTGCTTCCTCAATCCGTTATAGATCGTCAGTTCAAACGGGAGACTGCGGCTAAGCGCGTAGGTATTAAGGGCAGCATTGATACGGATGCCAGGTATGTGGTTGAAAGCCAGCGAGAGCAACTAGATCGGTTAGCAAAGCCGGTTTTAAAGCTAGTCATAGATGACGATCCACCAGCGATGTACTTAAGAAAACCCAAGCCAATTAGATGGGAGAGTGAGAAGTATCTTTCATTCGTCCGTAAGTTACCCTGTCGCGTATGCGGAAAGACTGCAGGTATTGCTCATCATTTAATAGGTCATGGCGAAGGGAAAATGGGAAGTAAGGCTTCGGACATGTTTACCTTCCCGTTATGTAATGAACACCACCAAGAACTACACCGAGATATGAATTCCTGGGAGCGCCAACACGGCGATCAGCTTTGGCATGTGAAGGAGACGATTAACTTAGCGCTAGTGGTTGGGGCATTGGGGTGAGCAAAGAGAAATGAGTTAGAACTCAGTCTGCCAGACCCTAAACAAGGATACGATTAAAGCCGACCGTTGCCCCAAAACAATTCAGAGCAAAGTTCTTGCTCAATACTACGGCTTTGTTGCGTAATTCGACGCAACTAAATCAGGAAGTTACGACCTGATCGGCTACATCAGTTAATCATCGTAGCCTTATGCCCCAACCTCGTTACAAAACAACTAACTGGAAACAGTACAACAAAGTCCATTTTTTCTTTACAAAAACACTGTATGTATGTACAGTTCAAATGCTGTTTTTATATACAGTGTTTGTTGCAAGTCTAAACGTAATTGGTTTTAACTTTCTAGAACAACTTAACCCACAAAAATAAGGAATCAAAATGCTCGAAGAAGCTTTGAAAACCGCTAAAAATGACCTATCTGAAATTCAGCTCAATAAGGCGCATGAATTAAACAGTCGTATTGCCTTTGGTGCGCTGACTCAAGAAGTAGGCTTAAATGATCTGAAATACGATGATGTGATTGGTACTAGCTTTGCTGAAAAAGTAGAGATGGTGAAAGCTAAGAGTGCAGTTTCAGATAATGTATCCCCTGAAGAGGCGGAAGCAGAGTTTTTGCGCCTTATGGAGCTATTCCGTAAGATCGGGAATCGTAATATGTACGGCAACAACTGTACTGTATTTAGACCACCTTCAGGCTTTAGGTTTAACGATGAAGTAGCTAATACTTACTATCACATGTATGAGGGTGCTCTTAAGGCATCCGAAGCTTTGAGCCTTCTAGAAGCGTTTTTGAACGCTAGTTTAGAGTACGCAGTTGCCGGTGGTCCAAAGAGCATGCTTCGATGGATTCTCGAAGTTGGTCGTGCAATTGCCATGCAAGAAATTGAGAACCAAATTAAAGATCCAAATGATGTTCTGAATCCTACGCTAACTTACCTAGCAAATCAGTCATATCAAAGCCCGCTCACAACAGCATATATATTTGGTTAACAAACTAGGAAAAGGTTGGTGTGTTAACACCAACCTTTTTTTACATTTAACAGGCCTCATTCAAAAGTACCTTGTAGTATTTCGGTAAGAACAACTCACCTTTTTGCCATTCTAATTGAACGTGTTGGCATCGGCCTTGGTAAAGATAGTTACCGTCGACATAGATTGATTTGCCTTTATCAATCAGCTGATTAAGGAACACAGCTTCTTCGATTTTATCGTCCATTCTGATTTTTGTTTGCAAGTCTCTATCATCATCTATTGCTATCGTCAGAATCCGATTTTTGGCGCTGAACTCTACAGATCTAAGATTATTAATTTTGGCTTCATCGCCATTGGTGTAAAAGTAGAACGCTACTGCAATTAAACCCAGAATAACAAATATTTTCATTTCATCCCCATAAAAAATTCGTTGCATAATCAGCTATTTTAACACGATGTTTTAGAGAGAAAAATTAATTGAAACGGCAGTTTTGTTGGAGTTTTCAATAAAGAAAGATGTTTCAATGGTCTTAGTCGAGCAGGGAAGTTTCTTCACGTTAGGGCGTCTGACTCTAATGATCGTAAAGAGGTTGAGGTCGGGGCTGCTGAAGAGTACATGAAGGCAAACCAAATGGAGCCAGTAGAAGTTGCGGTATACGATGTGATTTTTCCTCTACCTACAGACAGCACAACACCACCAACAATGCTATGAATTAGTTCAAGTTATAAGGTACTAAATAACAAGTGGGCTGCATTAAATTAGCACAATCGGCAGAGGTATTTGAAAGATACGGCTAATACTACGCTGGTGGTAGGTGCGATTGGATCCCAACTAGAAGTATCTTGACAACGGGAGGTTATACACCATCAATATATTGAGACATATGAGTCGAGGCTTGTAGCCGATTTGGGGCTCCTGCAGTTAACACTAACGGTTGCTATGTATAGGGCTTAATTGCATGAACCGAGTTTTGTAATGTCCGCTACAGTACTTTGCTCAATGTCATTGTAAGTAATGTATACCGCACGATCCCTTTCATTTTGAGCGGCGAGCTTGAGTTGGTAAATCTTAAGTTCGCCATCATAAAGTAGGATGAAACATTTTCCATTTAGGTATGTTCCCTCCAGGTAGTGGTTTCTCGGAATGGTATAAACAACTTTGTATCCGTCATTATCGGAACATAGAGCAGACACATCCATTATCTTCAGCCTTCTTACATCTACAACGTTGCCCACTTCCATAAAGCAGCCAAAAGGAATGGTCTTCCAGTCACCCTTAGCCATCAACACCGATACTTTATCTTCGGTGCTGTTACACCCACATGGGCCATCAGGTCCAATGCGGTAGATACGGTGTCCTATTAAGCGTTGAATCGTTTTGTATATGCTTTAAATTCAGAATTGTTCTGTTCGTATATACAGTGTAATTCTATCTGGTTGTGTTTCCAAATCGGTAGAAGGAGTGCTTTGGGGCGATGAACTTCTTGTGATGTGAATCTCTGGGAACTAAGGCGTAGCAATCACCTGTGCTATATTAAGAAAGCCCAGACAAAGCTTTGGAGGTAGGAGCTAAATCTGAGAATAAATAATATAAGGCTGCTATTTAGCAGCCATTACTGGTCGAGAAAAATACATTTCCTTAATGGTATTATTAACCTCAGAGCTATAATCAAAAATGTATGTGGCACAAGGGAAGATTAAATATGGTGTTATTGCCAAAATACCAAATATATAAGGCCCCATTAAGTCAAAATACTCTCTATAGTGAGTGTAGCTATTAATCCTATAGTAGAACTCAATCGATAATAACTTCAGGTAATCCTTCAGTTTCCATTCATCTCGAAAGTCAGCCAAGCTGATGGTTTCTAACACTTCAACAATTTCTCGAGAGTCAGGATCATCTGGATGACCGCTGTGTGCCGTCCGTTCAGTGACATATCCAATCTTTCGTCTGAAAAAAGAATGTGTATGGTAAGAAGGAGACGCTAAAGAGGGCTCGTCTCCAACCCAGACATCAATTGCTTTCCCGATTAAACCCTCTATATTTTCATCATCGGTGTTTCTCTCATCAATGTGGTAATGAAAGACTTTTTTGTCCCCCAAAAAACGGTCAACCCAGAATTGCCTAAGTTGTTCATGATATTGCCTTGCATAGGCGAAATATCTAAACATCAAATAAATGATGGTTGCAACTAAAAGGTAATGTACCGCAGCTGTGTTTTTGACTTCTATTTTTGCTATTAGACCGTTGAACTCCTTAATCGTTGCTCCGGTCCAGTAAATAGCTATGAGTATTGATGAGGCAACAATCAACGAACGACGCTTAGATTGTAGTCCAACATCTTTATCTATTTTTTCGTGAAATTCAGTTAGTATTTTATTATCCATGTTCCTGAACTCTTATAAATAAGGCTCAACTTAGTTGAGCCTTTACTGTTATTTTCCGCAGTTACAAACAGGAATAGGGAAGACGCTACCTTTCTTAGGGTAGATGATCTTTCCGTCTTTAGTCGTTTTTGATCGTCTAAAGATAAGTTCGCAAGGGTTACCGCATTTAGAGCAAGTTGTTGAAGCAGCCATATTGGCCTCCAGATTATAATTAACTGAGTAATAGCCCCTAGCCTTGGGGTAGAGGCTAGGGTTATTTACTTATTGCAGTTATCGCAGTGAGGGATAACTAAGCAGCGTTTACCTTTTTTCGGATAGATCACTTTGCCATTTTTAGTCACATGACTGACAAAGCTCACCTCGCAAGGTTGCTTACACTTAGGGCAGTATCCGCTTTTCATAGCTTTACTCTCCGTAAGTTTTGAGAGATTCACCGCACCAACGTGTCTTGCGTTTTAAGGCAAAAAGTCTATAATCTGGGTTGTCAAACAAAGATTCGACTCGGTTAACTCTCGGGTTAGAATTATCCCTAGCTTCAGTTTGGTCGCTTGAGCTAAGGTGCCTAATTAGCCCTTTCCATGGTTAGTGGACAGGGCTTTTTACATATAGAAATCAAAAGAAAGCTGTTCTGTTTGATATCCCATACTCTTTAAAATTACTTCTGCAAAACTGTCTGCTTGCCATTCAGCATCTTCTTCTTTAACTGCTGGCTCATTTGAGTAATGAAGCACTGGTCGATGCCCAAGAAAGAGATGGCCCATTTCATGTAACATTACTGCCAGAGCGTCACGTTCGCCAATACAAGCATTTTCGTAAATCGATTGAGGGACGCATATTGTCGCTTTGCTAGGGTCACAATGGCCCTTAGTAACAAAGAGCCAATCTTCGTCAGCAATGACGTTTACAATAACTCCTAACTTAAATAGCGATTCAAACACTTCATCCAAACTGCGTTTATTTCGCTTGTTAAATCCTAACGCTTTCCCTACGTTATTCGCGACGTTACAAATATGACTGAGAGTCAACGGTTGCACTCTGTTTCCTCTCAGTCGATACGTTTCTGGCATACATTACTCTCCATGATGCTTGTTAATTTCTTCTAGAAAAGCCGCAAACTTTTTCAATTCATCGGGAGTAAACGGTGAATGAGCAAATCCTGCGACAAGCATTTGTTGCTGTTGAGAAAGTCCGCTAAGCGAAACACTTTCATTAGCTACATCAGCCAATTGGCTTAGGTTAGGAATAGGATGGCCTTTCGATTCAAAAAAAGCCTCAATTTTCTTAACCCAGTCTTTTGAAATCTTTTTACTACCAGTCTCTAAGCCACTCAGAAAAGCTGCCGACGTCTCTAGCTCTTGAGACATGGTTTTAAGTGTATAACCTACATCTATACGTGCTTTGCGGACTGTCTTGCCAAATTCTGTAAGTGCCATTTTGCTACCTCCTGAGCCCTCTGTAAGTGTGTATGTGGGGGCTTCGATAAGAATATAACTCTAACGGTTACTCAATTCAACTAAAAAGGTTAAATTAATTCTAGTTTTAGTTAATCTAGTTTGTCAACAGTAGTTCTGATAATTTATACAAGCTGTGTTTATCTACAGGTATAATCTGACTCACCAGTCTATGCGAGGACATCTAAAATGGGATTAGCGACAAACGTTGAAACGTGGCCTATGCCTGCAGCAATTGGTATGGCTACGGAAGGCATCAAGGCAAAGTACAATGACGGTTCTGGAGGTGGCGGTGGCTTCGGGGCTGCTGACTACCAAATGGCATCTCGAATTGATGGCGCAAAAGTGCTTTTAACGTTAGATAGAATGCAAAAGAAAGCAGCGCATTTGGCCGATTGGAGTCTGTACGCTTATGCATCACCGCTCTGGAACTCTAAAGAAAACAAGAAGCGCCTTGTGGAAAGTGTTTTGAATGATTGGGTTGTTGTTTCATCTGAGCAAGGCATGATTGTTCAAAAGCGTACCTGCCTTAAAGTTAAGGCTCTCATCAGTACTATCGCTGGTAATATTGCGCTCGAGCAATTAGCTGGTGCTCAGACTTACTTCGATCATGATGGTATTCAATATACGCCCAGTGTTAGCCGCCAGTTCCTAATCAAAGCGCTGGTGGAAGTAGATTGTAAAGACAAGAATGTTGAGTCTGATGGGTTCAGAAAGAAACGCTCTCGCTATTACCAAAACCACTGGTCTGAATGGGAAAAGCACATTGAAGTGATTCGTACCTTGCTAATTAACTATGACAAGTCCGCGCGGAAATTATTCAAAAAAGAGCTTGAAAATAAAAACGGGGCAATTTAATGTATATATATCCATAATGGATAAGTACACAGTATTGAAAATAACCGCCACTTAGGCGGTTTTTTTGTGTCTATCATAAATTATCGAAAACCTCGCCTTGGCGGGGTTTTTTCATTTTTATCCAAGCAAAAGGACACTCCAGTAAGGGGGTGAGTATGCGTATGAACGAAAAGATATCCAGCGCCCTATCTTATTTTTGGAATGGGGCAATAGGAGTGTTTGGATCTATATCTGCAGACGGTTATACGGTGCTGATTGCTTTGGCTGGCATGCTAATTACTGCCTGGATTAACAACTACTGGCAGAAAAAGCGTTTCGAAAAGGACTATGGCGATGAAGCACCTTAATTCAGCAGTGAAGATATTAGCAGCCGCAGGATCTTCGGCTCTTATTATGGCGACAGCAATGGTAAAGCCAATGGAAGGTGTTCGGTATACTCCTTACATCGATGTCGCTGGCGTTCAAACTGTTTGTTACGGACATACAGGAACAGACATCATTTCAGACAAAGCCTACTCACAAGCCGAGTGTGATGAATTGCTCGAGTCTGACTTGGCTGATGTTAAGCGAATGGTCGACCCGATGATTCACGTTGATATCCCTGAGACGACACGAGCTGCTCTCTACTCTTTCACGTTTAACGTTGGCATAGGCTCATTCTCACGCTCGACGTTACTAAAGCTGCTCAACAAAGGTGAGTGGCATGCAGCATGTGACCAGCTTAAACGATGGGTATATGCAGCAGGCAAACCGTGGAAAGGATTGATGAACCGACGAGATATCGAGAGGGAAGTATGCCTAATGCAAAGCTAACAGTATGGGCGACAGCTATTGCGGTAGTAGTGGTTGCGACACTCTCGGTTGCGTTGTTCGTTGAAAGCAGTCGGGCTGATATCGCTGAAAGCCAGTTAACGTCAGCAAAAGACGAGATTCAGGGCTATATCGCAGCATTGCATCAGCAGCGAGTTCAAATCCAATCTTTCAACCAATTGGGAGAGAAGCATGCAGCAGAGCTATCCGCAGCAAAAGAAGAGATTGATCGTCTTAGCGATAGTCTCAGCAATGGGCCTGAGCGGGTGTATGTCCAGGCAGATTGTCCAGCAGTGTCCGAAGCCGCCAGCACCAGAAGCGTGGGCAATGCAAACACCCCAAGACTTGGAGCCGCAGCTGAACAAGATTATCTACGTCTCAGGCGAATGATGATTGAGAACGAGCAGCAGACAAAGTATTTGCAAGATTACATCAGGACTCAATGCCTAGCGGAAGATCAATTATGATCGCGGGTCCTTTCGGGCGCCCTGAGCGACCACGGGGGCTCGACCTCGCAGAAAAGCTCTCGTTAAAAATTTTTTTTATTTTGGAGGTTTCCGGTTTCCGGTCAAAAACCATGAATGAGCGAACTATTCAACCCGAGCAAAAAGTTCACGCAGTTGGACATAGCGACGCTTCTTGGCATTTCATCTAGACAGGTCCGAAACCTTACGCAACAAGGGGTCCTGCCTGTCGCCAAAGGGCGAAATGGTATCGATCCTCTTGCCTGTATCCATGCTTACATTACCTATAAATCGCAATCAAAAGCCTCCGATTCAAAACCGGAAACCGAGCAAGAAGGTGAGGAAGCGTTTGCGAAATTAGAACGCGATCTCAAGTTAGAGGAACGGCGCGAAAAGTTGGCGATGCTAAAAGCCAAGCGCGTACTGTTTGAAAAAAGTTACGCACCAATAGACATCATCGTCGACACCTTAGAACAGGTATGCGCCAGAGTGGGTACACGACTCGACACCCTCCTTCCGAAACTAAAGAACGCATGGCCCGACATGCCACCCGAAGCGGTGGAAGTTTTAGAGGCCGTGATTGCTGCTGTATTAAATGAGTGTGCCGATGTTCAACCAAACCTCTCCGATTACATTGACAGCGATCCAGACGAAAGTCCGTCGTGGCTTGATGGGGATGAGGAGAACAATCGCCATCAAGGGAGCGGAGTGGGCCAATAAGCATTTCCGGTTAGCCGCTGGTTCTTCTCAGGAAGAAGGCTTTTGGGAAACACTGCCTTTACAGGTTGTGCCACTCAACATGATGTGTAACCGCGCTATATCCGAGCTGACCATGCAAAAGTCGGCTCGTGTTGGCTGGTCCAAGTTGGTCATAGCAGCAAACTCTTGTCTGCATGCTCAGTTAAAAACCAACACCGTGATTTACGTACCGACAGAGAACGACGCAAAAAACATCTCTGTCACCGAGATTGATGCTGCTTGGCAGGAAATGCCAATCATGCACCAAATCTTCCCAGCCTTATTCGCTAAGGACCACCGAAACACCGTTTCCTACAAACAGGGAACAGGATGGTCGCTGCATGTCCTCGGCACATCCACACCGCGAAACATGCGAGCTCTGACTAAAGGCGCGCTGTTTGGTGATGAGATTGACGGATGGGATTGGGAAGTCGGTAAAGAAGGTAACCCTATCGATCTTGCGCGAATGCGTTTGGAAGGTGCCGCTTTCCCGATGGCAAGGTGGGGAACCACACCAACCAATACAGGCGAGTCGCACGTTGAACGCCTAATGGCAAAGATGGAGCTGACTTTCCGCTTTTATCTGCCATGCCCACACTGCGGAACCGAGCAGGTTTTAGAGTGGGGCAGTAAAGAAGATAAGCACGGCTTCAAGTGGGACAACACTCAGCCAAGTATCGAGAAAAAATCAAAGACGGTTTATTACAGCTGCGTTCATTGTGACGACCCTATCTACTACAAGCACCTCTACAAGATGGAGCTTGCAGGTCGTTGGATTGCTGAAGATGGCACATGGACACGCGATGGCCATGATTTCTTTGATATAGACGACAACCCAGCGCCAACGCCAAGCAGCGTCGGCATTCACATTTGGTCAGGATACAACACCAAATTGAGTGCAGGTTGGCGTGGCATAGTGCGTGACTTCCTCAACAAGAAAGACGACCCAAGTCAGCTCAAAACGTTCGTCAACCTAACGCTCGGTGAGCTTTGGGATGGTGAGAACGGAGAGAAGCTAGATTGGGAGCATCTCAAGTCGCGCCGTGAAATATGGTGGGCCGAGAGTCGCACCAGTAACCCAGTACCTGAGCGAGCCGTGGTTTTGACCGGAGGCATTGACACTCAGGATGACCGCATCGAGCTCTTTGTGTGGGCATGGGGACCAGGTGAGGAATGTTGGCTTGTTGAGCACATCGTTCTTCTCGGGGATTTATCGAGCCAAGTATTAAAGGATGCCGCCGGAAAAGCGCTGTATCGGACCTACAAAAAGCGCAGTGACCAAGTGATGGACGTTCAGCTTTGGTGTTGGGACGCCATGGGCCATAAAACCGATGACGTTTACCAGATGAGTCGAACGCACGGCGTGATGTGGGTGATCCCAATTCAAGGTGAGAACCAATACGGCAAGCCGATACAAAACTTCCCTCGCAAGAAAAACAACAAAAAAGTCTACCTCACTAGGTTAGGTACCGACGGCATCAAGCAGCGACTTTACAGCCGTTTAGGTTTAACCCCGAAAGGTGATGAGCCTGTGCCTGGATGTGTTCACTTTCCATTGGACGATGACATAGCCGGTGATGAGTTTTTCAAGCAGCTCTGCTCAGCCAATAAAAAGTTAGAGCACGACAAGTCAGGGCGACAAGTTTGGCGATGGGTGAAGCAATACCACCCATTTGATGAAGCGTTGGACGGATGGGTGTATGCGTATGCGGCACTCAACATTCTCACTCAACGGTTCGGTCTCGAACTGGAAGAGCCGCAGCCCCAACAACCTCAAGAACAACCACAAACATCCGGTCTCAGCATCGCTGAATTAGCCGCGAGATTGAAAGGTGGATCAAGATGACAAAACAAGAAATGTTGCAACAGGCCGAAGCCGCCTTTCATAGCTTGCAAACAGGAAAGATGGCGGTTTCCGTACAGAAAGGAGACCGCAAAGTTGAATACAGTCGAGCCAACATCCATGAACTTCGCGCCTACATTGATGATTTGCGTGGACAGTTAGGATTGAGCTCAGTTCGTCGTCGCGGCCCTGCAGGAGTTTCATTCTAATGACACACACCGGACTACTGGCTGCAGATGGTCAAACACCATTAAGAGATGCGGTGTATCGAGCTGGCGGTTCAGGGTTTGGTGGCCAGATGAGCGATTGGAACCCTCCGTCAAAATCGGTAGACGCTGCTTTCTTGCCTGTCATGAGACAGGCGAACGCCAGAACAGACGATGTCACGCGCAATAACGGTATTGCTGCAAACGGCATCCAGCTACACAAAGACCACATCATTGGCTCTGAGTTTCGCCTCAGTTACAAACCAAACTGGCTATTGCTCGGCATCGATCCAGACAAAGGGTTCGTGCGTGAAGTGGAAGCCATTTTTCGTGACATAGCCGAAGACCCGAACTGTTTTATCGACGCAGAAGGTCGCCGCACGTTCACCATGATGATGCGAGAGGGCATTGAAACTCATGCTCACACGGGCGAAATCATGGCGAAGCCCGAATGGATAGACCGTCGCCATTCACACTTTTCAACCTGCATTCGCATGGTCGCGCCACGCAAGGTTAACAACCCCAACTACATGATGGACAAACCCCATCAGCGTGGTGGGATGCGCTTCAATCGACATGGCGAAGCCATTTCCTACTTCATTGAAGAAGGGGCCGATAACTTTGGCTCGCCCAAGAAATGGCGTGAAGTACCGAAGCGTTTACGCTCGGGACGCATGGGGTTCTTGCATATCTTTGAGCCATCGGAAGGTGGGCAATGTCGTGGCGTGAATAAGTTCTTATCGTGTTTAGAGCAATTGAAGATGCTCGACACCTTACAGAACACCACGTTACAGCGAGCGATTGTTAACGCCATGTACGCCGCCAGTATCGAGTCAGAGCTTGGAACGGACCAAGCGATGGAGTACTTGTTCGGTGCGCAGCAAAATGGCGCGGTCGAAAAGATGCTAATGACCTACGGCGATTACTACGCCACCAATGAGGTCAAGTTCAACGGCGTCAAACTGCCTCACCTCATGCCAGGTGACAAAATCAACCTGCACAGCGCAGGGAATGCTGATAACGGATTCGCGGCCTTGGAGCAATCCATCATCCGCTACGTTGCGGCTGGATTGGGCGTGGATTACGCGCAGCTGTCGCGCAATTACGCGCAAATGTCTTACAGCACCATTCGTGCTTCGCACAACGATTCATGGCGTTACTTCATGGGTCGACGAAAAATCATTGCTAACCGATTCGCCAGCCAGATCTTCGCACTCATGTTCGAAGAAATGATCTTGCGTGGCTACATCAAGCTGCCAAGCAAAGCGCGGTTCAACTTCTACGAACGCCGCAATGCTTGGACCAAGTGTGATTGGATTGGCTCTGGTCGATTGGCCATTGATGGATTGAAAGAAGTCAAAGAAGCCGTACTGCGTATCGACTCAGGTCTATCGACGTATGAGAAAGAGCTCGCGCTACTCGGTGAAGACTATCAAGAAATCTTTGATCAACAGTTGGCAGAAATGGAAGAGCGCAAATCGAAAGGCTTACCACCGCCAAGCTGGATGAAGCTGCAAGCGTTAGCACCGGATAACCCAAGTGAGACACCAAATGAATAACTTACAACACCTAATCAGCAACACATTCAACAGGCCGCTCGCCTTAGAAGCTGGTTACGCTCGGGTATTTTTCTCGGCGCTCAGCCAACGTCTCGGCAACGTGGTCCAGATCACCGACACCGAAGGGCAAATCCTGCGTGAGAACGACATGAAAAAAGTCGCTTCTGGCTTTTCTCGGACTCGCAGCAGTAACCGCAGTTATCAAGTCTCTCAGGGTATCGCCATCATTCCGATTGATGGCTCGTTGGTTCATAAGTATGGCCACATCAAACCCTACTCAGGGATGACAGGGTACGACGGCATTATGCATCGCTTGCGAGAAGCGGTCGCAGACCCCGAAGTTAAAGCCATTTTGCTGGATATGAACACACCAGGCGGCATGGTCGCAGGTTGCTTTGACTTGGCCGACAAAATCGCAGAGATGCGCAAAACCAAGCCTATCTGGTCCCTCGGTTACGACATGCACTGCAGTGCAGGCCAAATGATTGCGAGTGCGTGTTCAAGGCGCCTCATAACTCAAACGGGTATAGCAGGCTCGGTGGGTGTGATTATGGCGCACACCAACATCGAGAAGATGCTGGATCAGCAAGGCGTGGAAATCACCCTTGTGACGGCAGGTGACCATAAAGCCGATGGCAACCCTTACCAATCTCTGCCGAAAGAGGTGCGAGAGAAATGGCAATCCGAAGCAGAGAGCACACGTCAAATGTTCGCAGGTAAAGCTGCCGAGTACATGGGCGTCGACATTAAAACCATTCTATCGACTGAGGCGCAGGTCTACGAAGGCCAAGCCGCAGTGGATGTTGGCTTCGCAAACGAAGTCGTTAACGGTCTTGATGCCGTTCAGATCATGGCTGAACAGTTCAAGAAACAACAAACCACCTTTGATATGGGAGCCGCTATGACGGTGCAAGCAGAACAACAACCAGTCGCAACGGGTGAGCAAGGCAATCCACAACAAGCCGCCGCTCCAGCGACTCCGCAAACTCCAACTGAAGAACAGCAATCCACTCCAGAACAGCCACAAGCGAGCGCGCAAAGTGATGAGTCCACGGACCCAGCCACAAAAGAGCGTGAACGCTGCATGGGCATTATTGGCCTAGAAGAAGCCAAAGGGCGAGAAGCGCTCGCGCAGCAACTTGCCAGTAACCCAAAAATTAGCGTCGATGAAGCCAGGGCCTTGCTTGCTTCAGTACCTGTTAGTGCCACTGCGCAAAACGAGTCGGCATTAATGGCACTGGCCTCAGAGCACGGTGAGCCTCTTGGTGATGATGTTGGTTCCGGTGATGTCACCGAAGAACAAAAGAACATCAAAGCGCTAGCGTCTTCATATACACGCATTTAACAAGGAAACTAGCATGTTAGAACAAACAGAATACACACCAGATGAGCTGTTTATTGGCGCACCAGTCACGGCGCGAGCAACCATCAAAACGGGCGTATCTTTTCCTGCTCGAACCCCATTAATGGCCGACGCGACTGACGCCGCCACTTTGGTGGAATGGGACGGTACACCAGGCAAAGCCATCGCTATCTCGGCTCGTGATGTGACGAATACAGGCAGTGACCAAGAATCGACAGTTTACCTACAGGGTGGCTTTCGTATCGGTTTTGTGAACTGGCCTGATGCGGTCACAACCAACAAGCAAAAACGCGCTGCTTTCCTAGGTAGTCCAGTTTTCGTAGACGACGAATACTAATTCGTCGTTTTCTTTGAATTCAGAAAAAAGAGCTTCTTATGCCTGATAATTACACCACTCGCGAACTGCTTGGAGCCATTCAAGAAGCAGGTATTCGTCGCGACAACTTCTTCATGCGCTTCTTCTTCCGTGAGATGTATACCTTCGATACGGAAAAAGTCGACCTCGACATGATCCCAAATAAAACCAAGATTGCAGCATTTTGCTCACCGATGATTGGTGCCGCAATAGACCGCAATCAAGGCTTTAAAACCTCAAGCT
The DNA here is from genome assembly GCF_033338675.1 of Vibrio sp. Vb1574. Taxonomy (NCBI): domain Bacteria; kingdom Pseudomonadati; phylum Pseudomonadota; class Gammaproteobacteria; order Vibrionales; family Vibrionaceae; genus Vibrio; species Vibrio sp. Vb1574. The sequence goes on from NZ_JAWOTC010000021.1 coordinate 46,953, forward strand.
TTAAGCCTGCATACGTGAAGTCAAAACACGCAGTAACGGCAAACCAAAGCGTTAAGCGCCGACCAGGCGAGCCAATCACAGGCTCTATGTCGGCAGGCGATCGTCAAAACGCGATTGTGATGCAAAACCTCGATATCGAAGAGCAAGCGGTTCGTGACCGTGAAGAGCTGATGTGTGCCGAGATGGTCTACGACGGTAAAACCGTGATCGACAGCCCTTACATTGATAAGCCTTACGAAATTGATGCAGGCCGAAATGCGGACAACATGATCACGCTTCTTTCGGCAGCTCAGTGGGCGAATAAAGACTTTGCTACCTACGACATCGTTGGTGACATTGAAACTTGGGCGGCGATTTCTGAAGGCCTGACGAATGTCATCATTACCGATCCTAAAACGTGGGCGTTGATGCGCAAATTCGAGAAGTTCAATGACGCGCTGGAAACTCGCCGTGGCTCTAACTCTCAGCTTGAAACCGCGCTAAAAGACTTAGGTGCAACGGTTAGCGTTAAAGGCAATCTTGGCGATGTCACCATCATCGTGGTAGATGAAGAGTACATCGACCGTGACGGCACAACGAAGAAAGTCCAACGCGACTTCACGTTGATTCTGGCGCATACCGAACTGCGCGGTGCGCGTCTGTACGGTCAAATCCAAGACTTATCCGCTCAGCGTGAAGGCTTTGATGAAGCCGAACGCTACGTGAAAGATTGGACGGAAAATGGCGATCCAGAAGTTCGCTACACCAAAACGGAAGCCGCCCCTGCGATGTACCTCATTGACGTTAACAAAGTTGTTGTCGTCAAAGTCGGTTAATCCTGACCACCACTAACGAAAAGCAAAATGGGTCCACGGACCCATTTTTACTTTGGAGCCAATCATGAGCCGAAAAGAAAACCTGAAAAAACGTGTTGATGAGCTTTGCAAAGAGCTCGGTATTACTGAACCGCAATATTCAGACAAAACGACCGAAGCCCAGCTAAATAAAGTCATTGACGATTTGGAAGCCAAGTTACCAGACATGGACGAATCCGATGATGAAGCACAGTCGCAAACGCAAGGAAATGACGCTAACCATACTGCCGGTGATCAAAGCGAGCAAACCGAGAGTCAAACGAGCGAAAAATCGGAAGTGCTTATCGGTGCTGCGGTCGAATTACCCGATGATGCCACGGTTCTAGACGATGGTGAGCCGCCAGAAGTCAACGCCGATGAAAAAGGCAATGTGCAAGTTCTCGTGGATAAGCCGTTTCAGTGTTTGCAAGGCCAAAAGACGGTGCTGCTCAAACGTGGCGATAAGCCGTTTTTAGATGAAGAAACCGCGATGGAAGCGGTGGACGCAGGCTTGGCGTATTTCGTCGCGACGATGTAAGGCCGCTTATGTTTGATAACGAATTCGACCAGTTAATGGAAGAGGTGGATAACACGGTTTCTGAAGCGTTTGGTGTCTGGGTGAAAGTCAACGGTGGAGAACCTATCAAAGCCATTTATGACGAATCCCTAAACCAGTTTGACGCTATGGCAGGCATCGCTCGCAAGCTGACATTTAAGAAAGCAGATAATGTCAGACCGAAGAAGGGAACACCTATCGAGTTCGTTTCCTCGGGCAGAAAGCTCACTGTCACCAGTGGCCCTTATCCAGAAGACGGAAATATTGTGGTGATCTTATGAATAGCATTGATCGGGAATTGGCGGTAGCCGTTAAAAACCTTTCTTCATTACAAAGTAACGCGGTACCGAAAGCCAGTGCAATGGCGATTAACCGTGTGGCTGCTCGAGCTGTTTCTCGGTCAGTGAAAGACACCGCAAAAGCCGTTCGTATCAAGCAAAAAGTTATTCGCCCTCGCGCGTCGATAACAAAAAAGGCCACAGGAAAAATGCCAGTGGCTTTTGTCAGAGTGCGCAGGTTCGATGTTCCTGCCATCTCTATCGATACGGCTAGAACCCAAATTCGGCGCAAGCGAGGGCAATACCAAATCAGCCGAGTTAACCGAGGCCGAAATGGTCGTTACCAAAAGCGAGAGTTATCCGGTAACACCGCCATTGTTGTCGGTCGGCACCGATTCGAGAACGCCTTCTTACAAAAGCTGAAGAACGGTCGCTGGCACATCATGCAACGTGTCTCGGATGCAAGGCATCCCATCAAAGTGTGCAAGGTGCCAATCGTGAATGAAATCACCAAAGCATTTAAAAAGCACAGCGATGAGTTGCTTAGAACGGACATGAAAAAAGAGCTGTCCAGCGCGATGAAGCAACAAATCCGCTTGGTTATTCGCAGAGAGGTTGGTCGTGGAAATTAACAACGCCATACGCAAACAAGTTGTTGCTGATTTGAGAGCAGGGTTAGTCGATGAGACTGGCGAGTCAATCATCGCAACGTTTTTTAATGGCAACCCCAGATACATCGCGGTTCCAGAATTTGAAGCTGAAGAGAATGATACGGATATCCCTGCCATTTCAGTCTCCGTCTCTGAGGGCCAGTGCGTTGAAGAAGATTTTGAAGAAATCACATGGCGCTCTGAGCTGACTATCAGAATCTATCTGGTTGCAGACAACAACACGGAGCAAGAGCTCGACGCATTAGGTGAAGAAGTTCGCAAGATCATCACCAAACATTATACCGCCAACGGTCTTCTCGACCTCTGTAATCGTCAATCGTTTGGATACGCACAAGACGAAGAACAGCCATGGGGAACGCTGGACTTGGCATTTACTATTGAATACACCGAAGAGGTTTAATCATGTCGGACCCAACTCAAGCAATCAAAGGCGCTGGCACTACGTTCTGGCGCAAAAAAGACGACCAAGAACTGGCTACTACTGCAGATTACCTTGATGACGCCAAGTGGGACAAGGTAGGCGGTATCAAAGAGCTTCAACCAGGTGAAATCACCGTGGAAGATGAAGAAGATAACTACCTAGACGATCCTAATGCGGACTGGGCAAAGACCACGCCAGGTCAAAAGTCAGCAGGCGAAACCAATTTAACAATCGTTTGGAAGCCAGGTGAACCTGGTCAACAACAACTTGTTAATGATGTAGAAAAAGGAACGGTTACTGAGTATCGCGCAAAATACCCAAATGGGACGGTGGATGCCTATTCTGGCTACATCAACTCATTGGGTAAAGCGGTGACGATTAAAGAGAAAATCACTCGCTCAGTTAAATTCAAAAACGTTGGCAAGCCAAAACTCGCGGAAATGCTGATTGCTGAACAAGCCGCTGGCGCAGGAGCATAATCATGACACCAGACTTTTTAAAAACAAAAGTTGTCGATATTGAAGGTCAAAGCGTCACCATTACTCAACTATCTGGTTTAGATAGACTGAATTACATGGACTATTGTGCAGAAATTCCCGATCCAGACCGACCAATAGAACCTGCTGAAAATGCTAGCCAGGAAGAAAAAGAGCGTTACCTTCTTGATTTGAAAAAGTACTCAAACGCTTGGTTCCGCATTAACTTCATGGCTCAGGCTCGTTTGGTCGCGTATGCCTATCGTGGTGATGTTGATGACCTAGATGAGCGTCATCAGCAGATCATGTCGATGATGACACCGCCACAAGTTGAAACGCTTTATTTTGAAATAGCCGACTTCTCAGGGTTATCTACGCCAAAGGAGCCGGATGCTACTGAAAGCACCTCGGATACCACTACTACCACTGAAACCGCTACAACGGAAGAAACCACCACTCAGGAACCCACCGACCCAAAAGTCTGATTCGGGATGAAATTGAGTTTGCCATGGACCTTGCCCGAGAGTTCGGGCAAGTCTGTTGGCGCACCTTGTTGGCTTCCATTAGCGGCGAAGCCGTTGTGGAGTGGCGTGAATACTTTTCAAAACACGGCTTCAAACACCAGATGGACAATCTGCGCTTTGCCGTAACTTGTTCTTCAAACTGGAATGTCACGGCCATGGCCGCAGGCTGCAAGGACGACAGCGCCCTTAGAAGCTACCAAGACTTCCTGCCAACCTTAGAACATCCCGAAGAAGAATCGAAAGAATACACCGACGAAGAGCTGATGGCGTTGAGCGCGTCGGCAGGAGGAGTTCGCCTTGAGTGCCCAGATAGCTGATTTTAATATCCGCTTCAATACTGAAACCGCCAAGTTTCAGAAAGATGTGGATTACGCCAAAAAGATGCTGCGTGGCTACACCAAAGAAGCCAAAGCTGCGAACGACTCAAACTTATCATTAAGCCGCTCTTTAGAGCAAACCGCAGACCGCGCCAAAAACGCAGGTCGCGGCGTGTTAGATACTGCAGGTTATGTCTCGGCAGGCATTGGTGCCGTCACAGGTGCCACGGCTTACCTCATTACGCAGCAGGCGCAACAAGCGCGCGAAATCGAAAAGATGGCCACCGTTGCTCAGGTATCGGTCCAGCAAATTCAAGCCTTGGGATACGCCTCTGAGCAGTTCAATATCAGCGGCGAAAACATGGCCGAGATACTGAAGGACGTTAACGATAAGCTGGGCGACTTTACCGAAAATGAAGGTGGTGAATTTGCCGACTTCATGGAGAACATCGCGCCAACAGTTGGCCTGACCATTGAGAAGCTGCAAGAGCTGTCGGGTCCCGATGCGTTGATTGCCATCAAAACGGCGATGGACGAAGCCAACGTTCCAATGAAAAGCCAGATATTTTATCTGGAGAGTATCGCCAACGACGCCTCGGCCTTGATGCCATTGCTTGACAATCAAGGCCAAAAGCTCTTTGAGCTGACCAAAAAGTACGACGATTTGAACGTGTCGATGTCGGAGTATGACATTGAGAAATTCAAAGAGATGGACCAAAAACTCAAAGATACTGGGCTTAAGCTGCAGCGCTCTTTTGCTAATGCCGTGCTTGGAGCCAGTGATCAGATTGATTGGTTCAGTGATAAGCTGGCTTACTCAATCAACTATTGGGGGACACTGTTTGATAGTTGGTCAGACACCCCAAGAACGGTCGATGGGCTAAGCAAAAAGCTGTCAGAATTAAGGTCAGAGAGAAAAGAGTTTAGTGACGAGTTAAAAGAGGTAAACCGTACCTTTAAAGAGTACGAAGGTATTGATGTTGATAGCTTGCTGCCTATTAACCCTCTTGGTCGTAGTGAAAACGAGCTATTCAACCTTAACTCTGATTTTGGGCGATTAACAAAGCAACTGGATGAACTCGATGCTGAGATAGCGCGTCAGCAAAAACGTTATAACATCATGCAGACTGGCATGAACTATGACACGGCGCAACCAGGTTTAAAACCTGAAGGCGACACGCCAGACAGAGTATTACCGAAAGACACCGCAGGTTTAGAAAGCAAGCAGTCTTCTGGCGCATCGCGCCTAGCATCGCTTGATATGCAGTACGCGAGTGAGCGAGAAAAGCTCATGTTAGCGCATGAGCAACGCTTGCGTGACATAGAAGAAATGCAGGTGTCCGAGCAAGAGTTAAAGCGTCGTGGCTTTGATACTTTGGAAGCGTTAAAAGCTGAGTATCGTGACCGTGAGACAGAGTTCTATCTAAATGCAGAAAAGACGCGTAAAGATTTAGAAGACGATGCTTTGGAAGCATCAATCGAGTCTTTTGCTAAGAGTGAAGAAGCCAAAACCGAAAAGGCCAAAATCGAAGCGGAAAAACGGGCGTATCGTGAAGAGCGCTTGATGCAAGAACGCGTTCGAGGCATGAGCAACTTCCTCGGTCAAATCTCCGAGCTGCAAAGCAGTGAAAACAAAAACGCCGCTCGTATTGGTAAAACCGCAGCACGTGTCCAAATCATGCTTAACGCTTACGAATCAGCGTCAGCGGCATACAAATCTTTGGTTGGTATTCCTTATGTCGGTCCTGGTCTTGCTGCGGCAGCGGCAGGCACCGCTATGGGCTTTGGTATCTCCATGGCCAGCAAAGTCGATTCAGTCTCGAACATGGCGCACAACGGGATATCCGAAGTGCCGATGTTGGGTGGCCGAATGGAATCCGACTGGACGCTGAAAGCAGGTGAGCGCGTTTACACCAACGAGTCCGCGAACCGAATCGACCAAATGTATAGCGCCATCATGGCCATGCAACGTCAGAAGTTCGCGATGAATGAACCAAGTCTTTCCTCAGCTAAATCAGGGTTGGCCCTCGGAGGTCGTAACGTGGTGAACATTTACGGCGCACCAGAGGGAGTGAAAAAGAGAGAGCGCCAAGGTGACAATGGTGAAAACATCACCGATGTCTTTTTGGAAGACCTCGATTCTGACGGACCAATGTCTCAAGGGATCGCGCAGCGCTTTGACCTCAAGCCAGTGGGAGTATAAGCACTCATGATAATGATGTACCCAAGCTACCTGCCACATCCTCAGTTTCCCGACAAAATTGAACAGATGTCCAATCGTATTTCCACGGAAATGTCGACAGGGCGTACTCGGGACCGTCGTCGGCATGTCATCGTGCCGACGTTCCAAACCCTCGTGTTTCGGATGCCAAAGGAAAAAGCAGCGGCGTTTCTTGGTTGGGTAGACCATGCACTCAGTGGTGGCATTCGTTGGTTTACCTTAAACCAGCGCACCGAGCTGGGCGTGGTTCCCCTACAAATCAAAATGAAAGACCACCCACTCAAAGACGCCAAGCAAAAAGGTGGCAAGTTTTACTACACCGTGAAATGTGAAATTCGCCAATACCCAATCCAAAGCGAAGAAATCACCGTTGGCCAAATGTTAGCCCCACATACGCTCGAAGAGTTTGTGGCAGGCATAGACATGAGCCGTTACTACACAGAGAGCTGGAAGAATGGAAAGTAGCAACAACTATTTCGAAATGACACTGGAGTTTCGTCAGTGTATCGATTGGATTAACCAAATACTGATGGGTGATGAAAACGTTAGTATTACTATTAACGGTGTGGTTAAACCATCCATAAGCAAAAGTATTGAAGACCACTTCTCTGCGACTAACGCAATGGTTCAAGGGAGAATTCAATATAAAACCAAGCTGGAAATGGATACGGCAGGAGCACCACCAGACAAGGAATTGGCGGAAGTTTGGAATGATCCTATCGATGGTAACAATGGCCTTTATGGTTGGGATGGCGCTTGGGTGCCATCGAAGTACGGGACCGTTCAAGCAGACAGTATTGGTTATATCCAACTGAAAAATGACTTTCTTTCTGCACCCGCTCTGGTTGGTGATGAAAGCTTAAATTCAATTGTTCAAGATGGGTACCACTATTGCGCATCAGGGCATTCGGTGAAGGATTTGCCGAGCAACTTTCCTGCAGGTGGTGCCTTTGTCGTTTTCGTCGCCGATATTTTAAGTGGCTCGGATCGGTTTAAATATCAAACCATCTACTTATGGAACGACCCTAAGAAGTTTTGGTTTAGACAGTTTGATACGCAGCAAGTTATTGGTGATTGGACTGATGGCTATCAAATTATCGTTTCTCAGCAAATCGCAGACAAAAGCATCCCTATAGAAAAGCTTGGTTCTTTCCTGACTACTCGAGAGAATCTAGAGGCCGGGACGGACTTAAACCTCATTGAAACTGAAGGTTTCCATTATGGTATGCCTAATGGTGGCTATTTGCATACCCCAGCAGATTATGATGGGACCTCAGCGTTTGTCATCTTTAATACGGCGACATCTTTCAAAGGCACTCGATTTAAACTTCAACAGTTTTATCTTTTTAATGATCCTTCAAAGAGCTGGGTTCGTCGTTCTGATAATTTAACGGATGTCGGCTGGACTAACCAATACCAGCTTAAAAAGGAACAGTTTTCTAATGTTGTATTAGACCGAAGCCACCTTTCTGATTCGTTTATGGCAAACGGAGTATTAGCGAACAATGGTGATCTGAATACTTTAATTAAAGATGGTGTCTTTTGGTTGAGCTCATCAAATGTTTATTTGAATGTGCCAGCCGATTGGCAAGGGCATTGGTCAGGCATCTTATTTAATAGTGATGCCACGGGAGCAGGACGATTTATTCACCAGGTTCTTATTCGCTATGGTTATCCCAACCAGCGATGGGAGCGAACGGTAGACATCACTGAGCAACTGCCTTCTGAATGGGTCGATATTGGCAAGTCATCATCAAGAGATTCACTGGAGGATCATTTTCTCAAAAACGATGTGCTTTATGAAGGTGACCTCAATGCCTTAACAAAGGACGGAACTTTCACTTTAGTCAAAACAGGCGTTTGGGAGAACTACCCACCAACGAAAGATTCAGTTCAGTTGTTCAATATTTTCTCGGATTCAGACTGGTTATTGCAAAGAGCCGTATCGTTGGTCGATCACTCTTTAGAGTGGAGTCGACTGATTCGTGTTGGTAAGGACCCTTCAACGTTTCCTGACTGGTTTTTGGCAGGTTCAAGAGCGCTTGATAATCCGCACAAGGGAATGAAAATTGCGTACTTTGGGGACTCAATCGTTGAGTTCGGTACGTTGCCAGAACAATTGGGTAACCTTCTTGATGCTGAAGTTTATAAAATGGGCTTTGGCGGTTGTCGAATGGCTTATCACTCCATGTCGATATATAACCCAATGAGCATGTGCCAGATCTCTGGCAACATAAAGTCTGGTGACTTCACCTCACTTATTGATGGGGCAGAGGCGTTATTTCTTGATAAAGGGGATGATAACCGGACACAAGCGGCCTTAGTGAGAGATACCAACTGGAGTGAAGTGGATCTGGTCATTATTGCATTTGGTACGAATGACTTCTCAGGCAATGTGCCAATCGGTACCCCTTCAGCATTTGGCCCAGAAACGTTTTTGGGTGCGATGAACAAAGTTGTTGATGATTTGCTGACGGCTTATCCGCATCTAAAGTTAGTGTTTCTGACACCCATCTACCGCGCTCGCTTTGCAAGTGGTGACGGGTTGAATTCCGATGACCACCCAAACGCCAGTGATTTATACCTTTTAGATTACGTCGACGCTATCTTGTCTCAGTCCAAGCTGCATAAAGTGGTATCGAAAGACATGTATAGAACCAGCAATATAGGAAAGCTGACTTCGGACTATTACTTGTCAGACGGTGTTCACCCGTCATCGAAGGGTTACACACACCTCGCTCGTAAAGTCGCTGGGTTACTACGCTCGGAGTTTTAAAATGAAAGCCATAGAGGTTTATTACGCCTCTGCTCCTGTCGATAAAATCCCCATCCACACCATAGAAATCAAAAATGAAGATGCGTATCAGAAAGGCGAGCCGGAATCGGTCATTCGTCTGGCTGACGGTTTCTATCATCTTGAAGTCGACGGTGTGGAAGGCATTTATCTTGGGCTAGAAACAGGGGTAGAGACCTTCTTTCGAGCGTCGGCGTTCGGGGTGTCATTACCGGGTAAAAGCGTCAAAGGGAAACAGAACCTGCAATTCCAGATTGATAACGTGACGGGCGAGGCCCGTCGCTTTATTGATAAAGCCATGGAAGATGGCAGCAAAGTGACCATCACGTATCGCTTTTACTTGTATCCCCATGTCTCGGCACCTGCCGAGCCACCCCTCACGCTGACGGCGGTCAGTGAAAAAGACAACATTCAAACCGTCGGCGTTGTCGCGTCGTTTCATGACTTGGTGAACCGAGCATGGCCGAAACGCCGATACACGCCAACGATCACCAAAGGACTCAAGTACCAGGGGAACTAATGACTTTAAATGAGTTAATGGCGGTGCCTTATCTGGATCATGGTCGTGACGAGCATGGTCTGGATTGTTGGGGCTTTGTTCGTTTGGTTCGCCACCATCATCACGGCTTACCCCTATTGGACAGTTTTGGGACCGTGGACCCAGACGACAAAGCAGGCATGACCGACGCCTATCACCAATTGGTGGGTGGGTATGTTGAAACCGCCCCGATAGACGGCGCAATCGCATGCCACCTGATTGAAGATACTTTGGTTCATGTGGGTGTCGTGGTGAATGAAAACGGGCTGAAAGTGGCTCAAACAGGGCGAAAAATGGGCCGACCTTGGCTCTGTAGCCTGTCTGATTTTGAGCGTATGTCACTAATTACGAGGTACTACATCGAACATGACTGTACTAGCGGTTTATCCCAACAAGCTCAATCGTAGTAAGTGCGAGTTTACCCCAATCAAACCTGGGCAAACGCTCAATGATTGGATGGCTGCGAACATCAAAGGTTACTACGTATCAGAAACGCCGCCGTTTTCTTATTTCGTGAATAAAAAACAGCGCACTTCCTCAGATTGGTTTGATTATGTTTGGCAAGACGGTGACTTAGTGGAGTTGGTTGCCGAGCCGAAAGACCCTGCAAGCATCGCTTATGCGGTGATCGCGGTGGTGGCGGCTGGCGCGGCCATCTACGCCATGAACCAAATCCCTGACAACTTCCAGAAAACAATGCCAGAAGGCAGTCCGATTTATGAAGCCAACGCACAAGGCAACCGAGTGCGATTGATGGGGGTAATCCCTGAGCTGTTTGGACGCCACAAAACCTTCCCTGACATCATCAGTGAGCCGCATTGGTATTTCTCAGAAGATGAAGAGTACTTGCTCATGATGACCGCCATTGGCAATGGCGAGTTTGAGCTTACGGGCGACGACATCACCATCAGTGACACGCCTGTGTCGAAATACGCAGGGGACATCAGTTATCAAGTGTTTGCGCCAGGGGAGGACGTGACCAGCCACCCAGCGCACGAAAACATTTACACTTCACGCGAGGTCGGTTCGACGTCTTCCACGGCAGGGATCGAGCTAGAAGGGCCGATTAACTCCATCACTCCGAGCCAAGTCAATGTGGTGGACGATACGCTCGGCGTGGTGAGCGATGTGGATGGACTCGCCACAGAATACTGGCCTGTTGAATGGGAAGCTGGCCACATCATCAAAATATCCGGTTCGCCTGGTATTCGTGAGATCACCGAAGCAAGTGGTGATGGTGGCTGGCGAAACGAAAATGGGGCTGACATTCTTAACTTTTGGTCGCGTGATCCTGACTTGCATAACTGCAAGCAAGGCGATTATGTGGAATATCCGACCAACTATTACGTCCCACATGAAGCCGACCCTGTGGTGGAATATTCCGTGGGTATGGTGGACATTAAGCAGACGTTTGAGGTCAATGGCGAGACGTTCTATGCGCTGCGCATCTTAAATGGTGAGGGCTACTGGATAACGGTCGACACCGTACCGTCAGAAACGCGCCATCATCCCATCAAGTTTCACGGCACGGACGATGGCCGCTATATCATCCGTGAAGCGAACAACCCGAAAGGCCGAGTCGATAGGCTGTATCCCGAAGGGACGAAAGCGCAGGTGTGGTGGGATGTCTTCACGCATCAAGGCGAGAACAAAGGGTGGACGCTTGAAACCGAAGTGGCACTGCCAGGTAAACCTGCAGGCCCACACTTTGCCTGCCCAGCTTCAGAGGTGGCCGATAAGATTTACATCGACTTCAAACACCCTGACGGCCTTGGATACGTGAACAAGAACGGTGACACCAACGCGCTCACTGTCGAGGCCATGATTGAATGGCGCGGAGAGGGAGAAACCGAGTGGAACCAAGTCAAGTACGAACGCCGAGACGGCACTCGCGATCAGCTTGCGGAAACTATCGAAATTGACTTAGGTCGTAAAGTTCGTCCTGAAGTGCGCGTGTATCGCATCACCAACGACAATAAAGACCTCAAGTATTTGGATCGCATCGAGTACCGCCGATTGAAAGCGCGACTTGATAGCAACACCAAGTATGACGACTTCACCACTATCGCGTTCAAAATCCGTGGCAGTAACTCACTCTCGCGTAGCGCGGAGAATAAGCTAGGCGTGGTGCCAACCCGTAAACTGCAAATTCCAGATGGGTTAGGAGGTTGGACGCAAGAGCTTTACCCGACCCGAGACATAGCACCGGCTATCCGCTACATCATTCTTGATAGTGGATTGAGTGATGTTCACATCGGTCATTACGAGCTGCTGCGTTTGCATGAGGTTTGGAAAGCCAGAGGGGATACGTTCGACGCAGTATTCACCGACAGCAGCACCTTGTTCGAGGTATTGAAGAAAGTCTTGCTCGTCGGTTACGCCGAGCCAACGCTCAAATACGGTCAAATCATTCCAGTTCGGGATGAGCCAAGAACCACTTTTGATTTTCAGTACCAACCGGACAACATGCTCGGTAAAGGACTGGAGCGCTCAGGCAGCTTTATTCGCGAAGAAGAGCCCGACGGTGTGGAGGTGGAATACTTCTCCACTCTGACATGGAAACCGGAAACCATAATGTGCTTGCTGCCTGGTGACCTCGGCATCAAACCGGAGAAAGTCAGAGCGTTTGGTGTGACCGACCCAACTAAAGCGTGGCAATTTGGTATGCGAGTGCGACGTAAGAAGCGCTACCGACGCTTTCAGTATTCATTCCAAACCGAGATGGATGCCTTTAACTCTAACTACCTCGATTACGTTGCTTTGGGTGACGATGTGCCAGGTTACGCGCAAAGCGGCAGGTTAGAAGGGTTTAGCATTCAGAACGGCAAGACGCACCTATGGCTGGACTTGCCACTGGAATGGGAAAGCGGCGTGCATCACATCACCGTCCGAAAACCCGATGGCAGGGCATCAGGACCGCATGTTTGCACCAAAGGGAGTCATCCTAACGAAGTCATCATCACCAGTAACTTGGGCTTTACGCCCTCACTAGACGGCGAAATGGAACCACCATTGTGGCTGTTTGGTCCAGCGGATAAGTGGTGTTATCCAGCGCTCATTTATGATGTGACGCCACAAGGCACTGAGAAGTGCAGTGCTAAGGCGTGGAACTATGACGTGCGCGTGTATGAGGATGATGAAAACGAACCCGACGAACAGGGATACCCAAAAGTGGCTTAAAGAAGCGCGCTAAATTCGTAATAGTTGTTCTATTAGTTTTGCTAGTTTTGACTAATGAGCTCTAGCCGAAATCAATATCATGTTTTTTGGAGTTGCTCATGGTGGTTTAAGCGCTTAGGTAAATACGAGTATTTTCTTCTTCGGAATGTGACTGAAGATTAAATGGCAGACAGCTGTAAATTACAGAATTGTACATAAGTCCCTTATGTAATTAATATGTTCGTCAATTTGTGACAGTTTTAACCTAAGCACAAAAACGGGTTTAACTCATTGACCGAGTTAGCTTATTAAGGGGAGCATTATTCTTTTTGAAGGTTTGAAAAGAAAATGGAAAAGGTAATTTTGGGCAAGTCTCCCGTTCTAAAGCTCCCTCTGAGGCCAAAGAACCCGTCAGGCTTGGAGATGGCGATATATAGATTTCAGGTTAAAGCGTACAAGCATTACCACAAGATAAAGGATCTAGATAAAACCTCGCCTAGAGAGGTTAAAGAAGCAGAGGAAACCGTTGCTCATTTGAATCGAGAGCGTGCCAAGATTAACGCGCATGCACAATTGCAAGAGCAGTTGCTTGCAGATTTAGAAGCGTATCGAGATGATAACAAAGATAAATCTAGTCCCGAGCTGGGGATGGAAAATCACCATCCTACAAATCGCTTGGTAAGTAACTTGTATGCTGTTTCAGAGCCGCAACCGTCCCCAAATCATGCAGCACATCATATCGTTATGGGTAATGGTCGAGTTAGGGCCATGACTGACGCTCGATTGCAAATGTTCATGTTTGGGATAGGTATTAACGACTCAATGAATGGTATTTGGCTACCACGTTCGACCGCCTACAAGGGACATTATACTACGCCAAATGCACCGACGCATTCGCGCATACATGGCAATAATTATCAGAGATGGGTTGGTAAATTGGCCGATATTCGTCACAATGAAAGCGCGTTTAAATCTAGACTTGTGAGAATCAAATCTCAGTTAAAGGATGGTTCTTACCCTCCCCAAATCCTTATGAAGAAAGACCCAACTTGGAACCCACCTGAATGAGTATATACCAAATAAGAAATCTCAATCGTTACTTTAAAGTCCTTGAGCATGACCCGTTCCAAAGGGCTATGGCTGCGGGCGATGGAGCTCTGTTGGATAGGCTTTTTAATGAGCCAGTAAGAGCAAAAGGGCTGGCCGACGTTTGGGTAGAAGAGAGTGTTAAATTTACCGCTCACTACAAAACGTCTGTAAAGATTCCAGACATATCCGTTTGGGGCTCATGGTTGGTACTAACGCCTCGAGCGGTTGAAGTGTTGAGACCATACATTGAAACAGATGGTGAATTTTTACCTATCGTGATAGATGGTGAGAAGTTTCAGGTTTTCAATGTCATGAGCTTTGGCGAAGAAGACAAGGAACACACGAAACACGAATACATTGATGGTCATCCGGCAGGATTGGAAATGCTCAAGTTCGTCGAGTCTAGTGTTACAGATAAGTACGTTTTTAAGTCGTTGATGCAAGGGTGTAACTTGCTGTATTGCGATGACAAGCTAAAGAACTTGTGTAATGAACATGACTTGCGTGGTGTTGAATTCGATTTAGATCTACTGGATGTATTTGACTATTAATCAGCTGTTTTAGATTTAACTAAACTTATCAGCGCATCAAATCGCTTTGTGCTTAGTTTGAACGCTGATAAGTGCTGACTCATACTCGATCTTACACATTTGCGGGTTAGCCACGACTAGATCATACAGTCGGTTTGCTGGTGTCAAAACTCACAATTGGACAGAATGTATGGGGCGCCCTGTTTTGCAAGTGAAAAATTCAAATAACGGAGTTGGTTTGCGCTAATGTATTCAAAGTCTAATTGGGGACACCTACATGCTACATAGCCCCAGCTCTACGATGAGACCCGCGCCAGATTGTCCTCAAAAATGAGAAAGCGTTCTATATCGCTGTTCTGTCCACAAGGTCTTCAATCTGGTGGTCTAACCGTTTTGTCATCTTTCATTTTCATATGCAAACTTGATTTATACTCTTATTTCAAATGGTTTCTTCGTAGCCATAACAGACCAAGCTATCCTCGCTAACTTATTGGCTAAAGCTACTAAAGCAACATTAAAAGGCTTTCGAAGTTTTAAGTCTGTAAGCCACGAGCCAAAGTATCTCTGAGCAGTTTCATCTCGCCATAAAACAGCCCTAGCTACATGGATAAAAAGCTCACGAAGTTCTTTGTTACCTCGCTTGGATACCCCTAGCATTCTTGGCTTTCCACCTGTTGAATATTGAAATGGTACTAACCCTAGCCAAGCTGCAAAGTTACGGCCATTGGAAAAGTCTTTAGGGTCGGAGACGGCAGACAGGCAGCAAGAAGCTGTCATAGGTCCAATGCCTGGTACGGTTTGTAATATGGTAAATAACTCATTGTCACGATTAAGAGTTTCCAGCTTCGTATCTTGCTCTTTAATTTTGTCATTAAGCTCATTGTAATGACTAAGCTGATCTCGTAACTCAAAGACAAGTAAAGAAGGAACTGGCTGCCCTGTATCTGCCAACCATTGAAAAAGACGCTTCATATTCGCATGCCCGCGTGGAAAGCTGAAGCCAAATTCAGTAAGGATAGAACCAATACGGTTCATCGTTGCTGTTCGCTCTCGAATATAGCCTGTTCTAATCCTTCGGCTATAGCATCTGCATCAATAAAATCATTCTTATGACTCTTCACATATGGCTTAACATATTGAGGGGGAATCAGCTTAACTTGATGCCCATATTCTTGGCATTTTCTTGCAAGCCAGTGAGCACCACAGCAAGCCTCCATTGCTATCAATGTTGGTTCATGCACAGAGATAAACTGTAGTAATTTACTTCTAGATAATTTGTGCCGATATTGTTCACGACCACTATAGTCGTGGCTAACTAGATGAAAAGCAGACTTACCTAAATCGATTCCAATAACTTTGATTGCCGACATAATGGCACCTCCCATATTCAGCGACATAGCTGAGTGTAGTGCAGGTGTGGGGCGTACCATCTTATTAATGAGCTACGAAACTCAACCTAGCAAGAGTATCGTCGATTAGTTTAAGTATTGCTGAGCTGGAGTTAACGCCAGCCATCACCGGTCCTGAGTAAGCGCAGCGAGTGAAGGGTCCGAGTGTATGGCATTGTTAGGTATTCTTCGCTAGTTGAGACGCAACGGCTTTAGATATCGGTAAATCTGTCGCCATTTCGACATAAAGAAATTGTCCGTCTGGGTTTACTTCTAAAAACACTGGCACACCATCCTTGTTAAGTCGAAAATCATATGCGCCATAGAGCAAGCCAAGCTTTCTATGATATTCAAGAAGTTTTTGTGAAAATCCTTTTTCTAGCTCGTAGCGTTTAATTGGTACTTTGTCTAATCGGCCATCTACTGGAGAGCGACCTTCGCTAAAGTGAACGCTAGCAGGAAACAATTGATCTCCAACTATGGTTATTCGTAGGTCCACGTCACCTTGGATATGATTTTGGAATATAGTTGGACATGCTGACAAGCTATCTAGGCTCTCTAAGTCATTGCGTGTTAATATTCTCGTTTCTTTAAGTCCATAGTGCCATGTGCTAACAGTTTTATAAATAACATCTCCACTTTGGGCATTTACAAACTCTCTAACAGAATTCGCATTTGTTGTAATTAAAGTATCAGGAATAAGAAACCCACATTTTTTTGCAATCGATAGTTGATATGGCTTAAGGATTGCGAGACTTCTAGCTGGAATGGGGTTAACCCAATTTGAACATATCGAAGATAACCCTCCATATAATGCAGCTCTCGTACTTCGTACGGAAAACTCAGCATCATCTTCTTGAGCAACTAAACTAGATACTTTTGGCGGCTTAGGCCGCCTGTTCCAAACTCCGAGCAATTGGCTTGTGTTAATAGTCTTTTCTCCAATGAAGAAAACTTCTTCACTAGATGAACAACTTACTTCAACAGTATTTTCAAGCGGCACGCTTGCAACATCTAGTATTTTTGAACAATACCCTTGCGCCTCAAGCTCCCGAGAAACAGAAAGCGCGTGTATGTCGTCTTGAGGCGCAAGG
Organism: Vibrio sp. Vb1574; assembly: GCF_033338675.1. Classification (NCBI taxonomy): domain Bacteria; kingdom Pseudomonadati; phylum Pseudomonadota; class Gammaproteobacteria; order Vibrionales; family Vibrionaceae; genus Vibrio; species Vibrio sp. Vb1574. Next base: position 63,842 of record NZ_JAWOTC010000021.1, read on the forward strand.
ATCAATACGTCTAACATGTGTACTCCTTTCTTGTTGTTGTATTAATCGTCTGGATGTTGCCCATCTGATTGTGAGTCATCTGACACCCAGTTATCTAACCGGGGCTGTGATGTGCTAGGAGATGTTGAGTCGGACCAGAGAGTGGAACTTGAACTGGTATTGGCTGTTTCGGTGGCTAGAAGTCCTCGATTTCTTAACCACATTTCTTCCGCTTCATCTAAAGGCCTCGCAAAAGAAATGCCTAGTGATTGAGATGGCCTTTCCAATACAAAAGGTCTTTTGGCGATAAGATCTGAGGCCTGAATTCGACTAACAGACTGAAGTGTGGCGTCAGGTCTAAGTGTTACTTTAGACGGACTGCCTAGAGCAGATGCAGTAACGACGCCTTCACTAGCTGATGCGACATCTATCACATCCTGCTTTTTCATGTCATAGACTGTACCTTGATATTCAATACGGAGAATATCTTTTGTATGACCCACCACCGCGCAATTAAATGATACGCAAGATTCTCCAGGCTCAGTAATTTCAGCATCGGTTATCTCTTCGATTTTTTGGTCATTGATAAATTCATCAATCTTCATTTTCCCTCCTCAATGTAAATAAGGCATCGTTTAAATAAATAACGCCGCTTGGAAGCTAAACTAATCCCTGATTTCCTTCGTCAACAACCAGTATAGTCGATATTTAAAACCATTAGTTTTGGTATGGAAAAAAGCCAAGTTAGAGCATATTGTTCGTTAGTGCGCGTAACTCAGAATGGGGCATTTTTGATTTTGACTGATTTGTGCAACAGACTGTTGCACAATTAGAAGATTGGATTGGAGTTGTTGCAGAATTTGCAACAACTGAGGCTTTCCTCGAAGCCTTAGTACTTGATACTAGAAAAGTATGTATCCGAGTGTTAGGCCCACAACCATTATGATGATACTGGTTAACGTCATATTGTTGTCGACCCATTCATCAAGCTTACTCATTCGAAGTTCCTCTTTCTTTGCTAATCATGTCAAAACCATGTTCAACTCCATAAATTACTTCACGTAGAAGTGCCTTATTTGGTGAATTCAAATTAACAATGACTCGACCAATTTCATTACCCAAGTCACAAAACTCAATATCACCATCTGGAAGGCTATCAAGTGCTAACTTGAGGTTTGAAAGAAAAATATCAGGGTTCAGCAAATCTAAACTAGGTTCATCGAAAACCTCATTTCGGTTGGCCATGAAATCATCTGTAACCCGTTCTCCCCCGTCGGCGAAGGATATCCAATCAGGTTTTGTTTCGCTCTTTGCAAGCAAATCACTGTGGGTATTATAAGGAGTCATCCCTTCTAGCAACTCTTTTTCGGTCAACTTTTTCTTGCTCATCGCATACAACCTGACAGGATATTTAGATTAGTTGCAGTATAGCAAAATCAGCTAGACTGCCGTTAGAACGAATACGCTGAAACAAACTTCGGGGCAGAACCGATTTAGGGCAACCTGTCAAACCTAGTCACATCGAGATAAAGAAACTGACAGATTGCATTCAGACTAATTCAAGTTAGTTGATAAATGGGGCAAGTTTGGGGCAATAATGGGGCGAGTTAAGCATATATTTTTAAATGTTTAGGGTTTCTTTTGGTCATCTATGAGATGACTAGGAGAACCTTCATGTAGAGTGAGTTTTCTTAATTCATTGATTTTTATTGACTTATTTTCAATCCACCAATAACGGAACATTTTTGTGGTTGACATGATGAGCTGCAGTATAGATTTGCGTGGTTTTTACATCAGTATGCCCTAATTGTTCCTGAACAGTTCTAATGTCTGCGCCAGATTCCAATAAATGCGTGGCAAAACTGTGTCTTAGTGTGTGGCAAGTTACAGTTTTCTCAATACTTGCGTCGCTTGCCGCGCGCTTTACCGCTCTTTGTATTGCGCTTTCATTGATATGATGCCTTCTGAGTTCACCAGTGTCTCGATCTGCGCTTAACTTTGTTGATGGAAACAAAAAGTGCCAGTTAAAATCTAGCTCCGCTTTTGGGTATTTACGTCGTAAACCTTCAGAGATGTATACCCCCGCATAACCAGGCATGTGTCTATCTTTAAAATAGTAATCTCTTGCTAAATTAACCTGAGCTTTAAGCGGCTCATGTAGCTCTTTTGCTAACGTTACGGTACGATTTTTACCTCCTTTTCCTTGCCAAACACGAACTGCGCCATAATCATAATCGATGTCCTGAACTCTTAAGCGCAAACACTCCATGACTCGAAGCCCTGAGCCATAAAGCAGCTGAATATGGAGTTTATACCTCGGGTCGATATGTTGAACGAATCTTCGGATCTCCTCCCTGGTTAACACAACGGGAAGTTTCTTTTCGGTCAAGGATTTCTGAAATCTCATATCAAGTGATAGTGGGGTTTTAAAATAATCACGATATAAAAATGATATTGAGTTCAGCGCCAAAGCTTGCGTTTTTACCGCAACTTTTTCTTCTACCGCTAAGTAACTCAGAAATTGAATGACATCATCTTCTGCTAGTGTTGATGGGTGGGCGAGCTGGTGAAAAGTGATAAAACGTTTTATCCAAAATAGATAACTTTCGATAGTTTTATTCGCATAATGACGAGTAAGCATGTGCTCTTTTACACTAAGTAAAAACTGACTTTTCATGATAAATTAACCTGTTTATTTATACAGCTCCGTTAATGTATCACCACTTTTGAAATTAGCGTGCTGTGCGCCGCCTAATTGCGCGCGCCACCACACATATTCATACTGTTTTTCTATTTGTTTCATGCATATAAGTGCTACGATTGATAGCGCTTTTGATAAGAAAGAAGGCGGTAGCCTGCCAGAAAAACGGCAAATCGCCGTATAGAAAGCGTTATGAGCCAAGAGGATATTTAAATTGAGCAAAAAAACAAAGATACGGCTAGTTGTACTTGGTTCTGTGCCTAGAGATCTCGACTTATCATTGCTATCAAGTCGTAGCTCTGGCGTCTATGAAATCTTAAACTCAATCGAGACTTATGAAATTAACAAAGGCTCGGATGGTTACAATTGGGAGTTTTCCGATCAAATTTTAGGTGATTTGATTCCTGAAAAAGAAGGAGAAGAAATAACGATTACACTAACAAATGTGCCGCTAGAAGAAAACTGGTATAGCAGGCGACTAACAAATAATGTTGTCATTTTTACTTTCCACGAAATTGCGGATTATCTTCGTTTTCATAATATCGGACTGGAAAATGTAGTTTTTCGGTTACTTCATGCTTATACGCTCGTATACCGAGAAAACAAAGGCAGTATTCCCACCTGCTACGAATACAGTAATTTTACTCATGATGAAACCAAAGGTTGCATTTACGATATGAATGGCATCAAGTCAGATATCATATACTCTTGCGATGAACCTACAATTTGTGATTCTTGCTCTCAGCGATTGTTAACAAACGGGGTTTCGAGAGAATTAGTTTCTAAATCAAAGGATGAGCTAAAACTTGTCAGAAAGTCACTATTTTTCAGGCTGTCAGCGTGGGTTTCTGTACATCCAATCAGGTCAATTCTTATTGCCTCTGCTTGGTCTATCGTGATTGGAGTATTTTCTTCAGTTATAGCTAGTAATATATTCGGCAATGGCTCATAACAAAGCATTTAAGAGTGATTCGCAACGCTTGGCAGTTTCGCTTCGCTCAAGTATAGCCAAGCGTCGCTCACACCTTAATGCAGCGTTATATTTTTAAGGAGTACAGTTTGCATAGTTTAATAATTCATCGGATTGATAAAGAAAGACCCAGATGGAAAGTGAAAGCGCACAAACCCTTCTCACATTTTGACGAATATCTTTTCAATATAACTTATACACAAAGTGAAGGGTTAGACTTCAGAAGCAATATTTACCAGGAGCATATTTTTCATGAAATATTAAAAACCGGAAAGAACATTGCTTCAGACTCTCTCTCGTTACCTCAAAGTGAATTCGATGCTATCTTGGCATTAAAAGGAGGTTTTTGGTATCGCTTTAAAAGTAATATGGATAACTTTTCCACTTATGTAAGAAAATCGCAAAATATTGTAATATTATCTGTAGGAGGTAACGTAGTTACAGTAATATTCGATGATAACTTACAATTTGATGAGCCAGAGCCTCATTATTGCCCATGCGCATCTCTAGGTAGTCGAGGTTTTCCAGGGCAAGTATACTCATTTATGACACAACCTGGTCATAGAGCTAGAGCAATTAATGAGATAAAATCTTATACGGAGTACGGGAAGTATATAACGGTCATTGATCCTTATATACTAGGTAATATAACTGGAAAGTGTGAGATTAATGATAAATTTATTAATGTTGCAAAAAAGAAAAATATTGATGCTAGTATCATAGATTTTCTTACTAGAGAAAAAGGAAGAAGTTTTAGATCTGTAGAAAAGCTTATGAACTACCTAGGTAGAGCCAAATCTATAACCATATCAAAAAATAATAACTCCTGCCTATTAAATATAGCTAGTGAACAATTTATTCCAAATAGCTATGTGTCAGATTTTATGAAGTCAATGTCTCAGAGTTGTGTTAAGCATGTAAATCTACTTTACAGTTCTAGTCATTCTGACGACAAAAAGATAAAAGACGAAATAATTAACAAGCTTGGTAGCAAAGTGAAGTTTTATGATCTTGACACGTTTGATGATGTCTTTATTCACGATCGAGTTTGGGTAGTGGACTCCAAAGACGCAGTGGTTGTTGGTAATTCTTTTGGAGGTTTAGGTATGGATGCTATATCCTTCATTTTACCTTTGCCACGAAAAGACCTTGAAAGTCTGAAGAAAGTACTCTCCCCACATGGAATAAAAATATAACAATCTGTTTAAGAGTGATTCGCAACGCTTGGCATTTTTGCTATGCGTTGCGTCTAGTGGTTAAGGTGCCATGCGGAAGCTTCGGTATTGCGTTGCTCACACCTTAACAGGGCGTTAGCTGCTTGGAGAAGATTTATGGTTCGTGTAGCCCAAATCAAAGATTTAGATGTGTTGGTTAGCCTTTTCATTGCTGAGAATGAGCACAACTCAGACTTAGTCCCAGATGTTGTTCGCAAAACTGAAGATGTACTAAATGAGACTGAGCTTCAAGACATTCTATCTGATGAAAATCAGTTGCTTATTGTTAGCGAGCACGATGGAAAGGTAGTCGGAGCTTTATTGGGGAATCTCACTGACGTTAAAGAGCGTCGTTGGACGCAATCACGAACGTATGGATATATTGAAGAGTTAATCGTTTCTAGCGAAGCTCGAAAGCTGGGTGTAGCTACAGGGCTAGTTTCTTACTTTTCTAAGTGGGCTAGTGCTCTTGGCGCTAGTTCAGTTGACCTGCATGTTTGGTCAAATAACACAGGAGCTATCGGTTTTTATACTAGCGCCGGATTCGAATCAAAACAGAACCTGCTCTCCAAAAAGCTACGCAGCTAACAAAGCGTTTAAGGCGGATTCTCAACGCTTGGCATTTTCGGTTTGCTTTGAATTTAGTGTTTACAGCACAATGGTTTAGGTAGGGTGGTAGCGTTGCTCACCACTTAACGCGGCGTTATGTGCTCTGTCCTAACAAAAACTACGGTAGATGGATCTTATGAAGTTTTTTAATGTTAATGTGACTGATATATCGTCGGGAAAAGTAAAGACTAATATTACTATTCCTTTATTCATAGTTGTATTGGCAGGGAAACACACACCCGAAACCATCATTCGATTTCTGTTGCGAAATGCTGAATCCGATAACTGTGATAGTCAAGAGCTTAAACAGATATACAATGTAGTTGCTGACGTATTACAAGAAGCGGCAAAAGATGAACAACTATCGAAGTATTCGGGAATAATTGCAGATATTGAAGATAATGGTGAGCGTGTACTTTTATCAATTAAATAAGTGGTATATGTATTAACGTAACTGGCTGGCACGCACTTAGTATCAAGTTTGAAGTGCGACACTTAGAGTAGCTGCTCATAAATATACTCTGTTGGTGTCTTGTAACCAAGCC
>NZ_JAWOTC010000022.1:0-68441 GCF_033338675.1 Vibrio sp. Vb1574
CAACTTCCACCAGTCACCACCGTTTCTAAGTTTATGACCGCTCCTAACGAGTCGGTTACCGTAACTTGGATACGCTGGCCATCTTCAATGTTTTCAATCGTCCCTTCGAGGCGAGTAGTCGCGATTTCGTACTGACTTAAATACTCATCCCCTCCACCATCAAAATTGACGTTCACCGTTGCAAGCGTATCTTTAATGGTCGTATCGACGGCGTTCAGGTTATTGCCATAAATGTCAGAAACCACAGAAGTCACCGTAAGCGGCCCTTCAGCAAGAGAAGACAGATCAACGCCTGATAGGGTATAAGCCTCATTCTCTACGGTCGTTGTAACAGTAATGGAATTATTGAGGCTGTCGGTAATGGTGATAGTAACAAGCCACTCATCGCTTATCTTGAGTGCGTCACCTTGAATCGTGACACTAGGAACTTCAAACTGGTTTTCGTATCCATCGCCGCCATCAAGAATATCCACCGTTAATATAGCATCGGGATTCAACCGCTCAGGAGCCTGAGTCTCAGAAGTTGGGTTTTCTCTTTCTTGCACTGCTGGCCTAGTAACATAGCCATTAGAAACGAGTTGCTCAGGTAAAACAGCGCGAATATAGGCAACAAAACTTAACCCACCAGAAGACTCACTAAAATCTCGAACGCTCTGATTAAAAGTGGATTCAATACCGTTTTGAGAAGCAATTAAAAGATCATTCGAACTCGATTCATCCTCACTTGTTGTATCTTCATTAAATGCAATATCGAGAATGTCAGTATTAAGAACAACCACCTCTACTTCTGGAACTAATTGTTCGTTAGGCAACATTTGGATCCAAGAACCGTCACTTAAAACCGCCCAAAGAACATTACCGACTTGAATGTAGAGTATTGGCTGCATAATTCGCCCCATATGAAACAACGAACTTTAAGTATGGTCGACGAATGTGACTGTTCAAATGAAACTAGAAAAAACATGGCCCTAAATGGCTCTAATGAGATATTGAACCAAAAACATACCTCATGTATGCGAGAAAGAGCCATTGGGGTAAACTACTTCTGGCGTAACCCATCCACTGGAAATTGATTGAAATTCCCCTTGCTACAATCGGGCTTATATCCAAATGGAGCAGGGAAAGGAATCGTATCGCAGCTTGTTGCAACGGAAGATTCAAACTTTACTCTCTTTCCTATCATGATAGGAAATAACCATGTGGCATTATTTCTTAAATCAAACTCCTCTTTAGGGTCATCAATCAAATTGTATATTTCAGGGATCTGTAATGGGCGCCCTTTCTCCGGCATGATATCTTGATCAATAAAGTGCATCTTGTAATTTTCCCACTTATAAGCGTAGGTTTCAGATCCATTGTTAACGATGAAACCATCTCGATTAGACTTTTCACTATCTCCCTTTAAAAAGGCCCACTGATCAATACTATCTATTGTTCTATCGCTTGGTAATTTGTATCCACCGACATGAGAAAGTGAGGCAAATAGATCCACAACATGGATAATTTCATCACTCACTCTACCCGGTTTGATGTGGTTAGGCCAAGAGGCAATAAATGGTGTTCGGAGAGACCCTTCAAGAGCCGTAAAGTACGCACCACGCCATGGCCCGCTAGAGCCTTGGTATGGCATATGCCACTCTGGACCGTTGTCAGAAAACCAAATCACTAGTGTATTGTCTTTAATTCCTGCTTTTTCTATTGCACCAATAACTTGCCCAGCTCGAAAATCTATCTCAGCTAACACATCTGAGTAATTTCCTTTGCCTGTTTTACCAATAAAATCAGGATGAGGTAGCGTCGGTAAATGTGGTTGAGTAAAAGTAATTACAGAGAAAAATGGCTTATTCTCTTTCACATTTCGATTTATAAAATCTGTGGCATGTTCAACTAGCTCACTGTCAATCGTTCTACGTGAGTCCAAATTATATTCTTTGACCCCTTTAGGGTCCTGCCCTGCTCTAGCTGAAAGGATTTGAGGTTTAGGTAATATAGCTTTATAACCGGGTTGAGAGCTATATTCTGACTCATCCGTCGTATTTGCAATGCCATACCATTCATCAAAGCCTTGATCCGTTGGAAAGCGCCCTTTTTGGTCTCCCAAATGCCATTTCCCGTAAAGGCTCGTGTTATATCCTTGTTCCTTAAACTTCTCTGCAATGGTTATCTCCCAGTTCACCATACCGTAAGGCACTCCCCAAACAACCTTATCTGTCCCAGATCTAAGCGCTCGCCTCCCCGTCATGAATGAGGAGCGAGTTGGCGTGCATTGCGGTTCCACATTAAAATTAGTAAGGCGTACACCTTCTCTAGCAAGTTGATCTAAGTTTTTAGTTTCAACACCTCTGGTACTCCCATAGGAACTTAGTTCCCCCCACCCAAGGTTATCAACCAACATTACCACGACATTTGGTGTCTCTTCCGCAACCACTTCTAACGGGATACATAGAAACAGGATAGTTGCTATTTTATTTTTCATAGTGTCGCCTTTCATTGAAATTCAATCCTGTAAGTGCGTCTTATCACACTTAAAACACACTAAAGTCTAGTCCATGTTAGTTAACATTTTTGAAAAGCAGGGATTACTTGGAAGCAACAAAAAACCTCTACTATATTCAACTGACTACATTGTCTCATTTGGTGTCATCTCACTCGACTTCGCCATGATGAACACAATTAGTAACGTTATATAACGATAATGGATTCATTTATCGCGGAGGATTTTCATGCGAAACTCGATTAAAAAGGTAATGGCATTGGTCGGTACATTAGCTGCGTCCACAGCCTTTGCTGCCGATAAGCCCAACATCCTTGTGTTCTGGGGTGACGATGTAGGTGTATACAACATTAGTGCGTATCACAATGGTATGATGGGAGGGAAGACTCCTAACATTGATAAAATCGCCAATGAAGGTGCCATTTTCACAGACGCTTACGCACAACAGAGTTGTACTGCCGGACGAGCCTCATTTATTCTGGGCCAACATCCGTTTCGTACCGGTCTATTGACTATTGGTATGCCCGGCGCAAAAGAGGGTATTCAATCGAAAGATCCTACTATCGCAGAGTTACTTAAAAATCACGGCTATGTGTCTGGTCAGTTTGGTAAAAACCACCTTGGTGATCAAGATGAGCACCTACCAACTAACCATGGGTTTGATGAGTTCTTTGGTAACCTATACCATTTAAACGCGGAAGAAGAGCCTGAGTCTGAGTTTTATCCAAAAGATCCAGAGTTTCGTAAAAAATTCGGACCTCGAGGCGTGTTGAAGGCGACTGCGGATGGCAAAATCGAGGACACAGGTCCCCTTACTCGTAAGCGTATGGAAAACGTAGACCGAGAGTTCATGGATGCTAGCTTGGCATTTATGGAAAAAGCAGTAAAAGAAGACAAACCATTCTTTATTTGGCATAACTCAACCCGTATGCACGTCTGGACACATTTGAGTGAAGAATATCAAGGGAAGTCAGGTTACGGCTTATACGCCGATGGCATGATGGACCTAGATGATCAAGTAGGTGTCATGCTTGATAAACTTGAAGAGCTAGGCGTAGCAGATAACACCATTGTTGTTTTTAGTACTGATAATGGCGCTGAGAAATTTACCTGGCCAGATGGTGGTACTACACCGTTCAAGGGCGAAAAAGGTACGACTTGGGAAGGCGGATTCCGCGTTCCGATGATGGTACGCTGGCCTGGAAACATTAAACCAGGAACGGTTATCAACGATATCTTTTCACAAGAAGACTGGATGCCAACTCTACTAGCAGCTGTGGGCGAACCTGATGTGAAAGAAAAACTATTGAAGGGTCATAAAGCAGCGGGCAAAACCTTTAAAGCACATTTAGATGGCTACAACCAACTTGATCTGCTGACTGGTAAAGCTGATGAAGGCGCACGCAAAGAAATCTTTTACTTCGATGCTGGTGGTAATTTAAACGCCGTTCGTTATAAAGACTGGAAGATCCACTTCAGTATTATGGAGGGTGCCATTAATGAGGCATACCGCAAAACACCTAGTTGGCCTTTGATTGTAAACCTTCGTATGGATCCATTTGAGGTCGGTCCAGATGCAGCACTTTACGTCAGACATTTTTACGCTGATCAAATGTGGATGTTCGTTCCTGCTCAAGCTATCGTGCGTAAGTTCCTAGAGACATTTAAGGAGTTCCCTGCAACGAAAGGTAGCTCGTTAAGTATTGAAAAAGTGGTAGAAACAATGACACAGCAACCTAGAAACTAGACCCTAGGTATCGAAGCTACTGTGGAATTAACTAAGGCCTCAATTGTGAGGCCTTTTATTTCGTTGCAATTGTTTGGTTGCAGCAATTTATGGTCAAACAAAGATTATCATTTAGTGCTCTCTTTAAACACTTGATTCCAATCTTGTTTCATATCGACAAATAGCCAACCTTGCTCTTCACCTACTTTAAACGATTTATCTAACTTACCAACATGAGAATCTTTATCATACGCCCATTCGCGCTTGTCATCCGTGTGATGGATAATCGCAGAAAATCTTGGACCTGAACCTGCTTTCGTCCACTCTAACATCTGTAAATCACCATCAGAATTACCAAACGCCATGACCGGACGTTTGCCAATGAAGTTTTGGATCGTCACAGGCTTTACTGCTTTGTCATTGACAAAGTCTATTTCCGGCATACGTTGGATGGTAGGTTTTCCATCAACACTTTGATATTCCGCCTTTAACGTCGTTCCCACGATGTTTTGCGTTGGAATGCCGTATACTTCCGGCGCCCAAACGCGCATAAATTCAATTCCGCCTCCAGAAACGATGTAGGTCTGATAGTCGTTAGCTCTTAAATAGTCGAGCAGTTCGAGCATAGGTTGATAGACCATTTCAGTGTATGGTCTACCCGTTGTTGGATGGACAGCCGTTTTCAACCATTCCTTAACTTCTTGATGAAACTGTTCAGTAGACATTCCAGAATGGGTTGCCATAACAAGCTTCATTACACCTTCGAGTCCTTGTTTACCAATCCCCTCCATGTCACCTTTTAATGCGGAAGCAAAGGGTTCGGTTGTCTTCCAATCAGGATGCTCAGAGGCCATTTCTTTTACTCTATCGATCGCAAAAAACAACTGTAGATAAACAGGCTTTTCTGCCCAAAGTGTTCCATCATTATCAAACGTCGCGATTCGTTGGCTTTCAGGAACATAGGAATCCGAACCTTGGGTCGTTGTTTTCGTAACAAACGCCATAATAGCTTGCTTAGCGTCAGTGTTGTTCCATGACGGAAGTGGATCTTGCATATCAGCAGCAACAGCGTAACTAGACAGAGCAAAACCTGTTGCTAAGACAATCGTCTTTAACTTTATAGCCATCTTAATTCCTTATATTGAGGTGCTAGGTGCGAATCCAATCAAAAGTATAGTTCAATTGAAACAGGCGCATATTGAACTGACATATCCAACGGCCACCAAAGAGTGACACCGTCACTAAATTGGTTCACTATTTTATTGAAATAGGAACATGGAATTTACCGATTAGAGTTTAAATTCATTGGCTTCAACTGATGTAGAGGCACTTTTACGTCCCTTTTTCTGATTGAGCTCTTCAATAACATAGTCGGGAGCGACCTTCGTTAGCTCTGTTAAACAGTCATCCGTTTTAGGGTTGCCGTATCTGACATAGATGTCACACACGGCATACAATTGTTCTGGAGCACCGGATATCAAATACGCTTGCTCAAAAGCGTTGACAGACTTCTTCAAGTCTAACTCTTCTTGCAGAACACCATTTAAATACCAAAAGTAACTGTTCGTCTTTGCCATCGTCGCAGCTTTGTCTATTTCAAACGCCGCTTCTTTCTTTTTGTCTAATCTAACCAAAGCGAGAGATTTAGAATAATGCAGCGAGGCATCTTCTGAATTTAGCTTGATACCCTCGTCAAGCACGTTGATAGCTTTTTGATCTAGCTGTTGCGCTCGGAAGTTGTCTGCATAGCTTAACCAAACTTGAGGGTTGTTTGGCTCAAGCTTAGTTAACTCTGGGTATATCAGCGCCGCTTTATCCCAATCACGATGCCAACGGTAAACGTCTGCAAGTAATAACTTGGAAACATTATCGTTCTTACTGGACAAGTGTGCTGTCAGCTCTGAAACAGGCCCTTCAAGTGACTGCTGTTGCTCTGAACTCAAACTGGCGTAATCTCGAACGAGGTTAATCGCTGCTGTAATTCGCACCATGGCGGCGTCATCACTCAATAATGGTGAAATCAAACGCCAACGGTGCTCAATCATATATGGCTGTGCTCCCACAATCGCAGCTTCGCGAATACCTGCATCTTCATCCTGCAACCCACGCGCAACTGCAACCAATGCATTTTGGCTTGGATAGTTGGCTAACTCACGTAAAGCATCAATACGTTTTTCTGAAGACAACTTTTTATTTTGCGCATCATAAGACAGCTTTTCGACTCGTTGCGCCGGTGTCATTTGAGCTTCTTGTGGAGTGACAACCGTTGTCGGCGATACTTGATCTGGGTCTAGCAATGTTGTTTCTTGTGCCACCACGGCTTGACTCGTAGCAATGCCGATCGAGATCACGAGTAATGATTTAGAGAGCAGCTTAATTTTTTGCATTCAATAACCTATATTCTTTCATTTCCGGGCCTGTAGCAGGCGTAGTGACTATCTTAAAACTTCGTTTCAAACACAGTCTGTGTTTGAGTAGCTTGCTGGCGTAGAATCTGGTCACTGTATTTACCGTGAACCACTGGGTTACCTGTCGCTCGTAAGATGTACGCCATCGACTGATCAACATGGGTAAAAAACTTCTTCCAACCCGCGCAGAGATAATTAAGACCAGGCTCACCTTGCCTAGTACGGATAAAACGGTTTTTGGGACATTCTCCAAAACATGCAAATTGATAATCACATTGAAGGCACTGTTGGGGCAGCGTACGACTTTTAGCAAACCCAAATTTCTGCTGTTCAGAGCTATAAGCGAGCGTATCGAGCTTTTCGTGATGAATGTTTCCAACCTTATATTCTGGGTACACGTAATGATCACACGCAAACACATCGCCATTAGGCTCCATTGCTAAGCCTTTCCCGCAGATTTCACCTAACGTACACAATGGGTTTTTTCTGTCCATCCAGGTTTCGATACTGGCTTCAAAGTACTGCACAAACACGTTGCCGATATCGTGTAAAACCCATTCATTGAAAATCGCGATCAGAAAATTTCCCCATGCTTCATCCGCAACGCAAAAAGGTTCAACAACAGCATCTTTATGACCTGGGATCAACCGTTTATCTCCTTGTTTTAGTTGCTCGTTTGGCTCCCAGGTTTGAGGGGCGGTTGTTCTGAATGTTTTCTGCTCAACTATTGGAATAAACTGCATTTGAGGGGAGCGTACTTCATCTCGCAAGAATCGGTACACTTCAAGTGGGTTACGGCTGGTCAAGTTGTTAACACAAGTGAGCGTAGCAAACTTTACTTCGTGCTTATGTAATAATTCAACCGCATTCATAACTTGCCGGAATGTGCCTCTACCAGCTCGGTTTGTTCGATAAGCGTTGTGCATCATTTCTGGGCCATCAATGCTTAAACCGACGAGAAAGTTGTTCGCCTTTAAAAACTCACACCATTCATCGTTAAGCAGTGTGCCATTAGTCTGGAGATCATTGGAGATCGTAATACCATCGGGACGGTATTTATTCTGTAGCTCAACAATTGTCTTGAAATAATCCAAACCTAGCATTGTCGGCTCACCACCCTGCCAAGAGAAAATAATTTCAGGTGTATTTTGTCCCGCTATATATTGACGGATATAGGTCTCTAGCGTTTCCTCATCCATGACTGGTGAGCAGCCTGGCTTGTACTCAAGTAAATCTTGTTTGCTTAGGTAATAACAATAGGTGCAATCGATATTGCACACTGCACCGATAGGTTTCGCCATGACATGTAATCGCTTGGATGCTTTTCCATTGAACTGCGGACCTTGAGTTATGTGCATTCATCACCTTCTTAGTTGCTAGCCTGTGCCCAACGACGTTAAGACTAATCATTAAGTTAATCGCCTAGTGTGATGATAATGTTCAATTATTCGTGGCGCTTGTTATAGTGTGTATAACTGTTTTTCATAGACTTGCCTGATAAAATTTTTTGATCATAAATGTTGATGGAGCTCCCCTATGAAGCATTCCAAAAGTAATACTCTTTACCTTGGTGCCACTATTTCGATTTCGCTAATTATGACTGGATGTGCAACAACACAACCTAGCCCTCTTGCTCAAAAAATCGATCAAGATATGGTTCTTATTGAAGGTGGACCATTTACGATGGGCTCGGATAATCCATCAGCAAATAAATCCGAGCGCCCGGCTCGCACCGTTCGCGTGGATGATTTCTATTTGGCAAAATTTGAGGTAACCCAAGAGTTATTCGAATCGGTTACAGGCTCTTCTCTGAGCTATTTTAGAAACCCAAATACGCCCGTGAATAACATTAGCTGGCAACAAGCCAATTATTTTATAAAGAAATTGAATGAAAAAACGGGAGAGCACTATCGTTTATCCACCGAAGCAGAATGGGAGTTTGCAGCGAAAGGGGGGAATCTAAGTCAAGGATTCACTTACGCGGGGTCTGATGATATTAACGACGTTGCCTGGTATGCCAGTAACTCAAACAATAAGGCACACAAGGTAGGTCAGAAAAAACCGAATGAGCTTGGCTTATACGATATGACGGGTAATGTTGGTGAGTTTGTTATTGATGCGTTTGATGAAGGCTATTACAAATCAGCACCAAGTGATAATCCGGTAAACGCAAAAGATGAAAAAGAAAGCCTGGCACACAAGTCTGTACGAGGTGGTAGCTTTGCCTATGATGCTGACGAATCCGAAAACTATCGTCGCGATTTTGCTAGCCAGTCAGTCATCATGTCCGACATGGGGCTGAGATTAGCGAAAGACGCTGATTAAACTAAGTAAGAAAAAAGTGGAGCGATAAAAGCTCCACTTTTGGTAATTAGCTCCTATTGACCCCAACAATAGAGGCTTTAAGCTGATCAATAGCTTGTTTACGTGCATAGTGACTAAGCTCTTGTATGCACCTATCGAAAGCAAAAGCGACAGCACCTTTTTTATGATTTCTCGCTAGAACCTCGCATTGAGCAAACAAGTGTTGTGGATTGCCTCCGACTTCAAATGCTGTATGCAACGCTTTACTGGCTTCTAGAACATCGCTTTTTTCTAAAGCTAGACCGTACACGTACCAATAATGCGCATTAGTTTCACCAATTTCTGCGGCGCGTTTAAGTAGCTGTTTCGCATCATCAGCTTTGCCTTGACGTAACAAAGAAAGACCTGCGCTGTATGGTAATGTGCTGGATTTAGGTTGAGCTTTCATCCCTTGTTGTAGCACCGTGAGCGCAGCTTCTTCTTTACCTAGGTGGCGATACAAATCTGCTAGGTTAACGTAGCTATTTTCGAAATAGGGTTCGATGCTGATCGCTTGTTTATACAGCTCGGCCGCTTTGTCGATTTCACCTAAGCTGCGGTACACATTCGCCAAATTGGTTCTTCCGAAACCACGATCGGCATTAAACTCTTGAATTTCCATATACTCTTCTAAGGGCGATTTAATGACATCTTTTTGTAAAGGGGTCATTTGTGCGTAGTTCGTTACCAGCACCGAGGCAGCTTCCGCTCTCACTGAAAGCACCGGGTCACCAAGCAATGGCTCTAGAATCCGCCACCGATCATGAAATTCATAACCAGACGAGCCTGAAATTGCCCCTAATCGAACCATTTCATTCTCATTCTTAACGGCCCTAGCCAAAGATACTGTTGTATTTTGGTCAGTATTGCCCCCCATTCTCTCCAGGGCTGAAGCACGAATAATGTCTTTTAACGACGAATCCTGAGCAGAGTATGCCAACGCATTTGCTGCTCCTTGATGACCAATTGAATCCGCATAAAATGCGACAGCAAAATGTTGCTGATTACGATACTTCGAATTCGGGTACCATTCTGCTATCTGTTCATCGGCCCATTGATTGCTTTTATCTTCATGGCATGACATGCAAACATTGGGCGTTCCAATATGTTTGCTCAAATCCGGTCGTGGAATATGCCAACTGTGGTCTCTACGAGGATCGACTTGCATGTAAGTCGTTTCTGGCATGTGACAAGTCGTACATTGCGATGCTTCAGATCCAGCCTTATGAAAGGTATGCTTTTCAGGTGTATATTCCGATGCAATATGGCATTGCGAACATACTGCCTCTTCTGGGATCGTTAACTCTGCCGTGTGTGGATCATGGCAATTAGTGCACGTGACCCCTTTCTCCGCCATTTCAGATTGAAGAAACGAACCATAAACATAATCTTCGTCGTAAATCTGTCCATCATGATAGTAGAGTTCAGGTGTTATAAGACTTAAGCGATATTTATCAAAAAAGGAACCTTTAACATGATCACCTGTTTCATTTAACTGGGTTCGGCGACTATGGCATTGAGCGCATGTTTGCACTTGATTGGTTGCTTCAATTGATTTCGGCTGTAACGTACTATGGCCTTCCTCAAACACCCAATCCGACACTGCTTTAGACAAATTTCGATCAAAGCCATAATGGCTGTCATGCTCAAAAGAAGTGCCAGCATTTTTGTATTTCTTGGCCAGTTCTATGTGCTGACTAGCGGGACCATGGCATGCTTCGCATCCCACATTAATCTCTGACCATGAGCTGTTGTAAGTGTTTTTGTCAGCGTCGTAATTCTTCTTTAGGTTCGTTGAATGGCAATCAGCACACATGAAGTTCCAATTTTGCCCGGTATTGGTCCAATAGAATTCATCCGTTGTTGTCGTTTCTGGATAAAGATGAAACCAACGCTGTCCCCCTTCAACTTTAGCTCTTGTGTCCCAAGCAAAAGGAATAAGCTGCACGCGGCCATCTTCAAACTCGACCATGTACTGCTGTAATGGCTCCCAGCCAAATGTATAGCTGATCTTATAGTCACGCCATTGCCCGTCAGCACCTTGAATATTGACCCAAAATTCGTCGCCTTTTTTAAAAAACCGATTAGGCATTCCTTTGTGCGTTACAACATGGTTATCAAAATCACCACGCACAGAGGTTGTACTTGCATGCTTCATGGCCATATCGTGATGTGACCCTTTCCAGGCCTCCACCTCGTTTTGGTGGCAATCTATACAAGCTTGTGTGCCAGCATATTCTGGATTTAAGCCTGAAGGAATATTTGGTTTCTCTGTTAATAACTCTTGAGAAAAAGCCATAAAACTGACAACAACGTTGACCAGCAATAAAATGCGAAACCGGCCTGCCCACTGACTCATAGATATCCTTATATTTATAATGTACAACCTAAATCAATATAGACACTAAATCACTGGTTATACAAATAATTACAAGCAATACATAACGACTTTAGTATTGCTTTAGGACCGTAAAACAAGCGAGCATCCTATTGTTTTTCATTTCCATCCCCTCTTCTACTACGCAATAAAAATAAGGCTCTTAAGTGATCTAAATCTACTTTACGAATCTCTACAAACTAACAGAACAATCCTATTTCTTTTTAATTAACAAATGGTTACAACCTAGCAATAACTTATGGTTATATCGAGTATAAGAGGATTTTTCTATATACATCATTAACTTATGCAGCAACTAAGCATAAGGCTCACTTGTGCTTATCTTTACTCTCAACAATCTGGAGTTTTTATGGCAAATCAATTGAGCAAAATCGCTGTAGGCGCAGGACTGTTAGCGGCGTCCAGTGCCGCTATGGCAGCCGACAAACCGAATATTCTGGCAATTTTTGGTGACGATATCGGCTACTGGAATATCAGCGCATACAACCAAGGTATGATGAGTTACAAAACGCCAAACATCGACCGTATAGCGAATGAAGGCGCGTTGTTCACAGATCACTACGGACAACAGTCTTGTACTGCTGGTCGCGCGGCCTTTATTACAGGTGAAGAGCCATTTCGTACGGGTTTGTTAACAATTGGTATGCCAGGCTCTGACCACGGTATACCTGATTGGGCGCCAACCATTGCAGATCTGTTAAAAGAACAAGGTTACATAACGGGTCAATTTGGTAAAAACCACTTAGGTGACCAAGATAAGCACTTACCGACAAAACACGGCTTTGACGAATTCTTCGGTAACTTATATCACCTAAACGCAGAAGAAGAGCCTGAAACTTATTACTACCCTAAAGACCCAGAGTTTCGTAAAAACTATGGCCCTCGTGGTGTCATTAAGTCTTATGCCGACGGTAAGATTGAAGACACTGGCCCGATGACACGAAAACGTATGGAGCACGCAGATGAAGAGTTCCTAGAGAGCTCTTTGGCATTTATGGAAAAAGCAGTTAAGGCGGATAAACCCTTCTTTATTTGGCATAACGCCACTCGTATGCACGTTTGGACTCGCTTGCAGGAAAAATACCAAGGTAAATCAGGCGTAAGCATTTATGCCGATGGTATGCTGGAACACGATGATCATGTAGGTGTTTTACTCGACAAGCTGGATGAGCTAGGTGTTGCAGACAACACTATCGTTATCTACTCAACGGACAACGGCGCAGAAACCATGACTTGGCCAGATGGTGGCGCAACACCATTCCATGGTGAAAAAGGTACAACTTGGGAAGGCGGTATGCGTGTTCCTCAACTGGTTCGTTGGCCAGGCGTCATTAAGCCAGGAACCAAGATCAATGAAATGATGGCACACCAAGACTGGTTGCCTACATTATTGGCAGCTGCTGGCGTACCTGATGTAAAAGAAAAACTGGCAGAAGGCTACAAAGCAAATGGCAAAGAATGGCGTGTGCATTTAGATGGTTACAACTTCATGCCATACTTTGAAGGTAAGGAAGAAAAAGGCCCTCGTGAGTCGCTGCTTTACTTTACGTCTAATGGTGAATTAAACGCTGTCCGCTGGAATGACTGGAAACTTCACTTTGCAACGCTTGAAGGGAACCTAAGTAACGCAGTTCGTTTTGCTCCGAACTGGCCTAAAATCATCCACCTACGCGCTGACCCATTCGAAAAAGGCCCAAGCGAATCACAAATGTACTTGCGTTGGATGGCTGACAACATGTGGCTATTTGTACCTGTACAAGACGTTGTGGGAGAGTTCTTTAAAACACTTCCAGAATACCCAATGCAACGTGGCACAGCGATGAACCCTGCTTCACTAAACTACGACTCTCTAAAAATGCAAGAGAAGCTGCAACAACTAGACAAAGTTGAACAAGAAATCAGCAAGTTTAAGTAAACTAAGTTAACGTTAGTTAATCAGTAACATAAGCCAGCAGACCATTCTGCTGGCTTATGTGTATCGCCACATAGGAACTTACTTAAATCGCCTGTTTAGCCTATACAAAGTGGGCATTGTGAGTACAAACTGAAAAACAAAAAAAGGAGAGCTAACCTGCTCTCCTTTGTATTTTAACCGTGGATAAACTAAGCCACATTAACCGATTTAGCTAAACTGCTACTTTGGAAAAACTCATCATGCAATGCGCAAATCGCGTGCTGGTATTCCTTATCACCGACAACAAATTGAACATTTACATTTCTCAATGATGAGTGCAGTGCAACTGGCGTAACGCCATTATTCATCAATGCAAGCACACCTTTCGCCAACGTCTTATTGGTATCAATTTGAGAACCGATGGCTGAGATAAGCGCGACCATACGGCCTTTAATCGAGGCATTCGGATAACGTTTCTCTGCTTTGTACAATACTTTGTTTAAGCTATCAGTACTGCCACCTAGATAGTAAGTAATAGAGTTCGCGTTCATCTCTTTACCAACCAAACTTACACGAGCATCGGAGATGATTTCCATCAATTCGTAACTAACGTTATCGGCTTTTCCTACCATTGCTTGGTCAAACAAATGCAGTGCAAATACTTTTTCTTTACCTGCGATGATCTCGACTTTGTCTTCTTCCGGACGATAGCTTGAAGAGATCAAAGTACCTTCGTGTTCAGGTTCGAATGTATTTTTAATCTGTAGCTCAATACCACTTTCACGCAAACCCGCAGCGGCATTTGGGTGAATCGCTTCCATGCCAAGGTTGGCAAGTTGGTCTGCTACGTCATAGTTTGTACTACCAATTGGTAATACTTTTTCAGGGCCAACAACGCGTGGGTCCGCTGAGCTCAAGTGGTACTCTTTGTGAATTACTGCTAAATCCGCTTTTGTTATTGCTGCAATTCGGCTAAATGTCATCTCACTATAACCTCGGTCATAAGTGTGCATTAGGCCCTCTTTACAGTAAGCATAACCTGTCACGATTGGCAGTTCTTTTGATACATCGATATCAGCAAACGCGTCACTGATCGACTCATCAAGGCTTCTTGGCGCTTGATTATCCCAACCAGACAGGTCAACGAACTTAGCGTTAATACCCATATTTTTTAGTTTTAGTGCTGTGTTGTAAGCACTATGTGCCTCACCGATAGACGAGAGAAACTCTCGAATTTGAGGCAAGTACTGGCGCAACGAAAATTGACCGTACTGACAGGTTTCTAAAATATTCGCGATACAGTTTTTCGCTTCAGCAATGCGGGAGCGAATGAATTTATCCGCACGGATACGATTCATTGGGTCCGCAAAAATATTTTCATTGGTCAGCAACATACGGCTTTCAACGTACGCTAACGCTTCTTCCCATTTGTCGTCGCGTTTCGCGATAAGCTGATAAACGCCTGGTTTACTGGTTTTTTTACACTCAAGCAGCGCATCGGTCATACCACCGTATGCAGATACGACAAAAATACGATTGTATGGTGTTTTGGGACGAAGAATAATATTGTCGAGAACAGCATCAAATGCTGTCATTGATGTACCGCCGATTTTTTCTACGGTAAATGTCATGATAAGCCTTTTTTTGATTGGTAACTTTAAAAAGAAAAAAGAAGAGATAGTTAAGTGTGGGGTGGCAAAGCACCCCACCATCATCTTTTAGTCAACGAGAGGATAAACACCGTTTTCATCGTGCACTTCAGCGCCAGTAATCGGTGGGTTAAACACACACGCCATTACCATTTCTTTATTCTTATAAGCTCTCAAGTAGTGCTCATCGTGTTTATCAAGGATGTATAATGTACCTGGTTTAATTGGGTACGTTTCTCCACCTACAACTTCAATCTCACCTTCACCACTCATACAAAACACCGATTCAAGGTGGTTTTGATAGTGAATATGAGTTTCTGTATCTTCATAAATCGTTGTGATGTGGAAAGAGAAACCCATGTTGTCGTCTTTCAACAACATGCGGACACTTTCCCAGTTATCTGAAACAACACGTCGTTCGCTGTTGCGGCATTCATCTAGAGTTCTGACGATCATAATTAAAATCCTTATTAAGATGCTTGTTTGAAATGTTTCGCAGCGATAGTCTCTACTGCATTTTCAAAGATGCTTAGTCCTTGATCTAGCTCTGATTCGCTGATAGTTAGTGGACAGAAGAACTTCACAACTTCATCGTCTGGACCCGCTGTCTCTATCACCATTCCATTCTCGAAACAGTTTTTCGCAATTTCAGATGCCATGTCACCATTGATACATTCAATACCAACCATCATGCCGCGGCCTTTTTTCTGCACAAACATTTGTGGAAAGCGACGAACACAACGGTCAATAACAGCACTTACCTTGTCTGAACACTGCTTGATGTGTGTTTCAAAATCATCGTTTGCCCAGTAAATTTCTAGTGCTTTTGCAGCAGTAATAAAGGCGTGATTATTGCCACGGAACGTACCGTTATGCTCGCCTGGCTTCCACTGGTCAAGCTCAGGCTTAAGTAATACGACAGCCATCGGCAAACCGTAACCACCGATCGACTTCGATAGCGTCACGATATCCGGTTGGATACCAGACGGCTCGAAACTAAAGAAAGTACCGGTACGTCCGCAACCTGCTTGAATGTCATCGACAATCACAAGAATGTCATTGGCTTTACAGATTTTGCTCAAACGTTGTAACCACTCGTTTGAAGCAGCATTTAAACCACCTTCACCTTGCACAGTTTCAAGAAGTACAGCGGCTGGTTTATCCATACCTGCAGAGTTATCATTTAGCATGGTTTCGAACAGCGCGAGACCATCTACGCCAGCGTAACCTTCAAATGGAATACGAGTGACGTTACTTAGACTAGAACCGTTACCTTGTCTGTGATGCTGGTTACCCGTTGCAGCCAGTGCGCCAGCAGTACAACCATGGAAACCGTTAGTAAACGCAACGACGCTGTCGCGGCCTTTTACTTTTTTAGCCAGCTTCAATGCCGCCTCAACAGCGTTAGTACCTGTTGGGCCCGTAAACTGAACCTTGTAATCCAAGTTTCTTGGTTTAAGGATGTAAGTATCCAACGCTTCCAGAAACGATGCTTTCGCTTCTGAGTGCATATCCAAACCGTGAGTAATACCGTCCATTTCAATGTACTCAAGCAACGCTTGTTTTAGTACTGGATTGTTATGGCCGTAATTTAGAGATCCCGCTCCAGCAAGGAAGTCTAAGTATCGTTCACCTTGTTCTGTTTCTAGCCAGCAGCCTTTCGCTTTACGAAAAACGACCGGGAAATTGTTTGAATATGAGCGTACGTTGGATTCCTGCTTTTTGAAAATATCCATGATGAGACCGTTTTTAATTCCTATTGTTTGAGGATTATTTGAGAGGAATGCGATACAAATATTCTGTATCGTGTTTGCCTTTAAAGTGGGCTTCTTCATCCAAAAATGTGCTTACTTGGCCAGAATTGCCGTTCATCGCATCTAACTTTTTGAACAGTGCCCAAGAGGCTTTATTATCTTCCGTGATGGTAGTTTCTACCGATTTAACACCGCCTAATTCCTCTCGGGTGAGAAGTTCTTTCAACATGCGGAATGCTAAACCATGACCTCTAAAGCGAGGTGAGACTGCAACTTGCCAGACAAATAAAACGTCTTGCTCGTCTGGTTTCTGATAACCGGAAATGAAACCTGCGATTTCGCCTTTTTGCTCAACCAAAATACTGGTTTTGCTGAAATGCGTAGACTGTAGGAAATTGCAATAAGATGAGTTCATGTCCAATGGAGGACAGTCTGCAATCAAGCTGTAAATGTCGTCACCATCAGAGATTTTAGGCTCACGAAAAATCCATTTTTTACTTGAGTCTTCTCCAATCTCTGGATAAAGGACCCAAGGTGCTGATGTGATCATGTGAAAATACATATCCTTTGAGGTCTAATTAAATTTCCTTTTTATTATGGGCATCCCTCGCGACTAAAAATCAAATAATCCGCCTTTTTATCGGTATTTTTGTGATTCAAATCACAAAAATAAACCTATTAACCAAAAGTTAAAATAGTTCGAGGTCTAATTTATTAAATAGTAACCTAAATGCACAGTACAAAAAACAACCAGAATAAGACCGTTTTCCATGCTGTTCATTTCTCAGAGAAAAATAGAAATCCAAAAAAAAGCGGCATGCTTTCGCATACCGCTTTTATCAATAATTTAACTGCTGATACTAGTTATTTTGATTTCTTAGAAACCGCCTTTGGACGAGGTTCATCCATCAAACCTTTTATCAAAGATACCGTTGCAACAAGTAAAACAATAGTAAACGGTAAACCAGTCGTCACCGCCATTGCTTGAGCAGCAGCTAGACCACCACCCAACATCAATGCAATCGCAACCAAACCTTCAAACGTACACCAGAACACGCGTTGTGGCGTTGGTGCATCGACCTTACCGCCCGCAGCAATAGTATCAATAACCAGTGATCCTGAGTCAGAAGAGGTAATGAAGAACACCACGACTAAGATAATGCCGACAAAAGATGTTATCTCAGCCAATGGCATAACATCTAACATGGCAAAAAGTTTTAAAGGTAGTTCTGCGTTAAACACCGCCTCGTAGCCATCATTAACGTATTGGCTAATTGCGTTACCGCCAAAAGCCGTCATCCATAACACACAAACTGAAGATGGGATAAGAATAACGCAAATAATAAACTCACGAACTGAACGACCGCGAGACACACGTGCGATGAACATACCCACAAATGGTGACCAAGAAATCCACCACGCCCAGTAAAACGCCGTCCAGCCTTGAGAGTAATTCACATCCTCTCGTCCAAATGGCATAGATAAGGCAGGGATATTAGCCACATAGGAAACGATGTTCTCGAAGAAACCAGTTAAAATCGCAATCGTCGGGCCAACAACAATAACAAATAGCAATAGCAGCGCTGCAAGACCCATGTTGATTTCAGATAAGATTTTCACGCCCTTATCGAGTCCAGCCACAACAGAGATTAAAGCGAGCGCAGTAATACCAATAATCAATATAACCTGCGTGGTATTGGTCATTGGGACATCAAACAGGAAGTTCAAACCCGTTGCGGCTTGAGACGCACCGTAGCCTAGCGATGTTGCTAAACCAAAAACCGTCGCTACCACTGCAAGAATATCGATAATATGACCAGTCCAACCCCATACACGCTCACCAAACAAAGGGTAAAAAATTGAGCGCATGGTGAGTGGCAAACCTTTGTTAAATGAAAAGATAGCCAGCCCAAGAGCCAAGAGCGCGTATATTGACCACGGATGAAGTGCCCAGTGGTAAATCGTCGCAGCCATCCCTAATGCCGAAGCTGCAGTTGCATCGCCCTCTGCACCACCTAGCGGTGCCCAGTCAGTACGTACACCATTCTCAACGCTCACGCCACCAATCGCAGAACTAAAATGGGACATCGGTTCTGATACACCGAAGAATACGAGACCAATGCCCATACCCGCAGCAAATAGCATTGCCAACCATCCAGCATAGGAGTAATCCGGTGTTGCTTCAGTACCACCGATTCGTACACGGCCTAATGGTGTGAAGATCAATCCGACACAGACAATGACAAAAATATTACCTGAAGCGAGAAAAAACCAGTCTAAATTGTGTAACAAACCTGCTCGTAGGTCTGCAAAAAACGGCTCTACCTGTTCTCGGAATAATAGTGTTATCACAACAAACATGACGATTGCTAAGCCAGAAATTGCAAAAACACGGTTGTGAATATCAAGGCCAAATGGGCCTACCTTTAGCGCAACGTTATCCTGACCAATTTGATAGTCAGTATCTATTGCGTTTACTTTTCCATCGGGGCGTTGAATGCCACCGTTATTATCGGTGCTCACGGATAATCTCCTTAAAAATACGTGACCAAGTTTAAATTACTTTCGTCGGAGTTCGAGTAATGAAACGTCTTCATCACTACCAAGCACATGTTCATAAAACATTGTTCTTATAAGCGGTTACTCAATCCGCCATCATAATCTTAAAGCCCCCTATCTCTCATTGCATTTTATTGTTTTCACCATAAATAACGCCTATTGCCAAACCGAAGATATTGGCATGTTTCGATTAAAGTGATACTGCAGTTGTGCTTGAAACAGCTCCGCAGTTGCTAACGCATCCGTCAGGGCATGGTGAGGTTGATAAGCAGGGAGGCCATATCTTTCACGAGCGTGCCCTAATCGTACAGAACCGGGTTTCTTGCCTTTCAACTTATTGATAAAACCTCTGCATTCACGGCGTTGTATCGCATACTCAATATCTAACGTATCAACAACAGGAAACTGTATCCCCTCTCCGATGCTATTTAGCAAGGCGTTATTAAAGAACTGCCTTTCAATGTTCTTGTAGTGAACAAGTACCACTTTGCCTGACAACGCATCCAATATTTCACCCAAGATCTGAGACAGCTGCGGCGCGTTTTTAACCTCAGAGTCAGTGATACCGTGAATAATGACAGACTCGTGGTTTAACTCTCTGTTTGGGTTAACGACCCAATGAGCAGAGCCATTACATTGAACACGATCAATAGTAAACGGGACAAGTCCGATCGTGAGAATGACATCCTCTTCCGAGTTCAATCCTGTTGTCTCAAAGTCTACCGAGACAAATGGCACTTGTTCAATTGGTGTTTCCCCATTAACCATCGGTGTCGAATAATAGCGTTTGAGCCTCTCGTCTTTCGCTTCTTTAGCGAGTTGCTTGAACAACATTGACCACTCTGGCGTCTGGGATGTATCCAACAAGGGATGTTCTTTTTCTGCCTTTTTTGAGAACCACATCATTTGCTACTTCTCTGGTATCGAAACTTAATGAAGTTCTGAGCGTTACTTAGAATTTGAAATGCTGCTTTTAAGTTTCGACGTTCAAATTCAGACATGTTCTCCGGCTCAATATTGTTGTCTGGCTCTTCTCCATTTTCTATATCAAGGGCTTGGTGACGAATTCGAACCATGTAGATTAGCTCCATCGCATCCCTTAAATCCAAACCTCGACCTTTCGGTAAAATGCCAGCATCATTAATGTCATCTAAACGGTCGAAAGAGTTTTGCGATCGCGAACCGATTGCCAGAGAATGCACCCGTATTAAATCGGCCAACGGAGCCGTTCCCCTTCGCTTCAAGTTAATCGAGTTGCGATGACGACCATCTTTCTCCATCACAAAGTCTTTGAAAAAGCCCAGTGGAGGCGTCCTACGTATTGCGTTATACGCCATACAAGCAAGAAAGCGGTTATTTCTTTTCGCTCGTCTCACAATAAAGCTGCTTAATTGCTCCGCCCATTTCACTCGCCCATGCACACCGAGGAGATCAAAAAAGATATTACTATTTAACAATCTCTCAGGGGTTGGATTGTCTATCCAGTTTCCAAAGCATTCTTCCCATTCTGCACGAGTTTTTCGCCATTCTGGGTTGGTAGCCATAATGTCTCCAGTACAATAAGCATAGCCGCATGCCGCTAAACCATCACAAACAAATTTAGCAAACTTTTCAAAGTACTCTCCGTGAATCTCAACGTCATAACTGTTATCGAGAATAAGCGCGTTATCTTGATCCGTTACAATTAGCTGCTCATCCCTCGCCATTGAACCCATTGCGACTAAACAATAAGGAATGGGCGCTGGGCCGAACTCTTGCTCAGCTAATTCAGCGAGGCGTTGTTTGAAACTACTGCCTATAACCGACATGGCTCGACCAATCATGTGCGCGTTGGCATCTTCATTGACCATTCTTACGAAACAGTCTTTTACTTGTTCAGAAACCTGCTTGAGATCCTCGACACTGGTTTGCTGAAAAATAGAGCTCACTAGCAATAGGCTGTTCTGAGATTCGTAACGAACGATGTCCGTCATGCCAATAATTCCTATCGGCTTTTTATCTTTTAAAATTGGTAAATGATGCACGTTGTAACGCAACATGGTTAACATGGCCTCAAACACATAGGCGTTATAATCCAATGAAACCACGTCATAACTCATGACCTCACTCACTGAAATATTGGTATCAATACCTTGAGCTAGTACGCGAATGCAAAGATCGCGATCAGTCAATATTCCAAGCAGCTGTTCATCATCTTCTTCTGTGAGCTCCTCTGTCGGGCGAATAATGAGCAGAGAGGTGACATTTTCCTCTGCCATTAGTATCGCAGCTTCCTGAATTGAAGCCGTTGCCTCCAGAGTTACTGGATCTCTTGCTAAGATTTTACGTGCCTTAGCGGTGGTAAAGTCATTGCTTTCGGAGCGGCTAGATATTGCGCTTCGCAAACGCGCGCTATCTTCCAGTTCCATGTAGTCCGCAAAGTTTTCAAACTCATCACAAAGTTCATTGAAGATGTTTTCCGGAATACAGTAAACGAGAGTGTCTTCTATCGCTTTGGCTGGCATACGTACGCGGTTGTTCATCAACAACCCCATCTGACCAAACAGTCCACCAGCATCAATCCTGTTGTAAAGTTCACCTTTACGTCGATAAATCTCTACCGCCCCACTTCTCACCATATACAAGTCGCGGATCGTATCTCCGAAGTTAAGAATTTTTGTTCCTTGCCGAAAGTATGCAACCTCGGCATTGAGAGCAATTTTTCTAAGCTGCTCTTCAGGTAGGTCATCAAAAGGTGGGTACTGGCTAATGAAATTGAGCACTTCTAACTGTTCGGCTTCCATTTTTTATTCCATACGTTGCCTAAACTACAGCGATAAATATCACCCTGAGTGAAATCAAGCAATAAATAAATCTAAGGATAACAGTACCTAACCGATTTCACAGGACCAAGCCTTAACCAAAAATTAGAGCTCTAACCTTTTTATATGTAGAGTTCTAAGCTATCACAGCTTATATCTATGCAAGCTAGTTGAGTTGAAATGTACAAAAAAATTCAAAATAAATTCAACCCTACGTCAGGGCAACGTTATGGCGGATAAAAACACATCACAAGCAATTGTTTTAAATATAAAAAATAAGAATTGAACATACCTTGCTCAACGAATTCTCTATGCACGGCAGAACTAGTTAACCAACCCCCTTTCGTTGAAAGTTGAACTAAAATTAATTAGAGTACAAATCGTTAAACAGTTATAAACACACGAAAAAGGACAGATAACATGGATCCCATACTGGAAGTTAAGGGACTGTATAAAGTGTTTGGAGAAGACCCAGATAGAGCCTTCTCGCTTATCGACAAAGGCGTCGATAAAGACGGTATTTTTGAACAGACAGGTTTAACAGTCGGCGTAAACGATGTATCTCTCACCATAAATGAAGGGGAAATTTTCGTAATCATGGGCCTTTCTGGCTCCGGGAAATCCACCCTTGTTCGACTTCTTAACCGGCTCATTGAGCCGACTAAAGGTAGTGTTTATCTCAAAGGAAGAGATATCGCCCACATCTCCGAGAGTGAACTTCGAGAAGTTCGTCGTAATAATATCTCAATGGTGTTTCAAAGTTTCGCACTCATGCCACACATGACGGTGATTGAAAATGCCGCCTTTGGTTTAGAACTTGCCGGCATCGATGTTAATGAGCGTCAGAAAAGTGCCCTTTCCGCCTTAGAAAGAGTGGGTTTAGACCCTTATGCAGAATCTTTCCCTGACGAATTATCCGGTGGTATGAAACAGCGCGTTGGTTTAGCGAGAGCGTTAGCCTGTGATCCTGACATCCTATTAATGGACGAGGCGTTTTCCGCTTTAGACCCATTGATCCGTTCTGAGATGCAAGATGAGCTTATTCGTCTACAGAACGATGACAAACGCACAATTGTCTTCATTTCTCATGATTTGGATGAAGCAATGCGCATTGGCGACCGTATCGCCATCATGCAAAACGGTGAGGTTGTTCAGGTTGGTACACCTGATGAAATATTACACAGTCCAGCAAATGATTATGTCGAAGCGTTTTTCCGCGGCGTAAACATCGCAAGTGTCTTGACAGCAAAAGATATCGCGCGCAAGAAGCCAGCGGCTGTTTTTAAGAAATCGGAAAATGACGGTCCAGGCTCTGCGATGCAGATTCTGATGGATCACGACCGTGATTACGGTATTGTCGTCGATAAATCTAGCCGATATTCCGGCATCGTATCTCTTGATTCACTACGTTTGGCTCATAAAGAAAACCGTTCGTTAGCCAGTGCTCAATTACCGGATGAAGTTACTCTTCAGCCTGATCAGTCAATTAATGACATTTTGGGTCTGGTTGCTGGTGTTCCTTATGCCGTGCCTGTCGTAGATGAGAAAGGAACTTACTTTGGTGTCGTGACTAAATCACGTCTTCTACAAACACTAGATAAGGATTAACACGATGTCTTCAGAGCAAACTAACAATGATCCCTGGTCAAATACTGCTCCTGCGCAAGATGATCCTTGGTCGCAAGGTACAGAGGCCGCGCCAAGTAATGATTGGCTCAACTCAGAAACTGTAGAGCAAGCACCATTCGATATTATGAACCCATTCCAAGATGCGGTTTTACCCCTCGATAGCTGGGTAGAGTCCGGTTTGAACTGGCTGGTGGAACATGGTCGACCTGTTTTCCAAGCAATACGAGTTCCAATCGACTTTATTCTAACGTCGTTTGAAACTGCTTTGGTGTCTACACCTGCGCCTATAATGGTACTCATTTTATTTTTGCTAGCGTGGCAGTTTTCCAATGTAAAACTTGGTTTTTCTACTCTTGTATCCCTTGTTTTCATCGGCCTAATTGGTGCGTGGTCACAAGCGATGACAACGCTAGCACTGGTGTTAACCGCCGTTTTCTTCTGTTTGCTTATAGGGCTACCAATGGGGATATGGTTGGCAAGGAGCCAAACCGCTGCCAAATTTGTTAGGCCAATATTAGATGCAATGCAAACGACTCCCGCGTTCGTTTACCTTGTGCCAATTGTTATGTTGTTTGGTATTGGTAACGTTCCTGGCGTAGTAGTAACGATCATTTTCGCCCTGCCTCCCGTTGTGCGCCTGACTATTTTGGGTATTCAGCAAGTACCTGAAGAGCTTATCGAAGCTGGCCACTCTTTCGGGGCAAACAAAAAACAGATGCTTTATCGCATCCAGTTACCGTTGGCGTTACCAACCATCATGGCAGGTGTAAACCAAACCTTAATGCTGTCACTTTCTATGGTAGTGATTGCTTCAATGATTGCTGTTGGCGGCTTAGGCCAAATGGTACTTCGTGGTATTGGCCGACTTGATATGGGTCTTGCTGCCGTTGGTGGCTTAGGCATCGTTATTCTTGCGATTTTGTTAGACCGTATCACCCAGGTGTTAGGGGTTAATGCGGGCAACACTAAACTTCGCTGGTATCACACAGGTCCTGTTTCATACCTATTAAAACTGAAAACAAAGACGAACCAAGACGATCTAAAACTTAGGAGAAACATCAATGAATAATTCATGGAAGAAAGCGCTCTCTGTTGGAGCTCTAAGTACTATCGCATTTTCAACTTATGGTGTGGCAAGTGAACTACCGGGTGAAGGTGTCACTGTTCAGCCTGTTCAATCAACCGTTGCAGAAGAAACATTTCAAACGTTGATCGTAAACCGCGCACTTGAAGAGCTTGGTTACGATGTTAAACCGACCAAAGAAGTGGACTACAACGTAGGCTACACCTCTATTGCTAAAGGTGATGCTACTTTCTTAGCGGTTGGTTGGTTCCCTCTTCACGCCGATAAGTACACGATGTCTGGCGGTGATGATAAGTTCTTCCGTAAAGGCCAATACGTAAGTGGGGCTGCGCAAGGTTATTTGATCGATAAGAAAACCGCGGAAAAATATAACATCACGAACATTGGTCAGTTAAAAGATCCAAAATTGGCGAAGCTATTCGATGCAAACGGCGATGGCAAAGCGGACTTAACTGGTTGTAACCCAGGTTGGGGTTGTGAAATGGTTGTTGAACATCAGTTGGATGCTTTCAAACTCCGTGACACAGTAACACACAACCAAGGTAACTACGCAGCGATTATCGCTGATACGATCTCACGTTACAAAAAAGGCGATCCGATTCTTTACTACACTTGGACACCGTACTGGGTAAGTGGCGTTTTAGTTCCAGGGAAAGATGTTGTGTGGTTAGAAGTGCCATTCTCTTCACTTCCTGGTGAGCGTAAGGACATTGATACGACACTAGAGAACGGTAAGAACTACGGCTTCGAGATGAACTCTATGCGCATCGTTGCCAATAAAGAGTTTACAGAAAACAACCCTGCTGCTGCAAAGCTGTTTGAAATCATCAAACTAAATATCAATGATGTTAGTGCGCAGAATATGATGATGAGCCAAGGTAAGAACAGCTCAGCGGACATCGAGTCTCATGTAAATGGCTGGATCAAAGCGAACCAGAAAAAGTTCGACGCATGGGTCGAAGAAGCGAAGAAAGCCGCAATGTAATCATGCCTTTATCAACCTCTAGAGCCAGTTGGTGTTATCAACTGGCTCTTTTTTTACACAAACGCCCCTCCCCCTTACATGGACATACCAACACTTACACTACTCGACCATAAACCCACATTATAATTCACGTTTATTTCACGCTTGCTTTGCTAAAAACAACACAACATAACAATTAAACTATTCGAATAAATATGAAAAACTTATCAAAGAGCTCTGTGTGGGGGCCTTTGCAGCCAATTGCTGCCTTTTCTTTGTTTTCGCTTCTATTTCTGTCTATCTCAAGAGTTTTGCTAGCTTTTTGGCAGATTGACCGTATTGACTCTCTAAACGACTTAATTTACATCCTAGGTCAAGGTTTGCGCGTAGATATTGCAACGCTTTGCTGGTTATTTATTCTTCCAGCACTGTTTTCAACCTTCATGCCATTAACCGGTAAGATGGGAGAGTGTTGGAAGCGAATATTACGCATATGGATGGTTTTAGGGCTTTGGGTGCTTGTATACATGGAGCTCGCAACAGCGCCATTCATTCAGGAATACGACCTACGTCCAAACCGCCTGTTTGTGGAATACTTAATCTACCCAAAAGAAGTCTTGAGTATGCTCTGGACTGGCTACAAATTAGAACTGTTTATTGGTGCGTTAGGTACAGTTTTAACCATCACTTTAGGTTGGAAGTGGAGTAAGAAACTGACCGATAAGGCGCAGCAGGTCAACTGGAAATGGCGACCACTATTGGCACTTTTCGTTGTTCTTTTTGGGGTTGCAGGTGCTCGATCATCTTTAGGTCACCGCCCGCTAAATCCTGCTATGGTCGCCTTTTCTAACGATCCACTGCTTAACGACTTAGCACTGAACTCATCTTACTCATTGTTGTTTGCGGTTAATAGCATGAAGTCAGAAAAGAGTGCTGAGCAGTTCTACGGAAAAATGGACACTCAAAAGATGTTGGAATTAGTTCGCACTTCATCAACAAAGTCCGACTTCACCCCTTCATTACTCCCAACCATGAACAGTAACCCCGCGACTTACCAGGGTAAACATAAAAACTTAGTGATTTTGCTACAAGAAAGCTTAGGCGCCCAATTTGTCGGTGCTTTGGGTGGTTTGCCTCTAACACCAAACCTTGATGAACTCATGAAGGAAGGTTGGCAGTTCACACAAATGTACGCCACTGGTACTCGTTCTGTTCGTGGAATTGAAGCCGTAACCACGGGCTTTCCTCCATCTCCGTCTCGCGCGGTAGTGAAGCTGAGTAAAAGCCAAACGGGTTTCTTTACCATCGCGGACTTACTGAAAGCTCAAGGCTATCACACGCAATTTATTTACGGCGGTGAAGCCAACTTTGACAACATGAAAACTTTCTTCTTCGGTAACGGTTTTGATCAAATAGTAGAAGAAGACGATTATAACAACCCAAGCTTTGTTGGCTCTTGGGGTGTTAGTGATGAAGATCTATATAACAAAGCAAACGAAGAGTTTGAACGCCTTTCAAAAAGCGACAAACCTTTTTTTAGCTTAGTTTTTACGTCAAGTAATCATAGCCCTTATGAGTATCCAAAAGGCAAAATTGAGCCATACGATTCAGAATATATGACGCGTAACAACGCCGTTAAATATTCCGATTACGCTTTGGGCACTTTCTTTGAAAAGGCGAAAAAGTCATCTTATTGGGATGATACCATTTTCATTGTAATTGCAGATCATGATGCACGTGTTTCTGGCGCTAACCTTGTTCCAGTTAAGCACTTTCACATTCCAGCATTGATCCTTGGTAAAGGCATTCAACCACGTAAAGATGACCGCATAGCAAACAACATAGACATGCCGCCTACACTGTTATCTCTGATTGGGGTAGATGCTAAAACACCGATGATTGGTCGTGATTTAACGAAGCCACTGGCTCGCGAAGATGAACGCGCAATGATGCAATACGACAAAAACTTTGGTTATTTAACGCGCGACAATCTCGTTGTGCTTTCCCCTGGTGAAAAGATATCGACCCTGGCGTACGACTTTAAAGACCAAACCATGAAGCCGCTAGAGGTGGACGAATCTATTATCGAGCGTGCAAAAGCAAACGCATTATTTGCATCTAAAGCGTATCAAAACAACTGGTATTCTTCCAAACACACTCATTAATACCAATGATTCCGCTGATAAAAAGGAGCTAAACGGCTCCTTTTTCTTATTCTGTCACTTACCTTCGAGAATGTTCTACTGACAACTCCTGTCGTTCCTTTCCGTTAGATTGCCCCTACTATTTCTAATTGATTAAGGAACAAACCATGCTGACTATCAATTCATTCGTTCTCTACGTTGAGGACATCCACATAAGCCAAGTTTTTTATTCGAAACTGTTCGAACGCAAAGTCACGCAGTTGTCTCCAACCTTCGCCGCTATTCCACTGACCGAAGGCTTAACGTTGACACTCAAGCAAAGAGATAATCTTTCACCCTACAGCGGAATTAGAGGTGGTGGCACCGAGTTGTCTTTATCGGTGCCCAATAGTCATATGCTAGAGCGCATTTACAAGCGCTGGAAAGACCTAGGTGTTGAGTTTGTTCAACCACCAGCGACATCAGTGTATGGGTTAAATTTTATGGCTATCGATCCAGATAAGCATCGCATTCGTGTTTTCATAAATGAATAAAAATGCGTTAAAAATGCTTTTTACCCATTCCCAATGTGACTTCAATAAATTAGACTCAAGGAAACATCAAAAGCGGCGTAGTAATAAGAAGGAATGCCCATGAGCTCAAGTATGATCCTTAGCGAATCCCTAATCGAGAGCGGAAGAGATATCCCCCTCAAAGAACTGCTTTATGCAAAGCGCGTGCTGGATAACTACATGGCAGTAGCCAAAGAAAGTAGCCCGCTTGAGCTATTAACTGAGATGAAATCGGCAGCAAAGCAAGTAGAATACTTTACAACGACGAGTAACCCGTGTGAGGCTCGTAATGTCATCAGTCAGATGATTGATAAAATCGACACCGCGGAATCTTTTGATTCGTTCAAAGCATTAGCAGGTAAGCCATCTCAAGCACTCAATGAACTAATTGAAGATCGAGCTCAGCTGATTAAACACGAACGAGAACTCCTGCTCGCCTCAGGCTATGACGCCTCACGAATCTAATATACGCGATAGGCTAAAAGTCATAGCTAACAACGAAAAAGGAGCTCTTAAAGAGCTCCTTTTGCTTTTCAAAAATCGGATACAAAAGACTTAAAGGCCGATATCTTCCGTTATTGCTTTGATTTGTTTGAGGTCCATTTTATAGACTTCAATCATTTGATCGACCTGACTTAGTCGTGAATTAGCTTCGTCATGTTTATCACACGCGTCCGACTTCACGTCCCAAGATTTGCCTTCTAAAAATACGTCACACTCTTTCTTGAGTTTCTCAATCTTAGGTAATAATTTCGACCGTTCTTTCTCGAGAGACTCTAATTCTTGCGAAATTTTTAGCTCTTTCTGGAATACTTCGCGGGACCGCTCAAACATAGTCGCTTGCATATCCGCTTGACGACTCAACTTCTCATTTTCTGACTTCGTCGTGTTGATCTTATCTGCCTGCTGCTTCAATTGAGACTCTAGTGACAAGTTAACCTTCTCGACCTCAGTCAATTGCTTTTGCAACTTCTTAAGTGCTTTCTGATGAGCTTCATCTTTCGCGGCGAGTAACTCACTAACTTGGTTTTGTATCTCTTGGTCAAGCGCCTCTTCACGCACTTTTACTTGAGATGCCAACTGGGTTTTATCTTGCGTTAGTGCTTGATACTTTTCTTCTAATACGTGGTAAGTCGATTCCCACTTGTTCGCAGTGACAACCGATCCAACAAGGCCACCAAATGCCAAGCCTAACACCGCAGCGATTGCGATATAGATATGCGTACGTTTGTCACGCTCTTCAATGACAACTACGTCGTCTTGCTCTTCCATTTTGTTCTGAGAACTCACCGTATACTACTCCAAGGACTCTTTTACTTTGCTAGCGGATCAATTCCGCAAACATAATTGATGCTGTATAAATCAGAAATGCGCCAATTAATGTTATAACGGTCGCTTTTTGGACTTTTTCATTGGTTCGATAACGAAACAGCACAAATGCTACTGCAATCAACACCGCAATGGCTAATAATCTGGTCATACCGCCTCCTTGTCCACTCATGAAAAACTGCCTAGGTCCGTAGACTGTTTCACAAAGATTCATTGTAACCCATTTATACGTACCATAAGGTCAACTTAGCGTAGATTTTAAAATAAGTGCTCCGATTTTAATCAATTTTGTGTCCTTAATTGAATAACTTATGTCGTAACGGTCGAAACACATTTATCGTTCTGAAGTGTTTTTGGGTTCCATTCCCTAACCCAATAAATTTTATTTATGCCGTGACTCGCACAAAAAGATTGGCAAACATACCTTCATGAAAATTGATGAGGTTATTTCATTGAAAATAAATTGACATAGGGTGTTGAAATGGACCAAAAACATGATAGAGTTCACACGTTAATGATGACCAGCATCATTAACTAACCTTTACTCATTTAATTGAGTAATTGTTCCGATGAAGACTGCAGGAGAGTGGTTATTAATCAAATTTTAACATTTGATTAGCATAACTCGCCGAAGAATTAACTATTTCAGGTGCTACCTAGGTAGCGGGGACTGTAGTTGGAGGAACCTCTGGAGAGAACCGTTAAATCGGTCGCCGAAGGAGCAAGTCTTGCACTCACGCAAGGTGAAACTCTCAGGCAAAAGGACAGAGGAGTGGAAAGTTACAACCTAACTATTTTGCTTGGCCTTCCCGCCTACAACCAATAGCTTAGTTCTTTTAGAGATCGTTGATCTCGTCCTTTCCCTCTTCTCCTTATTAGTTGTTTTATTAAGGGGAAATCATGAACAACCTACAATCTTTACTACAAACCATCGATAATTTTGTCTGGGGTCCACCGCTGCTTATTTTGCTAGTAGGTACAGGGGTTTACTTCACTTTTAGCCTTGGCTTGATCCAGTTTAAACACCTCCCAACAGCGCTAGCGATGGTATTCAGTAAAGATAAGTCATCTAATACTCAAGGTGACGTTTCTAGCTTTGCAGCTCTTTGTACTGCGCTCTCAGCAACAATTGGTACTGGTAACATTGTTGGTGTTGCCACAGCAATCAAACTCGGTGGACCAGGCGCTCTATTCTGGATGTGGCTCGCTGCCCTTTTCGGAATGGCGACTAAATACGCCGAATGTTTGTTGGCGGTTAAGTACCGAAGAGTCGATGATAAAGGCCAAATGATTGGTGGCCCAATGTATTACTTGCAATACGGTGTTGGCTCAAAAGCTCTCGCGATCATGTTTGCAGTGTTTGCTTTGGGTGTTGCTTGTTTTGGTATCGGTACGTTTCCACAAGTAAACGCGATTCTGGATGCAAGTGAGATATCTCTTGGTGTTAACCGTGAGCTATCTGCCTTCGTACTAACTCTTTTGGTTGCTTTCGTAACTTTGGGTGGCATCAAATCCATTGCTAACGTTGCAGGAAAAGTGGTTCCTACCATGGCTGTATTTTATGTGTTGGCGTGTTTAAGCGTGATCATCATGAATGCAGACCAATTGTTCAATGCCGTTGAATTAGTGCTGGTTTCAGCCTTTACATCAACAGCAGCGACTGGTGGTTTTCTAGGTGCAAGCATCATGTTGGCAATCCAATCAGGTATCGCTCGCGGTGTGTTCTCAAATGAATCTGGTTTGGGTAGCGCGCCTATGGCAGCAGCAGCAGCGAAGACAGACTCTTGTGTTAAACAAGGCCTAATTTCAATGACGGGTACCTTTTTCGATACCATCATTATTTGTACCATGACAGGCCTTGCTCTAATCCTGACCGGTGCATGGCAAAGTGACCTTGCTGGTGCCGCGATGACGACTCATGCTTTTGCGGTGGGTTTAAATGCAGATACATTTGGCCCTATGCTCGTCTCAATCGGTTTGATGTTCTTCGCTTTTACCACCATTCTTGGTTGGAACTACTACGGTGAGCGTTGCGTTGTGTTCCTGTTCGGAACTAAAGCTGTGCTTCCATACAAACTGATTTTCGTTGGCTTGGTGGCATCTGGTGCATTCCTTCACCTCGATATGATTTGGCTACTGGCTGATATCGTAAACGGTCTGATGGCAATTCCTAACCTGATTGGTTTGATCGCACTGCGTCACGTCGTACTGGCAGAAACCAAACTGTTCTTTAGCTCAACATCGCAATCAGGTGAAGCAGTGAAAGCTTAGTGAAACGACAGCTGTTCGGTCACAAACTACCAGTAACGGAGAGCAAAGCACATTAGAAATGGTAAAAACATAAAGCCCGCTATTATTTAGCGGGCTTTATTTATCTTCGGTTAAATGGTTAATCTCTCAACCATTGATGCTCAACGTTTTCTCCACGTTCTTCAAAAAACTTCGCATTTTTTTGCTTGAATTGATCCGCTTTCAACTCTGATAGCGGCCAGTCTAAAAATGCTTCTGTTACAAACGAGTCGCCGACACCAACCTCAATCGATTCCAGATGTTTCCCGATGTAGCGATAAAAGTAGCCTTGCCCAAACGCATCGCACACCATAGGTACATGCCTGACACGTTGATGATTGACAGAGACCGAAGCCCAAGTCGTCGTTTTAGGTTCACAGGTTTGCTCTTTTACAACGTCGACCTCAAATTTATTGTCCATAGTTGTCGAAACAAAAACGACAATAGCGTCATGCAAATACACACGCCTGAGCAATAACTGTTTAGTGTCTTGAGTTCGCGTTTGTTGTATTCCATTAGCAAAAGGTTCGAAGTAGCCCCAGTGCCAAGACCAGATCATGCCGCGTTGCGCAAACTGTACTTGTGGCCACGTATGCCAAGCAACAGCGGCACCTATCCCCACAATAAATACAGCGAGTAGTATCAACAATCGATAAATATTACGCATTAAACGGGTTTTTCAATTAATAACTTCACACCAAGTGCGACTAATACTGCGCCCGTCGCGCCTTCCATCCACTTCATAAAGCTTGCATTCTTTAGTAGATTTTTAGCCGAGTTAAGCGCGCCAGCTAAACCACACTGCCAAACCATCGCAATAGCAAAGTGTACAGATGCCATCATCATTGATTGAAGCAAGGGTGAACCTTCTGGATTCACAAACTGTGGCAAGAAAGCCAAATAGAAGACCGCCGTTTTCGGGTTCAAGACGTTAGAAAGAAAGCCCTCTCTAAAAGAGCGCTTACCATTAAACACTTCGTGAATCTGCTCGGTCACGGTCAATCCATCTTTCGACGACATTAGCGCTTTTAAACTGCTCAAACCAAGCCAGATAAGATAAGCTGCGCCAATCATTTTTACGATTTGGAACAACTCTGCTGATTGCGCAAGAATCGCCGAGATACCAACCGCAGAAAAAAAAGCATGTACGAATAAGCCAAAGCAAATCCCTAGACTGGTTGTACATCCATCTTTTAGGCCCGATCGGCTAGTGTTACGGATAACAAGTGCAGTATCTAAACCTGGCGTTAACGTTAAAATCGTAATGGCAATAATAAATGCCTCGAAATTCAAAATATCCATATTATCGTGATAATTAATTGTCAATCCTTCATCAATACCGCCAATCCACAAGATTCGCAAGCTTCTTTTTTAAGAGAGCTATACAACTGGGTGAGTTTATGGACAATGGGTTGGAGTTAATTGTTAATTATTAATTATTAGTAAATTAACGCAGGTTGCTTAGTGCAACACCATATGAAGGACCCGTTATCGGGTGTTTAGGGAAAGAACAAAAGAATAAGAGTAGTCACATGAACGCATTTACAAAACTCGTTGAACATTCCAAAAAAGTGGCAAATTTTGA
Source organism: Vibrio sp. Vb1574 (assembly GCF_033338675.1). Lineage (NCBI taxonomy): Bacteria > Pseudomonadati > Pseudomonadota > Gammaproteobacteria > Vibrionales > Vibrionaceae > Vibrio > Vibrio sp. Vb1574. The sequence goes on from NZ_JAWOTC010000022.1 coordinate 33,602, forward strand.
GCATCTATCAGCCATCATAGATTGGGATCAAGCGGCGGTCATGCCACCTGGTGGCGCTGAAGCACGCTCGAATGCCACGGCAGAGCTCGATGTACATATCCATTCTTTAATGACTCAACCGCACTTGGGAGAGCTTTTCGCTCAGGCAGAAGAAGAGACGCTGTCTACAAAAGAAAAATCTATCCTAAGAGAAATGAAGCGTGGGTGGCAGCAAGCTAACTTACTACCAGAATCATTAGTTCAAGCTCAATCTCTTGCTGGCTCCAAATGTGAACATGCATGGCGTACGCAACGTGGAGAAAATGACTGGGCTGGTTTTGAAAAGAACTGGGCTGAAGTCGTAAAGCTATCGCAGGAAGAAGCGCAAATTAGAGCCGAAGCAAATGGCACGACTCCTTATGATGCCATGCTCGATGTTTATGAACCTGGCACAACGTCTGCGTCGTTAGACATTCTTTTTGCTGACGTGAAAACCTGGCTTCCTACTTTGATCGATGAAGCGCTTGAAAAACAACAATCAGACAACATCTTATTGCCAACTGCACACTACCCTGCGGAAAAGCAAAAAGCGCTCGGTTTGGAAGCCATGAAGCTACTTCAATTCGATTTTGAACACGGTCGACTTGATGAGAGTACCCACCCATTTTGTGGCGGTGTACCGACAGATGTGCGTATTACGACACGTTATAATGAAAACGAGTTTGTCCAATCATTGATGGGGATTGTCCACGAAACTGGCCATGCTCGATACGAGCAAGGGCTACCAAAAGATTTATCAGGAACACCCGCGGGAGAAGCTCGCTCTATGGGTATTCATGAATCACAATCACTCTTCTTTGAAATGCAAATAGGACGAAGCAGCGCGTTTATCGATCACCTCGCTCGACTGGCTTCTAACCATTTTTCTGGTAGTGAATTCGAAAAAGACAATTTAGCCAAAATTTACACTCGCGTAGAAAAAGGCTTTATTCGCGTAGATGCTGACGAACTAACATATCCTGCTCACGTTATTCTTCGATATGAAATTGAGCGAGATCTCATGAACGGCGTCATCAAACATACAGATGTACCAGAACTCTGGAACGAAAAGATGAAAGCGTACTTGGGGCTATCAACCGAAGGAAACTTCAAAAATGGCTGTATGCAAGATATCCATTGGACAGACGGAAGTTTTGGCTATTTCCCGTCCTACACGCTCGGTGCGATGTACGCTGCACAATTTATGGCAGCGATGAAACAAACCGTCGATGTAGATGCGGTTATTCGTTCTGGCGACTTAGCTCCGATATTCAATTGGCTCTCGGAAAACATCTGGAGTAAAGGTAGCTTATTCACCACTGATGAGTTGGTAAAACAAGCCACGGGTGAAACACTGAATGCTAAACACTTTCAAGCTCACCTAAAAGATCGCTACTTATAAAGCGAAAAGAATAGAAAGTAAAAGCCCAAGGTTCGTACGTTCCTTGGGCTTTTTTTAGGCTCTCTATGTGTTATGCCAAGCTAGGGATGAGCCTAGGCTTGTACAAACAGTCCTCACCCTCTGGTCTAGTTTTAAACCGACGATGAAGCCACATATACTGGCTCGGACTTGCCATGATTGATGTTTCAACTATTTGATTCACGAATGCGGCGGCGCGTTGATGATCCTCTTTCGGGAAACCTTCGACGGGCGCACTAATGGTTAGGGTATAGTGTCCGTCTTTTCCTCTTACCATCGTAAAAGGCACAATGGCGCAATCTGTAGAATCAACCAACAAACTTGTGCCTGTCGTAGTACAAGCATTTTTAACGGCAAATAACGGTGCAAATGTCGAGCGTCGGTTACCATAATCGTGGTCCGGTGCATACCAAACCCGCTCACCCGTTTTAAGTGCTTCAAGCATGGCTTTGACGTTTTTACGATCAATCAGTGTACGATTAGAGCGAGAGCGTCCCTTATACTGAAAATAATCAAAGCACGGATTATTGTTTGGGCGATAAACACCGGTTCCAGACTTTTTAATGCCAAAAGCTCGAGCACCTAACTCTAGATTCATTGAGTGTACGGCCAACATTAATGCACCTTTGCCTGACTTCTCTAAAGCCTCTAGATGCTCCATGCCTTTTATCGTGACGTGTTTGTTTACCCGTTTATCTGACCAAAACCATGCCATTGCGGTCTCAAAAAGTGCGATGCCAGTATTGTCGATGTTGTCTTTTAGAATTGCTTCGCGTTGGCATTCTTCCATATGAGGGAAGCAAAGCTCAAGATTGCGTCTGATCGTAACTTGACGTTTTCTCATGAGTCGCATAGCTAAACGACCAATGTTGCGTCCCAAAGCTAGTTGAACTTTAAAAGGAAGGAGGCTAAGTAAGTACATCACGCTAATGATAATTAACGTTCCCCAGTAACGAGGCAAAAGAAATTCGGCCTTGAATGCAGGCTTTTTGTATTTGTTCATGTAAGTATTGTCAGATGTGCCCATCTATAAGTGATAAAAACAATGATAATGGACTGCACTTTTATCATTGATAACGCTAATAACATAAATTAAAGCGCGCGGATTCTATGGTTCTTCGACACACTACACAATAAGAACTTTGCAGAAATATGTAGGGAATGAAAAAGCAGTAAAGATGAGTCGCCACGTTAACATCTATCGGAGTGATTTATCTACTGCCCTTTCCTAAAGTTTGAAGAAACATAACTTTGTATTTTCAATGCGCTAAATAATGCCTGTTTTTCAATCACATAATGCGACCGTGATGAATGCAACAATAAGACATCATATCAATACTCGCCATTAGCGATTGAATTTGCACTAAAAAGCCGCAGCAATTTCTCGCTGCGGCTTCTTATTCACTTAACAAGTAGAGTGGCGTTATTCGTACCCTACTGTTTTGGATAATAAATTTACGATCAACACACCAGCGATAATAAACCCAATACCAACTAGGGCTGGTAAGTCTAGACGCTGTCCGTAAACAAAGTAACCAACCGTCGCAACCAAAACGATCCCAGCACCACTCCATATGGCATAAACAACCCCGACAGGCATTGTTTGCACTGTGACGGAAAGCAAGAAGAAAGCGATGCCGTAACCAATCAAAACGACTGTGCTCGGCATTACTTTCGTAAATTGCTCTGTTTTGGGAATATAAGAAGTGGCAATCACTTCACATACAATCGCTATCGACAGCGCCAACATTGGTGGCATAGAGACAAGCATTTTGAACATAAGGCATTAACGCTCAACAGAAATGTAACCGACAACATGTCCGGATAATTAGGCCGCGCATTATACCCAACTCATCTCACGATGGAATACCACTAACGATGTTTACACACCATCACTTTCGCTTACTTTTTGATGACCAGGTGAAAGGCTGACGTTTTGGTGCTGACGAGAAATTTCAAAGTAGATATGCATATCAATCGGCTCAGGTGTATTGAGTAGCATCTTACCTACTTCACGTTGGAAATGACCATAATTACCTAGCTCATCCGTTAGTTCTAGGAGCTCGTAAGAGGCTTCATCGGCAAACATTCCATACGCATACTGATAATGACTCACATCCTTGCTCTTATCATAACCCAGCTTTTGAAGAACTTGATCAATCTCTTCCGGCGTATAAATGTCTTTATCACCAAACGAATGCAGTAGCACGCAAGGAACTTCTTGAGCGATGCTCTGAATCTTTGTCTTTCTCTTGAAAATACCGAACATAATGTCCTCCACTGACGATGTTTCCAAATATGCACATTAATGCAAAATGGTGAGCTGATTGTTTTTAGTATGGCTCATTAATTTGAGACTTCCTTACTACGAAGTCACCTTCACATATTAACGTGATCGCATAATTACCAGCAAATAGTACACACTGCGTTTCAAACCTATCTCATCAGAAACTCTGCTTTAGTCACAATTGTGTGACAACCCCGAGTACGGTTTACCATAATGTAAAGAGTAGATTGAAAAGTCGGATTTCGTATCGACATCTAAACTTAATTAAGTTAGCTTTAGAAGTATAGACGTCTAGATTGACTATACTTAGGGAGAGAAAGTCGTGCCAATTAGAATTCCAGATCAATTACCAGCTACCGATGTATTAAGGACAGAAAACATCTTCGTGATGAGTGAAACGCGTGCAGCGAGTCAGGAAATACGTCCTTTAAGAGTACTGATCCTTAATCTGATGCCAAAAAAAATAGAGACTGAAACTCAGTTTCTGCGTCTACTCTCAAACAGCCCACTACAGGTTAACGTCGAATTACTGCGCATTGATAACCGCCCGAGTAAAAATACGCCAACTGAACATTTAGACACGTTTTATCGCCAATTTGAAATGGTGCGAGATAAAAACTTCGATGGCATGATCATTACTGGGGCTCCATTAGGTTTGGTGCAATTTGAAGATGTCATTTATTGGGATCATCTCAAAACCATCATGGAGTGGGCAAAAGATCATGTGACATCCACTCTTTATGTTTGCTGGGCTGCGCAAGCAGGGTTAAAGCTACTCTACGATCTACCTAAAAAAACGCGTAAAGAAAAACTTTCAGGCGTGTATCATCATCAAATCCATCATCAATTTCACCCTATCTTACGCGGATTTGATGACACGTTTTTGGCTCCTCACTCGCGTTACGCAGATTTTTCGCCTCACTTTCTAGAAGAGCATACTGACTTAGACATTTTAGCGACATCGGATGTCGCAGGTGTGTACTTGGCCACCACAAAAGACAAACGCAATGTCTTTGTCACAGGACACCCTGAGTATGATTCTCACACCTTACATAATGAATATATCCGAGATTTAAGCGAAGGTATGGAGCCCGCTATTCCTGTCAACTATTACCCAAACAACAACCCAGATAACCCACCAATTGCAAGCTGGAGAAGCCATGGACACCTCCTCTTTTTAAACTGGCTGAACTACTGTGTTTATCAGCAAACACCGTACGACCTCGATCACTTCAGTGAAGATGCTTTCACTAAAGACGATTAGCTTCAAAATAAGCAAACAAAGCACTCATCATTACCGAAATGTAATATGTGAACCAAGCCGCCATATGGCGGCTTTTTCATAACAGTTTGCAAACCTGATCGCATAGTGTTTTTTCCTCAATAGGCTTTTGCTAAGTAATTCATATCATGCAGAAAGATTCAGGGATGTAGGGATAAAGAATGAAAACAGCAAAGCTCGGTGCACTAATATTATTGTCTCAGTTTGCACTCGTGGGTTGCGTGACGGTGAAAGAAGATGGAAGCCCTGTCGTTAAAGCCGATCCTGTGGCAATGGCAGAATCACGTATCGCACTTGGCTTAGGTTATTTAGACGGCGGTAACATGATTCGCGCGCATGATAACTTACAACAAGCCTTAAACCACGCACCTCAATACTATCGCGCGCAATTATCTATGGCTCACTACTACGAAACGGTTGGTGAAGATATTAAAGCCGAACAGATGTATAAACGCTCTCTACGCCAACACACTAAAAACGGAAATGTGCTCAATAACTACGGTACTTTTCTTTGCAAGCGAGGTGACTTCGAAAAAGCCGATCAGATGTTTAATCGAGCCATTGAGCAGCCTTATTACTACCTTATTCCAGCAAGCTATGAGAATGCAGCTTTTTGTGCGCTAAAATCACAAGATAAAGACAAAGCGAGATACTACTTTACTAGAGCTATCGATCATGACCCTCATAGACCAAAATCGATTTTGCAACTCGCTAAAATAGAAATTGATAGCGGTGATTATACTGAAGCTAGAATTCGATTAATGAGATTCAATCAAATGTATGGCGTGAAGAAGCCCTCTTTGCAACTCATGATTCAACTTGAACGTGCAGCAGGCAATGAAGCTCTCGAGAAAAAGTATCAAAAACAATTGGAAAAATTTTCTTAGTACAAAATAGCGATACATAAGGCGCATTAGCTCACAGCCAATACAGCGCTTGACCAAGAATCCAGTGAATTCAGACTCACGGTGATACATTCATCCTGTACATAAACGTCAAATTCGGTACTATTTGAACGGAATAAGTGACCAAGTCACATTATAAAAAGTGCGCACACAACGAAATTTGTACATCATACTGTTTTTAAGATTGATTTCGGCACATTGATAAATACTAAATATTACTGACATGCACCAGAAGGAAGTTGAAGCCGGATGAAACCTGCCTGCACTCTGTTATTACTCACTTTGCTGAGTTCACCTTTTGTTGTCAGTGCACAAGAAAATATTGAGAAAACATTCACGTTTGGCATTGTGTCCAATAAAGCCCAAAGCAAAATCAAAAAAGCGACGCCCCTTACTCAGTATGTAACTGAAAATATGGCTGAATATGGTTACGCAAAAGGGGCAGTAAAGGTATTTAAAAATTATCGTCAGCTCGCGGTTGCGCTTGAAAATGGCACCGTTCAAATTGCAACGGCGACCCCCTTTAATGCGATGACCTTAGAAAAGGAGTCTAATAGCCAAGTTCTTGCTATACGATGGAAAAAAGGCCTGCAAAAATATCATACTGTGTTCTTTACTAATAAAGAGAGTGGGATTGAGTCACTTTCTGACCTGCGCGGAAAAACGCTTGTTTTTGAAAAGCGCACGTCTACCAGCAGCTATTACCTACCTGCGATTACATTGCTGAATCACGGAGAAAAACTGCAATACCTTCCCTCTCCTGATGACAAACCGGCCAAAGACAGTATTGGTTATTTATTCCTTGATGAGCAACTCGCTCAGTCAAATGAAATCAACCTATCTGTATGGGTATATAAACAGAGAGTTGCGGCAGGAGCATTCAGTAACTTCAACTGGAACAATCCCAAAGATTTGCCAGAGAACATGAAAGACAAACTAGCGATTTTTTCTCGTTCTGTTGAAATACCCAGGGATTTGATTCTCGCTTCTCCAAGCATGAGCCTAGAGCAACAGCGTAAAATCACGTCCATACTGCTTGATATGGATACAACTCACGAAGGCTCTCTCGCACTTAAAAAGTTTCAGAACACCAAAAAATTCAGCGCACTTACTCCAGAAATGCGAGCCTCCTTAAGTACAGTGCGCAAGTCAGTTCACTTGTTACCGAAGGTGGATTGATGTTTCAAAAGCTCTCACTCGAAACCAAATACATTTGCTCGACAATGTTCGTTGTCTTGTTTGTTGTGGTGATAAATCTTGCGTTATACATGCACGGTTACGATGCGTATTCAAATAGCTTAACTCAACAAATCACGAACAACTCTCAAGAAAAAACCGAATCTTACGTTAAGCAAAAAGGGTTGGTTTATGCAGAGCTATTATCAAAACAGCTTTTTGATCCACTCTATACAGACAATATCAGTCAAGCGTATGAGCAAATTAAGGCAACATTGAGCCAGCCAGATGTCTCGAAAATACATGTTGTTGACAATGAAGGGCTAATCTTTCACGACGGCACTACTCAGCTAAGGATGTTTGCCCAACCCCATTACCGCTCTCCTTTTATTTTGAAAGCAATAGAAGAATCCAGAACTCTCGTTTCCTTTTCCAAGCATCAGTTGGAGATCGCAGCGCCGATTCAGCAATCAAATATTACTCTTGGGGCGGTGTATCTTGAGCTTAACTTGATACATCTACTGGAAGAGAAAGAACAGAACATTGAACAAGTCCAAGCGATTACCTCAAACGATAAACAGAAGATGTTTAACTTGCTGCTAACGATCAGTGGGATATCCGTTCTATTCGGTAGCATCATCGCTTATGCTTTGGGGCGGTCGTTAACTAAGCCACTCAAGCAACTAAAAGATCAATTTTCAGAGTCAAATACCCAAGCGCTGCCAGTCACCGACATACAAAGCAAAGATGAAGTGGGAGAACTTATTTCGGCGTACAACAAAATGTCAAACAAAGTGAACCGATACACCAGCCGAGTTGAGTTCATGGCATACCACGATATTCTGACTTCCCTGCCAAACCGAGAAAAGTTACTCATTGATATTCAAACGCAAATAACTGACCACAAATCCCCCTCACTCGCGGTTGTGTTTATTGACTTGGATGACTTTAAGCACATTAACGATAACTATGGACATAACATTGGGGATAAATTGCTAGGCCATCTTGCCTCAGAGCTTCAAGGCCGTTTGCCGAGTTATTTTAAGCCGCTTTACCGCCTTTCGACCATCGTAAGTCGAGTAGGTGCGGATGAATTTGTACTGGCCTTTCCGTGCTCGGACAATCATGAAGCTAGAGAAAAAGCGAACGATATTCATCGCCAACTACTCTCTCCCTTTAGTTTGGAAGAGAACGATATTCAAATTACGGCAAGCCTCGGAATTGCTGTGTATCCAGAATTTGGTTCAAACGCTGAGTCTCTTTTACAGCTTTCCTCTCTTGCGGCGCAGGAATCTAAAAGACGCGGTAAAGACATTATGACGATATACGATTCCACGTTTGATGAAACGATTAAACAACGTTTATACATAGAACGAGAACTGCGTCGTTCAGTACGTGACTTGTCTCAATTCGAGCTGTGGTATCAACCACAATTTGATCTAAAAACCTATCGCCTAATTGGGGTCGAAGCATTGGTTAGGTGGAATCATCCCGAGAAAGGTTATATCAGTCCAGAATCGTTTATCCCGATCGCAGAGCAAAGTGATTTAATATTGGAGCTTGGAGAACATATCATTGAGACGGCAGTTGCTCAGCGGGCAATGTGGGCAGAACATTTCGGTACGGATTTTCACATCGCATTAAACTTGTCCCCAAGACAAATCTATCGCCAAGATTTAAGTCAATTATTTTCTAAGTATTTACGACGACATGATGTCGCCCCTCAAACCATTCATGTTGAAGTGACAGAGTCACTTTTTATTGATGATACAGAGAAAGCTCAATATGTGCTTAAAAAACTACAAAGTATCGGAGTGGAAGTTTGGCTAGATGACTTTGGTACGGGGTATTCAGCCCTTGCCTACCTACAACATATGGCTTTTGACGGGCTCAAGATTGATCGTTCATTTATCGCTCAAATCCGAAAAAGCGATCAAGACGATTCATTAGTTCGCGCGATTGTATCCATGGCTCACAACCTAAGAATGAAAGTAGTAGCCGAAGGCGTAGAAACTCAAACTCAACTCACACGAATGGAGTCTCTCCACTGTGACGTCGTACAAGGCTTTTTCTTAGGTAGGCCTGTACCAGCTGAGGAATTGATTGCATTTGAATACCAACGAGGGAGTGGCGCTCAAAGCGTCAATCACTTTGCTTAGAACGCCGTTTTGTTAACTATTGCCGCTTAGCGCGTTAGTACTCGTAATGCAATATCGGTCACACTTCCCCCACCTCATTAATATGAATTTTCTCTTAAAATCTAACATCTGAGATAAATAAACTACACTTTTCATATCAACTTCTTGGATATGGAAATGCGCGTGGTAGGAATCTTTTCTTGGAACAACCTGTCGGTAAAACAAAAGCTATTTGGGTTGGTTTTGCTGCCAATTTTATTGTTGCTTGTCCTCGCGGGTAAACATGTACAAAGCCTTTCTATCCAGGCTCAGGAACTACAAAAAGCACAGTTATTCTCTGTCTACATCGACCGCGTATCTTCGCTTTATCACCTACCGAATAACCCTGATGTAATAGATAAGCAACTAAAAACTCAGCAGATATCTCAATTGTTACGCGACACCGCTGCACCAGTATTCGGTGAAAACGCTGAGATACTAAACCAGTTGACAAGCTTTGAGGAAGCAACCCTCTCGATGCTCTCTTCGCAAAATCAAGAAGAAAAGTTAGATGCGGCAGAGTGGCGCGCTGATACGTTCAAAGAAATCCTCATGAGCTTAGACAAAGTCTATTTTAGAAATGTGAGTTATGAAACAAACACTCACCTTTCTTCTTTGATGCAACTTGAATGGTTGATGTTCTGGTCCACTGAAGAACATAGATTAAGCGAATATTTGATTCGATCTTCAGAGGAAAATAACGAGTATGACCTCACAACACAGGCTTCTATCCAATCTTTAATCCAGAACCAACAACTATTTCTAGAGCGTTTTGTGACGCTAAATGCCAATCAACAACAAGTAGATCTGCTCATTGAGACGTTTACGGGTGAAGTCTTTATCAAAAGCCAAGAGTTTCGTGCTTATTTATTGCAACCAGCTCAACTCAAATCATTAACCCCGGATGAGATTGATGCGGGGTTATCTGCACTCAACAAACGCTTATCGTTATTACAAAGTGTTGACGACAAAATGGAACAGCAGCTGAGTGATGATATATCAAAGACAATCAACACGACGACACAGCACCGCTTTACCTTTATCGCAATGATGAGCCTTTTAACGCTGTTGGTCGTAAGTTTAACGCTAAGATTGGTGCGAAAAGTTACTGGAAACTTGAATCTAGTCCTCAAATTTCTCAGTAACGAAAGCAATGAACAAAGTAACACTGAAAATTCACCTCTTGCTCAACTAATAAAGGGTAAAGACGAGCTGAGTAAGTTTGCTCGAGAGGTAAAAAAGCTTAGTGATGAGCGGATGTTGTCCAGACTAAAGCTCACACAAGCTAAAGAAGATGCAGAACAAGCAAAAGATGATGCAATTAAGGCGAGTAAAGCCAAAAGTAGCTTTTTGGCCAACATGTCCCACGAGATCCGCACGCCGCTAAATGGCGTTATTGGTATCTCTGAAGTCTTATCCGATACTTCCCTGACTGCCACACAACGCGATTACGTCGATACGATTGAAACCTCCTCCCAACTGCTTTTGAGTTTAATTAATGACGTTCTAGACTTCTCAAAAATTGAATCTGGGATGTTGCTCATTAGCCCACATTCAACTTGTGTTCGAGAGTCTATCTATGACATTGCTTCTATCATTTCACCGAAAGCAAAGGAAAAAGGCATCGATGTGCAAGTCAACATTAGCCGTAACACGCCTTACCACGTAATGTTGGATGACCATCGTATACGCCAAGTTGTCATGAACTTCATGTCTAACGCGGTAAAATTTACCGAACAAGGCAGTGTAGAGCTATCGGTCATCACCCGCGAAATAAAAAATGGTGAAGCGGTCATCGAGTTTTCCGTTAAAGATTCTGGGATTGGTATTGATGCCCAGCAGCAAAAGAAAATATTTGCTCCATTTGCCCAAGAGGATAACTCTACTACCCGACAATTTGGGGGAACTGGACTTGGGCTTGCCATTAGCACGCAATTAGTTGAGCTAATGGGTGGAGAAATTCAACTTGAATCCGAGAAAGGTAAAGGCAGTCGCTTCTTCTTTGAACTAACTGCTCCTGTTGTGACGCAAGAGTTTAACGCTTATCACGCTCTGAATCACAACGACATATGGATTGTATGCAGCAGTACTCAACTAGAACAAAAACTGCGTAACGAGTTAAGTTTTTTCAACATCAATATAACGCAGTCAGTAGATACCTTAAGTGCGTTGCCAACGTGGATTGATAACGAGCGCGTTATCGTTATTCATGTAGAAGGATCACCAAATGCAGCGGCGATGCATATCGATGAGATAGAAAGCCTTTGTAAACGAAACATTCGTGTCTGCCTCATCAAGCACCTTCATAGCCCACAATTCGACTTTAGAAGCAGTATCAGCGCCTTGGTCACTCAGCCACTACTAGGGCAGCGCTTAATTAAAGCACTTGAAAGTTGTGCGGCAAATTTCTCGCACGCACAACAAGAGAGCATTTCAGCGCAACATGTTAAATCTTTGCCGAAAATTTTGGTCGTTGATGACAATACGGTCAATCAAAAAATCGCGGGGCTACACGTCACAAAAGCTGGCTTCGACTTTGATGTCGCAGTAAACGGACAAGAAGCGGTTGAGAAATTTCAACAGAATCAATACAGCCTAATTTTAATGGACTGCATGATGCCCGTAATGGATGGATTTGAAGCCACCCAAATAATTCGTCAAATAGAAGTAAAAGAAAAACGCGCTTTCAGAATTCCGATTATTGCTCTAACGGCAAGTGTGGTCGATGACGATATACAAAAATGCTTTGACGTTGGAATGGATGACTATGTGCCCAAACCGTTTAAAGCAGGGTTGCTTAAAGAGAAGTTAGATAAGGCAATTGGGTTACGTGTTTCCAACACGACGCCTGCTGAACCACACCAAGAGAACACTACTCTCGATACAACTCATAAACTACCTGCGAGTTCAGAGCAACCAGAAGCAACGGTAACGCCTATTCGCTCCGAACGTATCTTGCTTGTCGAAGACAATAGAGTGAACCAGAAAGTGGCTTCTCTATTGCTATCTAAAGCAGGCTATCAATTCGAAGTCGCAGAAAACGGACAAATTGCAGTCGAAATGTTCCAAAAAGATGGAAAGTTTGATGTTATTTTGATGGATTGCATGATGCCCATAATGGATGGGTTTGAAGCTTCTAGGCAAATTAGAGCTTATGAAGCGAGTAAAGGATTAGCTAAGACGCCCATTATCGCATTAACAGCAAGCGTCGTTGATGATGATATTCAACGCTGCTTTGATTCAGGAATGGATGCCTACGTACCAAAGCCTGTGCGCAAAGAAAAACTGTTGTATCAAATTGAACAAGCAATGTAGGTGGATTCTATGAGTAGAAATCATTCTCGCGTTGCTTTTCCTTTGCGTTACATAAAACGCTATCTGTTTATTCTGATTGCCCTTCTTTCATTAGATTGCCAAGCTCTCGCTGCAGAGAGCTACGCCGTTTTCTCATTTAATGACGAATTCTCTCCGCTCACTGTCAATAAAGCGCGAAAGTTGTACAGAGGGAAGACGCAACTTTTACAAGGCCAGCGAATTGAACTCTCTGACTGGCCTGCGACATCAACAGAAAGAGCTGAGTTCTATCGTTATCTTCTCAACAAAAATTTAGCGCAAATGAACGCGCATTGGGCAAGCTTGTCTTTTTCAGGTAAAGCTAGACCGCCAAAAGTGATTGCACGCTCCAGCATTGATGACCTCATAGCATGGATGCAAGAGAAGCCCAATAGAATTGGTTATGCCCCAACATCGAGCGTCCCTAGTAATGCTCATGTTTTATGTGTGGTTAGCTCGGAGAATTGATATGAAAAAATATTTAACCATGTTATCGCTGAGTATCGCGACCTTTCCGAGCTCAGCCACGATTGAACTAACAGAACAACTTTCTTTAAGTGGTTTTGGCTCTACTTCGTGGGCAAAATCCGATAACCCAACTACGTTACTAGTTAACCGCTTTATTGGCGATGAATCTTGTTTCGATTGCGATACCACTTTCGGCATGCAGCTCGATTATTTTCACAAGGCATTTCGGGCATCCGCACAAGTCGTAAAGCGCCCGCAAGACCATTGGAGCTCGCCTCAGCTCGAGTGGGCGTATTTGGCTTATACCTATCAAAACATAGAAATACGAGGAGGACGCTTAAGACTGCCACTGTTTTTGATGTCTGAGTACAACTATGTCGGCCACGCTTTTACCCAAGCCCGCCCACCGAATGAGGTATATGACAGCATTCTAGGTATCACGGCTTATAACGGCCTATCTGCACGCTGGATTCATGACCTCAATGAGCAAGTCGTACTTACTGCCATGCCGTTTGTCGGGTTTAAAGACAATAGTGACGTAACCATCAATGAACGTACTGAATTGGAAATTGAGTCAAACAATACTGCAGGGATGAACTTAACGCTAAGCGGAGAGAGCTATCGTTGGAATTTTTCCTACCTCCACGGCGATTATGATCAAACAACGACGCTCTCTAACATTGAGCAGTCCACTCCCGGTGGCGGAACCACAATCATTGACCGTCTAGTTGAAACAGAAAAAAACAACACGATCGATCTGTTCTCTCTAGGGTTAAGATACGAGCTCGATAACATTGTGATTATGGTAGAAGGACAGACCAGCAATCTTTCCTCATCTTGGTACGCGACAACAAGTTATAATGTAAACAAGCTGACTCCTTATATTGTTTACGGTCAGCAGTTTAATAGTCGGGATAAAAAAAGTGGAGACAGTTTCTTACTCGGATTGAGATACGACCTAGATTACAACGTTTCCCTAAACGCAGAATGGCAAAGGTTCAACGCCTACAATAATAGCTCTGGCGCGTTTTCATCAGCCCCAAAGGATGACAGTGCGAGCCTTTATACGCTAATGCTCAACTTCGTTTTTTAATGTTTCTTACAGTACCAACTTCCACAACACTGGGGGCTGTTTGTTGTATTAAGAAGGCTTTTTGCAACACGTAACTAAACGCTAAACAACTGGAAGGGATAGAATCGATCAGATAGGTAAGTGGCAATCCAAACAGAGACAAAGGTTACTCTATTTCGGTTTATTTTGATTGCCTTTTAACCGCTTTTCTTTGCGTCGCAGTGCCCGGAAAAACTTTGACTCTTCGTGGTACCAACCAAGGACACTAATTGGAAAGCCCACGAGCATCATAATAAAAACATCCGCTGGGAGTTGTTCCCAAATGTCGCTTAAAGAATGCAGCTCTCCAAAAATGAACAAACCGATGACTTTACCAAGCAGTAATGCACAACAAATCATAAAGAAGGACTTTAATATATAGTGCCATTTGCCTTTTTTACGCTCTTCTCTCCAATAGGCATATTTATATTGTCGATCGTACATTCATCCCCCCCTAAAGTAAACTTGCCGTAAGTTTAAGCATCTCGATAGCGTAAAGTGCGTTGGCACCTCTTTAATCATAGTGCGTATCTAAAGTGAATGCTTGTCGTGGCAATAAGAAGGAGAGGTATTCTGTAGTAAGAGCTACATAATCTCTGAACGTTATATGTCTTGTGTCATTCGGATGATGCCTGATTTTGCTTATCGCTAGTGTTTTCTGAACACCCAAATCGGGCCGATGAGTAGAAACTGTAAATCCTCAAAAAACGACGGTTTTTTACCTTCAATCTTGTGACCGATAAATTGCAATATCCACAATACACCAAACAAGAGCATAGAAATATGCAGAACGGGCAACATCAATACCTCTAGAGACCAAATAAGGCCAATGCACGCTAATGTGTAGCCGATCATCATCATGAATACGCTCAGAGACAAACGAAAATAGAAAACCCAAGTGGGGATCACCGCTACCCAAACCCAATTAAGTTCGAAGCCTAATAATGAAATCTGGGGAATCGACCAAATAAGTCCAACCACAGAAAGGTAAATACCTGGAACTGCGATTGTGTGAATCTTTTGGTTGATAGGGTTTTGGTGACTCTCACCATATTCTTTTAGCCATTCAGATAATGCTCGCATATCATTCCCCTTTTCCACCTTCTTATTCTTATATAGCTCGAGGATGAAAAAGGTGCGAATTTTTCCGTAAAGGCTACGAGCAACGAGCGACAAGACAACAGAGGCCAGTGCGTTGCCGATTACTCACCAAGCAACGCTCGTTGTGCTTTCGGCAGCTTGGCAACGACAAGAGCATAAGAGCGTTCACACAAATCTTGAATCAACCCATCCTCGACATCACCGTTAAAATAAACCGTTATCCAATGACGCTTATTTAAGTGATAACCCGGGATAATATCCGTAAACTGCGACGTTAAGACTTCTCCATCTTCTGGTTTTACTTTTACGCTGACATACTCCCGACCGTTTCTCTCTGCAATGATGGCAAACATCTTGCCTTTGATTTTGTATACAAGCGCTTCAGGCCCAAATGGGAAATCACTTTCTGCACACATGAAGGTACTTAAGTATTGTTCTAGTTCTTTGCTTTTCATATCCCCTACCTCCTTCTGCGTTCTCACTCAAATTGTGGCAATAGCAATTTTAACGCCTGGTTAACCTGCTCTTTTTCATTGCCTTCTAAACCATGCAATAACGATTGCTGAACGTCTACATGCTCCAAAATTAGCTTGTCAATTAAGGTTAAGCCTTGCTCTGTTAGTTCAACGGTGACGCTACGTCGGTCTTCTTTGCTATGGGTTCTGGTAATAAACCCTTTCTTCTCTAGTTTATCTAAGCGATTGGTCATCGCACCCGAAGTGAGCATCATTGACTCTATTAACGCTGAGGGAGTAAGACAATATGGTGAACCAGCTCGACGCAGTGTCGCTAACACATCAAATTCACCCATTTTCAGATCGTACTTCTTATGTAGCTCGGCGACCCTAGATTCCATGTGTTTTGCAATTCGCATTAGTCGACCCATTATTGCCATCGGTTCAGTGTCGAGGTCTGGCTTCTCCCTAGCCCACTGCTCTACCACTCTATCAATTGCATCCATTATTTCTCTCCAAACATCATATATTTTTTATTTTAACATAAAGATACTTTACAAAAAGCCACCTTGCCGATATCGTTACATTTAATTATCTCTACATAAAGATATTTAACATGAACATTTTACTTGCGATGATTCCTGCCTTTTTTTGGGGGACGACTTATGCTGTTACTCAGTTTACTCTACCGGACTGGCCTCCCGTTTTACTTGGTGCTCTAAGGGCACTGCCTGCGGGTCTTTTGTTGCTGGCAATAAAGCCCTCGTTTCCAAAAAGAAGTGAGTGGAAAGTGCTGCTTGTTTTAGGAACCATCAACATCGCTTGCTTCTTTGGTCTCATTTTTGTCATGGCGTTGACGCTTCCTTCTGCCATCTCTGGTGTTGGTATGGTTTCGGTCCCCGTTTTTGCGATGCTGTTTGGTTGGGCGGTCTACAAACGTCAGCCTAGTGGCATTCAAGCGATAAGCGGCGCAACTTTGATTGCTTTAGCTTGGTTCTTATTTGATCCTAGCTCTATTTCTCTCGAACCCGTGGGCTTACTTGCGATGATCTCCGCCATTATGTGCATCGTGATAGGAAGTAGCGTAACAAAGTCACTAGGTACAAAAATGCACTGGTGGACAGTGCTAACATGGCAGCTCATTTTGGGTGGCGTGATTATGTCTATCGCAACAAGTGTGCTGGCGATAAACAATCCAGAGCCATATGTTACGGTCGTTCAGGACGTATCCATGACGAATATTCTAGGGTTACTGTGGGTAGTTATTCTGAACACCGCATTAGGGTATGGCATGTATGTATGGTTATTACAGCGGATGTCGGTCGTAGATTTTACCTTTGGTGGTATTGCAAACCCAGTCGCAGGCATTGTTTCGGGCCTACTGCTATTGGGGGAAACGTTCACTCCTCTGCAATACAGCTTAATGCTAGGAATGATCGTAATGTCATTACTACCTCAGCTCATTACGTCAATCAAAACGAAAAGAGCCGCACTCTCCTCCTAAGTAACGTTAATTCCTAACACTCTAGGAGTAATGAGAGTGTTAGGAATCCTCAAGTGTGAGCCTACCAGCAGAAATCAGCGCTAACCTAGGCAACTGGCACCTTTAAAGCGGGATGTTATGACGTTATGGCTATTAAGCACTTGCAAGGTTAGTCAGGGGCTCTGGTTTAGCGTAAACATAACCTTGAATAAGGTAAATCGCATGCTGAGCCAGGTATTCGACTTGAGCCTGGCTCTCTACACCTTCTGCAATCATCTCACATTCCGCTTTGTTCGCTGCAGACACAATTGAGTCCAGCACTTTCAATTTTTGGTCGTCAGATCCTATTGGATCAATGAACATCTTATCCACTTTTAGACATCGGATGCCCAAGTCTTGTAGATAAGAAAAGCCACCATATCCGGTACCAAAATCGTCAATTTTGAACTTGTAGCCTTTATTCGTTAAATACAAAATCTCTTTTTTCGCGGCCTCAGTGTCTTTTACTGGTATTCTCTCGGTCAATTCAAAATGAATTCTATTAGAGATTGGCCAATTTAACTCCGACAGCAACTTCGTTAATACACCTGACTCTAAATGGGAGGAAACAATATTGATGCTGACCCACGTATGCTCGGGTAAGTCACTTAAGTCTTGTATGATTTTACGAATAAGCTGATTGGTCATCGGGATAATCAGGCCACTTTCTTCTGCAGCACCAATAAACATATTTGGTGGCACCATTCCATCACGTCGCGACCATCGAATCAGAGCTTCATATCCTACTGTCTTACCATCGCGACTATCGACAATCGCCTGGTAGTAAGGAATAAATTCTGCATTACTAATCCCATTTTCAATTAGACCTGTAATGGATTTTCTCAAGCTTTTACCAGATATGTATGCAAAGGCAGTCACAAGACCAGCAAGCACACTTACAAGACCGCCCCACAAAAGTACTCTTTCCTGAGCATAATTTTTAAGTTTTTCACCGCTGAATATCTTGATGAGCATGTTGGCTTGAGACTCTCCTGAAAAGAAAAACTCTTTTGAGAGTGCGTTTTCTTCTCCTGCAATATTCGCTTTGCCACGGCTTATCGTTAAATCACCAAATATTGGTTCATCATACTTAAACTCTACAAATAGGCAGTCTTTGCAAGGCGTTTTTATTACCTCGTTAACCCAACTGTTATCAAGTACCCAGAAGACTTCAACGTGTTCATTATCATAAATGACCATCCACTCTATTTGGTCATTCTGTTGCGGCAAAATGAGTGATGCGAAAAAGTTCTCATCCATCTGAAATCGTTCACTACTAGATGGGCGAGACACTTCACTACCAACCGTGGAACACGTTTTTCCGCCTTCTGTGGTCATCGCAATAAAACGAATGTAACGGTTATAAAAACGTGGGTCGCGTAAAGTTCTTACATCACTATCACTACAAGTAAAATCTAACTGAGCAATCTGCTTCACTATTGCTCTGTCCAAATAGGCAGACCTTTGATTTAAATATTCTACGTAAGCATCTATTTTCGACGCTTTTACCGAGTTGACGTAAAAGTTGGTTATCGAATGAAAGGCCACTACAAATATGGCGATGGGAACTAAGCCGAGTAAAATGGCATACCTTGTATTCTTTGTTATCAAAGTTCGTCCTACTAATCTGACAAGCAACCTAAGTGGGATATGAATACTATCTCATTTTTATAGTCCAAAAAGTGAGGAATGACGCTCAATAAAATTATAGACTCAAGTGGCTTTCAGATGTCGGGATTTAGAATGCGAGCACCAAACCACATTCGAGGAGAACAAAGTAACGACTAAGTGGAAAGTAAGAACGAGCCCAATTGTTAAGTCATCCGTAATAAAAGTGACGACTTGGAGCTTGAGCAATACTTTTTAGATAGGCAGCAGATACGCTAAAAAACAAAAAGGAAACGATTGATGCCAACCGCTTCCTTGATTTGTTATTGCTATTTAAAAGCGCGTGAATTACGCCACTTCAAGAATCACTTTTTCCAACTTATCTAAGCCTTCGTTCAGTACGTCAGATTCGATGGTCAGTGGAGGTAACAGACGAATCACGTTCGCTTTTACTCCACAAGAAAGCAGAATAAGGCCGTTTTCTTGCGCTTTAGAAATCACCGCTTTGGTCATCTCTTGCAGTGGTTTGCCTGATTCTGGGTCAGTAAACTCAATCGCCATCATTGCACCCGTGGTACGGATTTCACCAATAGCAGGCACAGATTGTTGCAGTTTGGTCATACGTGCATTGACCACTTCACCAATGCCCATCGCTTTAGCACACAAATCTTCTTCTTCGATGATTTTCAGCACTTCAAGACCAGCAACACAACCAAGTGGAGAGCCCGCGTAAGTGCCACCTAAACCACCCGGCAGCGCAGAGTCCATCACATCCGCTTTCCCAACCACCGCTGAGATTGGGAAACCACCAGCAATGCCTTTCGCCATTGTCATTAGATCTGGTTCAATGCCTAGGTACTCTGTTGCAAACATTTTACCGGTACGAGCAAAACCCGTTTGGATTTCATCGGCAATCAGCATAATACCGTGCTTATCACACAGCTGACGCAAGCCTTGTGCAAACGCTTCAGGTGCTTTGTAGAAGCCGCCCTCACCTTGCACTGGCTCGAAGATGATCGCCGCAACGCGTGAAGGTTCGATATCGCAAGCAAATAGATCGTCGATCGCTTGTAAGCTTTGCTCCACACTGATGCCGTGGAACGCATTTGGGTACGGCGCGTGGTAGATTTCATTCGGGAAAGGACCAAAGCCTGCTTTATATGGCGCAACTTTACCAGTTAACCCCATAGTCATGTTTGTGCGACCGTGAAAGCCGCCTTTAAACGCTATCACGCCGCTACGGCCTGTATGAGCGCGTGCCACTTTTACGGCATTTTCGACCGCCTCGGCGCCAGTGGTTAGAAAGATCGCTTTCTTCTTAGTCTCACCTGGTGCAAGTTCTGTCAGCTTTTCAGCCAGCTCTACGAATGACGCGTATGGCGTAACCATCGCACACGTGTGTGAGAAGTTGTCCAGCTGAGCTTTTACCGCTTCGCTAATGCGCTTGTGAGAATGCCCGGTGTTAGTCACCGCGATACCCGCTGCAAAGTCGATGTATTTGTTGCCTTCGATATCCCATACGTAAGCGTTTTCTGCTTTCTCGACGTAAAGTGGGTACAGTGCGCCCATGCCTTGAGCGATAACTTGGCTTCTTCTTTCGTGTAGTTGTTGGTTTGTCATTGTTTTGTCCTTAATTAGTTGCCGCCAAAGCAGAGATATTTCACGTCCATGTATTCATCGATACCTTGTTTTGCTCCTTCACGTCCGATACCGGACTGCTTAACACCACCGAAAGGAGCCACTTCAGTAGAGATCATACCTTCGTTAATGCCGACCATGCCGTATTCGAGCGCTTCTGCGATTTTCCAAACACGGTGAATGTTTTGGCTGTAGAAGTACGACGCGAGACCGTAGATGGTGTCGTTCGCCATTTCGACTAGCTGTTCGTCGCTGTCAAAACGAATCACTGGCGCGACAGGGCCAAAGATTTCCTCGGAAACAATCTTCATGTCGTGAGTAACGTCTTTGAGAACCACTGGCTGCATAAATAGACCATCGAGCTTTTTAAGCTCTGAAACCGGCTTCGCGCCTTGCTCGATAGCACCATCAATAAGCGTCTGAATGCCTTGCTTCGCTGACTCGCTGATCACTGGACCAATGTTGACCCCCTCTTCCAATCCGTTACCAACTTTGAGCTGCTGAACCGCAGCGTCAAACTTAGCAACGAATTCGTCATACACTTTGCTGTGTACATAGAAACGGTTCGCACAAACACACGTTTGACCTGCGTTACGGAATTTCGACGCCATCGCGCCTGCCACAGCTGCATCAATATCCGCATCATCGAATACGATAAATGGCGCGTTGCCACCGAGCTCCATTGAGGTACGTTTGATGTCAGCCGCGCTTTGCTGCATCAGCACGCTACCGACTTGAGTAGAGCCAGTGAAAGACAACTTACGAATCAACGGGTGTGAAGTGAAGATAGCACCGACCTGACGGGAGTTTTCCCCCAATACCACTTGCAGCACATCGCGTGGGATACCCGCTTGATAGGCAAGCTCTGCAACCGCAAACGCAGACAGCGGCGTAGATTCAGATGGTTTTACCACAAAGCTACAGCCTGCTGCTAAAGCTGGCCCTGCTTTGCGCGTGATCATCGCAATTGGGAAGTTCCAAGGTGTAATCGCACAGGCGACACCAATTGGCTGTTTGATGGTCACCAAACGCTTGTCCGCACTTGGCGCAGGAATCGTCTCACCGTAGGTACGCTTCGCTTCTTCAGCAAACCATTCGATAAAGCTCGCGCCGTAAAGCACTTCACCTTGAGCTTCCGCTAGCGGCTTACCTTGCTCTAACGTCATCAAACGGCCAAGGTCGACTTTGTTTTCTAACAGGAGTTGGAACCAACGATTGAGCATGCCAGCACGCATTTTTGCTGGCAGTGCCGCCCACTCTTTCTGCGCCACACTGGCACGTTCAATGCCATTTAAAATGTCGTTTTCGGTTGAAACTGGTGCGTACCCGAGGAGTTCTCCGGTCGCCGGATTAGTCACTGCAATGCCCTGTTGTGGATTCGCTACCATAAACGAAACAAGGCTTTGGTTTTGTATCTGTTGCATGGTCATTCCTTTTGACAACTCATCATCGCCGCTAAGCCAGCGGCGAGTTTATGTTTAAGCAGGGATCTGCTGCGTAATACAGTGAATGTTCCCTCCGCCGAGTAGAACCTCTCTCGACGGTATCGCGATGATTTGGTATTCCGGCATCGCGTTTTGCAAAATATCGATCGCCATAGCGTCGGTCTCTTCGTCCAGCATCGGCAAGAACACATGCTCGTTGACGATAAGAAAGTTCGCATAAGAGGCACTTAGGCGTTCGCCAGCTTGTCGACTCATTCCCGAACTGGCGTCAATGCCATTGGCTTCGCGCTCGCTGTAATGCAACGGACCCGGTAATGGCAAACGGACAATTTCAATATTGCGCCCTTTCGCATCGTGCTGAGATTTCAGTACTTGTTCCGCTTGACGAGATAACGCGTATTGCGGATCACTTGGGTCATCGGTCCAACTCAGTACCACCTTACCCGGAGCGATAACGTGCATCAGGTTGTCAACATGGCCGTCTGTTTCGTCATTGAATAAACCATTTGGCAACCAAATGACTTTTTCGATACCGAGATACGCCTTTAACTGCTCTTCAATTTGCGCTTTGCTCAACTGTGGATTTCGCCCCGGACTAAGTAAGCACTCTTCTGTGGTGTAAAGGGTGCCTTCACCATCGGTGTGAATCGCCCCACCTTCAAGTACAAACGGTGCGCGGTAATAATCAATACCGATGATGTCGCACACCGAGCCAGCGACAAGATCGTCCTGCTGCCAGTTGTCGTAAAGCCCGTTGTATTCGCCGCCCCACGCGTTGAATTGCCAACTAATCCCACGGCGCTCGCCCGCTCGGTTAACAAGCACGGTCGGCCCGATATCGCGCATCCACGCATCGTTAAATGGGATTTCCACCAAACGTACGTCTGAGTGGAGCATTTGACGCGCTCGGTCAAAGTTGTGCGAGCATACCGCCACGCACACATTGGTCACATCCGCGATTAAGTTCGCGATTCTGGCAAAGGTTTCTTGCGCGGGTAATGCGTCATCACGCCAGTTGTCTTTCCTTTCTGGCCACGCTAGCCAAACTTCACTAACCGGCTGAAACTCAGCCGGAAAATAGAAGCCATCTTGCGCTGGTGTTGTCGATAACTTCATTTTAACGCCTCTTTAAACGGCTAGTTTGCCAACGCTGGTGTAAAGGTCTGGACGACGGTCGCGGAACAAGCCCCACGCGTGACGCGCTTTCGCTGTCGTAGCGAGGTCGATTTCTGCGTAAATGATGGTTTCACCTTCACGCGGTGCTTCGGCAATTTTTGCACCAGTGTGGTCAGTGATAAAAGAAGAGCCATAGAACGTCGTCTCGATACCATCATCGACTTCAGTGCCCACTCGGTTTGACGCAATCACTGGAACGAGGTTTGCTGCCGAGTGACCTTGCATTGTACGTTGCCAGTGGTCACGTGAATCCAGTGTCGGATCTTGAGGCTCAGAACCGATTGCAGTTGGGTAAAAAATCGCTTCCGCGCCGTGCAGAGCCAAGCTGCGCGCAAGCTCTGGGAACCATTGGTCCCAACAAATGCCAGCACCGAACTTACCGAACTTGGTTTGCCACACTTTGAAACCGGTATCGCCAGGGCTAAAATAGTACTTTTCGCTGTAGCCCGGGCCATCAGGAATGTGTGACTTGCGGTAGTTATCTAGTACCGTGCCATCGGCATCTATCATTACTAGCGAGTTAAAAAACGTATTGCCCGCTTTTTCAAAGTAGCTGACAGGAATCACCACGCCGAGCTCTTTAGCCAACGCACTCATCTCTTTAATAAGACGACAATTCTCCGTTTCTTCTGCAAGCTCGAAATACTTCGCTTCTTGTTTTTTGCAGAAGTAAGGTGCGGCGAACAGCTCTTGAGGAAGAATCACGTTCGCACCGTTTTGTGCTGCTTCACGAATCGCATTTTTTGCTTTGGCTAAGTTATCTTCCAGATCCCAGCTTTTCGTCAGTTGAAGGGCTGCAAATTTCACTACTTTGCTCATTGGATATTCCTTATCTCTTAAATCGCCAGTTTGTCACGTAGGTTATAGTAAGCCGCGCCCATTGCCGTAAACGGAATTTGGAAGTGGCGGCCCCCCGGGAAGGAGTAATGTTTCAGTGCAGCAAACGCGTCAAAGCGTTCTGCGTGTCCGGTCAGAGCTTCGGCCAGCAACTTACCTGCTAGGTGAGTACACGTTACACCGTGACCGCTGTAGCCTTGTAGGTAGTAAATGTTGTCTGCAAACGAGCCAAATTGCGGCATGCGTGAGTAAGTCAGCAAGAAGTTACCTGTCCAGGTGTAATCAATCTTGATGCCTTTCAATTGTGGGAAGACTTTCTCCATCTTCGGACGAATCAATGCTTCAATGTTTTCTGGGTCACGTGCGCCGTAAACCACGCCACCTCCGAACAACAAACGCTTGTCGGCGGTTAAGCGGAAGTAGTCAAGCAAGTAGTTACAGTCCTCAACGCAGTAGTCACTGGTCAGCACTTGTTTTAGCTGCTCATCACTCAAAGGCTGAGTCGCCACCACTTGTGTGCCACACGGAATCGCTTTGTTGCTGATGTTTGGTGCCAAACCACCAAGGTAGGCGTTACCTGCCAGTACCACGTACTTGCTCTTCACGCTGCCTTTCGCCGTTTTCACTACTGGGTTAATCCCTTTGTCAATCGACACGACCGCCGACTGCTCAAAGATTTGACCACCTAGAGACGTAAACGCAGCAGCTTCACCCAATGCCAGTTTAAGCGGGTGAATGTGACCACCGCGCATATCCAGTAAGCCGCCAGTGTATACTTTAGTGCCTACCGCTTGTTCTACCTCTCCTGCGTCAAGCAGAGTCAGTTGGTCGTTGCCGTAACGCTCCCAGTTCTTCTTATGTTCTTCTAGCCCTTTGAGTTGTTTACTGTTCAGTGCCGTGAACAAGCCACCTTGCTTGTAATCACAGTTGATGTCGTATTTGTCAATCAGGCCACGGATGATATCGCCGCCTTCAAAAATCATATCGCACAGAGCTTTGGCTTGGTTTTGGTCGTAACGGCTTTCAATCACGTCAACATCTCGGCTGTAGCTGTTAACGATTTGGCCACCGTTACGACCAGTTGCTCCAAAGCCCACTTTTGCGCTTTCTAGCACAACAACTTTAAAACCTTTTTCTGCAAGGTGTAGTGCAGAAGAAAGACCAGAGAATCCCGCACCGACTACACACACATCGCACTCGATGTTGTCTTGCAGTTGTGGGTATTCCGGCATGTTTGGCACAGAGTGCGCGTAGAACGAATCCGTATGCTTGTTCATAGAACTATTCCTTTATTTATCGTAATCGTCAGCAGGCTTAAGGATGGAGGTGAATCCAAGTGGTTTTGG
This sequence comes from Vibrio sp. Vb1574, assembly GCF_033338675.1. Taxonomy (NCBI): domain Bacteria; kingdom Pseudomonadati; phylum Pseudomonadota; class Gammaproteobacteria; order Vibrionales; family Vibrionaceae; genus Vibrio; species Vibrio sp. Vb1574. The sequence continues at coordinate 58,907 of NZ_JAWOTC010000022.1, forward strand.
TTTCGGTGAATTTTGCAATCGCGTGGAGAGACTTGTCTCGACCATTTCCGCTCATTTTGAATCCGCCAAATGGGACCGTCATATCACCTTCGTTGTAGTTGTTGACCCAAACCGAGCCGGCTTGCAGTCGTTTTGCTACGCGATGAACGCGGTTGATATTGCTGCTCCAGAGTGCCGCGCCTAAGCCGTACTTCGAATCGTTAGCGATCTCAATTGCTTGCGCTTCATCTTTGAATGGAATGACACACAGCACCGGACCAAAAATTTCCTCTTTGGCGACACGCATCTTGTTGTCGACGTTGTCTAAAATGGTTGGGGAAACAAATGCGCCCTGCCCATCGACATCACCGCCACAACGTACGTTTGCACCTTCTGATTCACCTAACGAGATGTATTCCAATACTTTTGATTTATGATCTTGGTCGATGAGTGCACCCATGGATGAACTTGGGTCCATTGGGTCTTTTGGCGTGAACGCTTTCGACGCTTGAATAACTTTTTCTATAAACTGATCTTTGATGCTTTCGTGAACAAGCAGGCGGGTTGCCGCGACGCACACCTCACCTTGGTTGTAGAAACACCCTGCGGCGGTGTCTGCTGCTGCGCGGTCTAAATCATCACAATCTTCAAACACGATGTTCGCGTTCTTGCCGCCCGCTTCTGCAAACACACGCTTTAGGTTGCTCTCACCCGATCTGACCATCAGTTGACCTGCAATGCGCGTCGAGCCTGTGAAGGCGATGCAGTCTACGTCTTGGTGTTTCGCCAGCGCGTCGCCAGCTTCATGACCAAAACCCGTAACGACTTGGAAAACGCCTGTTGGTAAGCCCGCTTGAGAAGCAAGTTGACCTAGGAATATCGCGGTGAGAGAAGATTTTTCTGACGGTTTTAGAATCACGCTATTACCAGCCGCTAAAGCAGGGCCAAGCTTCCAGCACGCAAGCCAAAGTGGGAAGTTCCACGGTACAACCGCAGCAACCACACCAATTGGTTGATGAGAAATAAAAGCGTGTACATCTTTTTCGGTTGGGGCAACTTCGCCGTATACTTTGTCGATTGCTTCTGCGTACCAGCGTAATGCACTCGCCGCACCAGGAATATCGGTAGAGAAGCTGTGAGAAATAGGCTTACCGGTATCAAGCGTTTCTAGCAGAGCCAATTCTTCTTGGTTTTGATCAATCAAGTCAGCAAACTGTTTAAGCACTGCTTTGCGATGAGCTGGGCTGCTCTCGCTCCACTGACCGGATTGAAATGCTTGGCGAGCGTATGAAACCGCGAGATCAACATCTTCATTTTGGCAACGGGCGATTTCGGTGAATATCTCATCTGTTGCTGGGTTAACTACCGGGATGGTTTGCCCTGTTAAAGCGGCACTGTATTCACCGTTAATGTACGCCCTGTTTTCGATGTTTAGATTGTTTTTTAGTTCAATCCATTGCTCTTGGGTTTTCATACGCTCTCCTTGTGATCACACAAGGCAAGCCCCCACTAAAATGTGGTTGGCGTATGCGCACTTATCATTCGACAAGCCTTGTCTGTGTGATTAGTAAATCGATGGGGCTTCGTCGTATCAATAATGTACGACTCGCCCGCTGTTATGACATGAGATTGCCCTTTATATTCCAGAGTGATTTCACCCTCTAATACGGTGCCAATCTCTTCGCCTTCGTGTTTGATTTCTGCCGCACCAGTGGTTCCATAAGGTGCGTATTCCTCGATCAAGAATCCGATGACTTGATCTTTGTCACCATTCGTTACCAGTTTCATGGACACCGTCTCGCTCCCGATTTCCACAAGATCTGACGGCTTGATGACTACTTTCACTTCATCGTTCGAAGGTTGTTCAAAAGTGAAAAACTCTGATAACGATAAAGAAAATACATTAACGATTTTTTGTAGTGAGCTGACCGACGGGCTCACTTTGCCATTTTCAATGGATGAGATTGCACTGTGGGTAATACCTGCGCGCTCGGCTAGTTCCCTTTGTGACAATCCATGTTTTTTTCGTAACTGAACAATATTTTTACCAATCTCTTGATTGTCCATTCATACAGCTCCAAACGTTTAACGAGAGGTAGCCATCATAAATTCATTGAACAAAATTTGAGAGAAATGATTGGTTTTTGCTTCCCATTCTGGGTGCCACTGCACGCCAACGAAAAATTTTTGATTAGGAAGACTAAATGCTTCTACCAAGCCATCCGGGGCTTTAGCTTCTACTTGTAATAGAGGAGCAAGCTGATCGACGCCTTGGTTGTGTAGTGTGTTCACTTCAAAGAAGGTGGTATTTTCCCAATGATTTTGCACCAGCCATTGTTCAAATAAGCTCTGCTTTTGAACTAGTACAGCGTGTGCTGGCGCGTATTTTTGTTCGAAATCTTCAACAGGCGCTTCACGATGGTCATTGAAGCCGGAGTCATGAACGGCTGGGTTTAACGAGCCACCAAGTGCGACATTCATCTCTTGAAAGCCGCGGCAAATACCAAGGCACGGAATGTTTTGGTCAACCGCATGACGAATTAACGTGAATGAGAGCTCATCACGAGCTTCATCTTTGTAGCTCTCTTCGTGCGTTGCATTGTATCGATGTGGCGCAACGTTAGAGTGGCTGCCAGGAAAAAGAAAACCATCACATATGTCTAGGATGGTGGTTACGTCATCGCCCGACATGTCGGGAGCCAACATAATCGGTAGTCCTCCAAAATCCTTTATGGCGCGAAGGTAAAAGTCGTTGACCGCTTGTATCTGATAGCCACCCAACTCTTTAGCGCAGCTAACCACACCAATGATGGGTTTGTGTGTATCTGCCATGATATGTCCGTGTTCAATTTATTTAACACAAACCCTACAAACCATGTACAAAATTATCAACACAGATGACCATTATTATCGTCACAACGTGATCTGACGCACTTTTTAGGCTTCAAAACTGAATATTTATGCTCATTATATTGAACAAAACAAAACCAACTGTTACAAAATAGTTAACAGAAAGACATAAAAACCAGCCGTTAAACATCAAAAACACAGTGTAAGCGCATGTTTAAATTAAAAATAACCTAAAAAACAAACAACTCGCTCAGAGTACTGTAATTTATTTGTTAATTTGGTTATTTCTAATTTCTACTCGTCAGGCTATTTGGAGAAGAAAATGGAATCGTATCTACAGGAAGTAAAAAATTTTAAACAAAAATGGCCCGATATTGAATTTATCGATCTCATCTTTACCGATATAAATGCCACCCCAAGAGGAAAACGCATCCCGATAGATGCTCTAGAAAAACTGAATAAAGGTGTTGCCCTCCCCCTTTCGACCATCACCCTAGATACCAAAGGTAACGTCGTTGAAACAGCCGGGTTGGGAGAAGATCTCGGAGAACCAGATAATCTCTGCTATCCAATCAGCGGCACCTTAATGCCGACGGCAAAAGAACAAGTTGGTCAGCTACTGCTTAGTATGATGGATGAAACCGGGCAGCACCCTAACCCACTGTTCATCCGAAACATTCTCGCTTCTATATTGCAAACACTGCATGCTAAAGACCAATATCCTTGCGTCGCGCTCGAGCTGGAGTTCTATTTAATAGACAAAACCCGCGGCGAAAATGGCGAACCATTAACGGCAATTAACCCCACGAAAAAAACTCGAGAAAAAGATACCGAGGTTTACGACCTTGATGGACTAGATGACTACGCTGATTTCTTGGCCGACCTTAATCGAATTGCATTAGAACAAGGTTTAAACACTTCCGGAGCCCTATCTGAATCGGCACCAGGGCAGTTCGAAATCAACTTCAACCATTCTAAAGATGTGCTTCGAGCATGTGATGAAATCATCATCGCAAAACGCTTGATTCGCCAGGTCGCTCATCAGCACGGATTTGACGCCACATTTATGGCGAAACCTTTTAGTGAGCAAGCGGGTAATGGCATGCACATTCACCTCAGCTTGGTTGATACAGATGGTAACAACCACTTTAGCCAACCAGACGGTCAAGCGAGCGCCTTCTTCTATCAAACCATGGCAGCGATGCTGTCACAAACATCCGATGCCATGGCCCTAATCTGTCCTAACGTTAACTCTTACCGTCGCTTTGTTCCTGGCGCTTACGTCCCAACCAAAGCCGATTGGGGAGAAAACCACCGCGGTGTTGCGTTGCGTGTGCCTATCAGCGATAGCAAAAATCGCCGTATAGAGCATCGTATAGCAGGCGCTGACGTTAACCCATACATTCTCGCTGCAGTAGTACTTTCCGCAGTATTAGCGAGTGAAAGCTACACCAAAGATCAATGTCCACCGACTCTCAGTGATGATGCAATTGAGTTACCTCTGCGTATGTCAGAAGCTCTAGAGCGACTGGAGCACAGTGAGCTGGCTCAATACATCTCAAGAGATTTTATCGATTTGTATCTAGCTTGCAAACAGAGTGAACTCGCAGAATTTGAGCGAGCGATTACTCCATTGGAAATCGACTGGATGTTGCACTCGGCATAAACAAAGGAAATGAACTTTATGACTACGCAGACCAAGGCGCTGGATGCGCCTCTTAAAATCAACTCTCAACACATTATTGTTTCTTTAATCTCGGTTGCGACGTTTGTCTTTTTTACCACAATCGGTTTGAACCATGAGGAAGGCGAAGCCTACGGATGGATGAGTCTTTTACCAACGGCGTTGGTATTGGTCTTTGCGCTGACAACACACCGAACTGTGGAAGCCCTCTTTAGCGGCGCTATTGCCGGTGTTCTTCTGCTTAACCCAACTGAAGCGGTGGAACAGATTGTTGATATTTCCATGAGTGTAATGATGGATGAAACTATTGCTTGGATCATCCTCGTTTGTGGTTTGATGGGCGGCCTAATTGCTATTTTGGAGAAAGGCGGCAGTATCTTAAGCTTCTCCGACATGCTGGTCACGAAAGTAAAAAGCCGTAAGCAATCGATGCTGATGACCTTTGCTTTAGGTATTCTGATCTTTATCGACGATTATTTGAATGCGATTGCAATTTCTTCCTCAATGAAAAAAGTTACGGACGGCTACCAAATCTCGCGTGAAAAGCTCTCATATCTTGTGGATTCAACCGCCGCGCCTATCTGTATCCTCGTACCGATTTCCACTTGGGCAATTTTCTTCAGTTCGTTGCTAGAAGCAAACGGAGTAGCAGAAGCGGGAGATGGTATCAAAGCATACATTGAAGCTATTCCATACATGGCTTACGGCTGGGTAACGCTGGTGATTGTTTTGCTGGTTGCAATGGAAAAGATCCCAGATCTAGGTGCGATGAAAAAGGCAGAAAAGCGTGCGAAGAATGGTCAAGTTCGTCCTGACGGTGCAACAGATGTCGACTTTGGTCCCGATGTATCTGCACATACCAACCCAACCATGGGCCTTGTCAACTTCTTGTTACCAATGATCGTACTTGTTGCCGCAAGTTGGTATTTTGGTATCGATCTACTTGCTGGTGTTTTCGTCGCGTTAATCTTTACTATTAGCTTTTACGGCGCACAAAAACTGATCTCGATGAACGACATGTTCGAAGCTGTTTATGATGGCATTAAGGTTATGCTACTGCCGCTTGCGACCGTTATTGGTGGTTTCATGTTGAAATCGGTCAACGACTCATTGGGCGTCACGCAGTATGTCATTGAGACCGTCAGCCCTTACCTGTCAGCGTCTTACTTCCCGGCGATTATCTTTATGATTACGGGCGCGTTGGTATTTGCAACGGCATCGTCTTGGGGAACGTTTGCAGTAGCGATGCCAATTGTTCTACCTTTGGGCGAACAGCTTGGTGTGCCTCTACACTTAACCGTTGCAGCGCTGCTTTCAGCATCAGCGGCAGGGAGCCACTCTTGTTTCTTTAGTGACTCAACCGTGTTATCTGCACAAGGTTCGGGCTGTACAGCAATGCAACACGCAACCACACAGTTTCCTTATGCGTTGATTGGTATTGTTGCAACCGCGATTTTCTTCTTCATCATCGGTTAGCCCCTTTATCTAATTGCAAAACCCTGCTCAAAAATAGCGGGGTTTTGTTCTATCAAGTCAAATGATCCTCTTAAAACTACTTTACGTTCGTTCAGTATAAAAATACTCAAAGATGTACAGCTGCACTCAATAAGGGTTTGGTAAACCTAATATTTTTGGTTTACGCTTAGCGAAGCGTTTATTGTGCAACAAGGCAGCTTTTGAGTAACTTAAATGCCGCCTTAATACAGTGTTAACGGTTGGAGAGACATGAAAAAGTTAGCCCAAGAGATATGGATATTTGACGGAGATCCCGTCCAATTCTTAGGACTCCCATACACCACTCGTATGACTATTGTTAGGCTTTCTGATGGTGGCCTTTGGGTTCATAGTCCAATTAAGTTATCAAATTCGATTAGAGAGCAAATCAACAATCTAGGCCAAGTGAAATACTTAATCGCTCCTAATCATTTACACCACTTGTTCTTATCTGAATGGGTATTTGCCTATCCTAGCGCAGAAGTTTATGGCACAGATGAAGTCATCAAGAAGTGCCGTGATATACACTTTCACGCTTCACTTAACCAAGGCGGTAATGCTTGGAACTCTGAGGTTGAACAAGAACTATTTTCTGGCTCTCCATTAATGGAAGAGTGTGTGTTTTATCATCGACTTTCAAAGACCTTAATTGTTACTGACCTCGTCGAGAATTTTTCTGGCCAGGACTTTAACTACTGGCAGCGGTTTGTGGCTAAAGGGGCCGGTATTCTTGCTCCGAATGGAAAAATGCCTTTGGATTGGCGCCTAAGTTTTATGTTTAGCAAACGAGAGGCTCGAAAACACTTAAATAAACTGCTGTCTTGGAAACCTAATATATTGGTTATGGCTCACGGTGAAATCGTCCTTGATAATGCAGACAAGTTCTTACAGCGCTCTTTTAAGTGGCTAGTATGAGACAACATTGAAAACTCACACAACAGAATAGACAAGAAGCTATTTTAAAACATTAGGCCCTTTTAGCTTAGTCTTAGGGGGCAATTTACAGAACTACACGTTATGTTTAACGATAAGCTCCCCTATTCCTCTTAATTGAGCATTATGCAGCAATTTAAAATTCCGTTAGAATTGCACTTCAAAAACTTCAATGCGAAGAATTCTGAACATTGATACGGACATAAGTTCAAGAGTTAACATAACGCTATAGCAATCTCTTACTAATTATTTTGCTTCGAGACATTGGCATACTCCCGAAACAAACCCTTCGACTCTAAAGGTTTTGTTAATAACTGTTGCCATGCTTGTTAGTTATTCTCGTTGAACTCAGTATCTTGAAGTTGTTTGAATATATAAATTTAAAAAAGAGACATAAGATGCACAAAAAACTCATCATTCTAAGCTTGCCTATTCTATTAGCCGCATGTGCGGCACCAAAGTATACGGTAGAAACAATCTCGAAAGAAAATCAGAGCAAGGAAATCACCATCGTAAAAGACAACGCCACGCGAGATGTTTTCTTAGATTCGATGCAAGACTGGTGTTTGGATACCGCCCATAAATGCACAGTCGTAAGCGACGGCACTCCTCCTGTTAGCTCTGAGCTGACACTTACTTACGTATCACGCTGGAGCTGGGATTTTAGAACATTTATCGCTGATGCTCAGATCAAAGCCTACAAAAATAACGAAAAAGTAGGACAAGTTGAATTTAAAGCACCAAACAGCGCGAATCCAGATAAATGGGGTAAAGACAACAAACGAATCATTTCGATGATGGATTTGTTATTCGGTAAACAAACCGTGAGTGAGGCTCAATCCAAGATTAAGCTGGGCGAAATGTAATGAGCTGAGCAATTGCCCATTTAACCAGCATCATATATTTGTAGATAAAGATAGGAATGTTTAAGTGACTGAAGTCAAAACCATTGGGCTTTTCTTTATAACCGCCATTGCAGAAATATTAGGCTGCTACTTACCTTATCTCTGGTTAAAGGAAGATAAGTCAGTTTGGCTTTTGGTACCAGCAGCGCTGTGTCTTGCTATGTTTGCTTGGCTTCTATCTTTACATCCTACCGCAACTGGCAGAGTTTATGCTGCTTACGGAGGTGTCTATATTTTTGTCGCAATTCTATGGTTGTGGTGTATCGACGGCGTTCGACCAACGCTCTGGGACATAGTGGGGGTTTCTATCGCTATGCTTGGCATGTCAATCATCATGTTTTCACCCAGAGCATCCTAAACGTAACCGAGGGAAACCCTTACGCTTATTTGGCTATGTGCTAGATTTATTGATTAATAACATTATGACGTAATTGCTACATAGCCAAAGTACGCTTGGGCTTCACCCCAAAACAACGCTATTTATAGGAGATACCAATGAACCATGCAGTGAAGGCAAGATTTGATGAGTATCCAAAACATGTGCGTATTCGGATAGAAGAGCTACGAAATACCGTCTTAACTATCGCTTCTGAATTAAAACTGGGGGAAGTTGAAGAATCTCTAAAATGGGGAGAGCCAAGCTACAGTGTGAAAACAGGTAGCCCGGTAAGGATGGATTGGAAACAGAAAACGCCTAGTCGTTATTATCTGTTCTTTAATTGCCAAACTAAGCTCGTCGACACATTCCGCGAACTGTATAGTGACTCACTTGAGTTTCAGGGTAATCGAGCAATAATTCTATCTTTATCAGCACCTTTGCCAGAAGCTTCAATCAAGACCTGTTTAGAATTAGCATTAACCTATCAAAAGCGAAAGAACTTACCTCTTTTAGGTATGTAAAATCGCTTAATAAAACTATTTACGGCCGATTAACCATATTCAACTACTCTACCTTTGTATCCTTTTTAATGCTTCCGCAGTAAAGTTTTAGATTAAGTGGTCACGTTAATAGCGCCGTAACCAAACTAGTAATATCGAAATAAAGAAGAGTTTATGAAATCAAAAATCTTGTTCTTACTTATGCTTGGAGCTCATTTCAATGCTTTTTCAGCGACGAACTATCAAGTCAATGTGGTAGTAACAGAGCCTCAATCAACATTCATTTTTCCGACTTTTGAAATATCCTCTAAAGGAAAAAGCAAAACCAGTTTTGTCGACGGCTGCACGTACTTAGGAACCCTTTCAGAACCGAGCAAAAATAGCATACAACTTGAAGCTACCATGTCATGCAACCGAGATGGCGCTACGTCAAGGATGGAAATGCCGGTATTTGTACTCAACTCCGAGGGTCAAAGCGCGAGTTATGATCTTGTAGAAAACGGGAGCGTGATGTGGAAATATTCTGTAGAAGTTAAGCCGTCACTTAAAAAGTGATATATCAGAAATACTAAAGTAACAATCAGCACTATTAACCGCCGTTTAAGTGTAATAGGTATATTCTTTACGACTTAATGACGTTACTTGTTGCCGCAAGTCTCCAACTCATGTACAAAACAGCCCTAATTTTAATAGGAGCTAAGTGGCAAGAATTTAATTGTACGTCAGGTAACTTTGGCTTTGTTGCGTAATTCGATGGAACTAAATCAGGAAGTTACGATCTGATCGGTTACATCAGTTAATCATCGTAGCC
>NZ_JAWOTC010000023.1:0-66701 GCF_033338675.1 Vibrio sp. Vb1574
GGAGCGACACACGAGGTTCGAACTCGTGACCTCAACCTTGGCAAGGTTGCGCTCTACCAACTGAGCTAGTGTCGCATCAACAACGTTTCCGCTGTTTAGGGCTGCGAATTATAAGAGCATTTTTTTGTGATGCAAGTCCTTCCTTCAAAAAAACTTTATTTTTTTACTGAACGACGAAAAAGCAATCAAAAGCGATATAAATTACAACAATTTGGATCGCAACCTTAACAGTTAAATCTTGAAAATAGTACCTCGATAGTACTTAAGTTCTGCGATGGACTCACGAATGTCGTCCAAGGCCAAATGTGTTCCCTGTTTTGTGAACCCATTTAGCACCTCAGGTTGCCAGCGACGTGCTAGTTCTTTAAGAGTACTAACGTCAACATATCGGTAATGGAAGAACTCTTCCAACTCAGGCATATGCTTGTATAAAAAGCGGCGATCCTGCCCAATGCTGTTACCACATATTGGCGACGCCCCTTTTGGCACCCATTTTTCTAAAAATTCAATGGTTTGTGCGACTGCGTCTTGTTCTGAGATTTGACTGTTTCGAACGCGCTCAACCAAACCGCTTGCCGTATGCGTATTAGTACACCAGTCGTCCATTTTCGCTAGTTCTTCTTCCGGCTGATGAATCGCTAACACTGGACCTTCAGCCAAAATATTTAGTTCGCTATCCGTGACAATAGAAGCAATTTCGATGATTTTGTGCGTTTCAGGATCAAGCCCTGTCATCTCTAAATCAACCCAAATTAGGTTTTGATCGCTAAAGGACATGGTTACGCCGCCTATTTGTTTATCGATAAAAGAGGTACTATACCTCAAAATACGAGAAACACGATACTCATACACGGAGCCAAGAGTACGGCTCAACCATTTGAGTAAATTCACATAAAGTACAGAATTGTGGCAAAGAAGAAAAAGTTAACCAAAGGTCAGGTGCGACGCGTACGTAGCAACCAACAAAAGCGTTTGAAGAAGCAAGAAGATTCCATCCAGTGGGATGAAAACATGCTAGGCGCCAGCAAGCAAGGTCTCGTGATCACTCGTTTTGGTCAGCACGCGGACATTGAAGACCTTGAAACAGGCGAAATTCAACGCTGTAACCTCCGCCGTGGTATTGAGTCTCTAGTATCTGGCGATCGTGTTTTATGGCGCGAAGGATTGGAGTCTATGGCGGGCATCTCTGGTGTTGTTGAAGCGGTAGAACCTCGCTCTTCAGTGCTCACTCGTCCAGATTATTACGATGGTCTAAAACCCGTTGCAGCCAATATTGATCAAATGGTCATTGTCTCTTCGGTATTACCAGAGCTATCGCTAAATATTATTGACCGCTATCTCGTTGCATCAGAAACACTGAATATTGCGCCATTGTTGGTCTTAAATAAGGTCGACCTTCTAGAAGCCGATGACCGTGCAATGTATGAAGAATGGCTCAAAGAATATGAACGTATTGGCTATAAAGTGCTTCTGGTCAGCAAGAAGTCTGGAGAAGGCATTGCTGAACTAGAAACCCTACTGCGTGATCGAATTAATATCTTTGTTGGTCAATCAGGCGTAGGGAAATCCAGCTTAGTCAACGCGTTAATGCCGGAACTAGAGAGCGAAGTGGAAGAAGGCGAAGTCTCTGAGAACTCTGGCTTGGGCCAACACACCACGACGGCTGCACGTTTATACCACATTCCAACGGGTGGCGATTTGATCGACTCACCTGGAGTACGTGAATTTGGTCTTTGGCATTTGGAAGCAGAAGAAGTAACAAAAGCATTCGTGGAATTTCGACCATATTTAGGCGGTTGCAAGTTCCGAGATTGTAAACACAATGATGACCCAGGCTGCCTTCTACGCGAAGCTGTCGAGAACGGGGAAATTAACGAAACTCGCTTTGAAAACTATCATCGTATTTTGGAAAGCATGGTTGAAAACAAAGCAAATCGTCAGTATTCACGTAATAAAAAAGCCGATCTGTAATTGAGTTAAGGCTGTAACTGTGTAAAAAGTCTTCACCTAATACTGACAAGCAAATTAAATTTCAGTAACATCACGCGCCCTAAAGCGCGAATCTAACAGAAGTATCGGAATTAAAGATGGACAAGTTTAAAGTTGGACTGCAGTACTGGATCCCACAACACGGCCTCACTCGCCTAATGGGTAAACTGGCTTCAGCAAAAGCTGGCGGTCTAACAACAGCAGTTATTCGTTGGTTTATCAAACAATACAATGTGAATATGGATGAGGCAAAGCACTCAGATCCTAAACATTTTAAAACGTTCAACGAGTTTTTCGTTCGTGAGCTAAAAGAAGGCGCACGCCCAATTTCTGAAGGCGAAAACGTCATCACTCATCCAGCCGACGCTTGTGTTAGCCAGTTTGGCCCTATTGAAGATGGTCAACTTATCCAAGCAAAAGGTCATCACTTCTCAGCACAAGAATTGCTGGGCGGTGACGCGAATTTAGCTGACGAATTTAAAGATGGTTCTTTTGCAACATTGTACCTATCTCCGCGCGATTACCACCGTGTACACATGCCATGTGACGGCACTCTGCGCCAAATGATTTACGTACCAGGTGACCTGTTCTCAGTAAACCCTCTGACAGCAGAAAACGTACCGAACCTATTTGCACGTAACGAGCGTGTGGTGTGTATCTTCGATACTGAGTTTGGTCCAATGGCACAGGTGCTTGTTGGTGCGACAATTGTTGGTAGCATTGAGCAAGTATGGGCTGGCACGATCACTCCGCCTCGTGGAAACACTGTCTACAAATGGGATTACCCAGCAGAGGGTGACAAGGCCGTGATCTTGAAAAAAGGCGAAGAGATGGGCCGCTTCAAACTGGGTTCTACTGTTATTAACCTGTTTGCCAAAGACGCGATTGAGTTTGACGCAAGCATGGAAAACGGTAAGCCAACCGTTATGGGCACACCTTACGCCTTGAAAAAATAAGCAAAACTCCGTTAAAGAGCCCTTTATTAAGGGCTCTTTTTATTGATAAAAAGCAAAACTCCGTTCGAAATTTAGCCTCTATTTCTCAAACTCATACCTGCCTCTAAGACCCTCATTCCACAATCAATTATCCTGCGCTTAGAATGAATATTTAGAGGGGCAGCCAATGCCAAAGATGAGTGTAAACACGTTGGCGAAATTGCTGGTGTGCTTTTTAATTCCGCTTGGTGTTTTGATGATGCCGATCGATGCTATTCCTATTGACGATCTCACTTTAATTCAGCATCGCCTGTTGGCTATTTTTCTTCTTGCTGCCCTACTTTGGGTTCTCGAGCCGGTTCCCGTTTTTGCTACGTCCATTCTTATTATCGCTCTTGAACTGATCATGATATCGGATAAAGGTTTGCATCTATTTCGCAATCCACCAGCGGGGCATGATTTAGGAGAGTTAATTGCTTACACCGATATTTTCTCGGCCTTCTCTTCACCGATCATTATTCTTTTTATGGGTGGTTTTGCTCTCGCGATTGCGGCTTCCAAATACGAGCTCGACAACAACCTCGCCCGAGTACTATTAAAACCATTCGGCACCCAACCTAAGTTCATCATGCTGGGCTTGATGTTAATTACCGCCGTTTTTTCAATGTTTATGTCCAATACTGCCACGACCGTGATGATGCTAGCCCTGCTTGGCCCCATCGTCGCTTCAGCACCTAAAGGGGATTTAGGGATTAAAGCGCTGGTGCTGTGCATTCCAATTGCCGCGAATACAGGCGGCATTGCGACTCCGATAGGCACGCCACCTAATGCGATAGCGCTTCAATATCTCACTGGAGCAAACGCGATAGACTTCCTATCGTGGATGACAATGGGTCTACCATTTGTGTTGGTACAACTCACTGTAGCTTGGTTCTTGTTGCAAAAGCTGTTTCCGTCTAGCGAACCAGAAATGAAACTAAAGCTAGATGGTACATTCAAAAAGAGCTGGCGTGCGATCGTCGTCTACATCACTTTTGCACTAACCATTTTGCTTTGGATGACAACGAAAGTGCATGGCATGAATACATATGTTGTCGCGATTATCCCACTAGCAGTGTTCACGTTAACGGGCATTATGGGAAAAGAAGAGCTCAAGCTGATTAACTGGGATGTTTTATGGCTGGTTGCCGGTGGTATAGCAATTGGTATTGCCTTAGACAAAACGGGCTTAGCCGAAGCATTAGCGCACGCCATTGATTACAGCCTGCTATCACCATTTGCCGTTGTTTTAGCCCTATCGGTAGTGTGTTGGTTAATGGCGAACTTTATGTCTAATACCGCAACGGCAAACTTATTGATGCCTATTGCTGCCGCTATTGGTACATCCATGCCAAGCCTTATTGCGGTTGGTGGCCTACAAGGTTTACTGGTTGTCGTCGCCTTCTCCGCATCACTTGGCATGATCTTACCGGTTTCCACACCACCAAACTCTTTGGCTTATTCAACAGGCCTCATCGAGAGCAAAGACATGGCGAAAGTGGGGCTGATTCTTGGTTTGATTGGTCTACTTATCGTGTATGGCGCAGTTTTGGTACTGTTTTAATCGAAGAGCTCCATGAAAAAGCGTGTTGTCATGGAGCTGCTCTCCAGCTACTGCCCTTACAGAGCGGCTTTTACATCCCATAAATTTCGTGCATATTAAGACTCCTCTACTCTACAAGGACGTCGACACATCATGGGTTACGAATGGCTTGCTTTATGCGCCGCTTTTCTGTGGGCAGTTTCTAGCCTAATTTCGGTCATTCCTGCACAACACCTAGGCGCATTTTCTTACAGCCGCTGGCGTATGGGCTGCACAGCCGTGATCTTATCAACAATGGCCTGGATAACTGGCGGCTGGTTAACGGTTTCTTGGGAACACGTAACGCCAATGATGGCCTCAGGACTGATTGGTATTTTTATTGGCGATACCGCTCTATTCGCGTGTTTGAATCGTATGGGGCCAAGACAAGCCGGGTTACTCTTCTCTTGCCACGCCGTGTTCTCTGCCATCTTGGGCTACTTCTTATTTAGCGAAGTCATGACCACAATAGAACTACTGGGCGCATCATTGGTATTTAGCGGCGTGGTGATGGCGATATTCTTTGGCCGAAGAGGTCAAGTGAATAACGTCTTGGAAGACATTAAAGGTAACATCTGGGTGGGTATTGGACTTGGCTTAACCGCAGCAATGTGCCAAGCATTGGGCGGCATCATCGCCAAGCCAGTAATGCAAACCAGTATTGACCCAGTTGCGGCTTCTGCTATTCGAATGATCAGTGCCTTTTTCGCCCACAGCATGTTGTTAATTCTAGGAGTCAAAGTCGCTCGCTCGACGCAACACATTACTTGGCGCATATTTGGTATTACTGCGCTTAATGGTTTCTTGGCGATGGCCGTCGGCATGACGCTAATCTTATACGCACTGCAAGAAGGAAATGTAGGTATGGTTGCACTTCTATCTTCAACCACGCCAATTATGTTGCTACCACTGCTCTGGATTTACACTAAACGCCGACCAAACCGATTTGCATGGTTGGGCGCAGCCCTAGCTGTGATTGGTGCGGGCATTTTGGTTCAGTAACCTTACAGACCAGCCCTTATTGCCAGATACAAAAAAGCCCGAGTTTAAACTCGGGCTTTTGTCATTCGGAGCCGTTAGTTAATTATTTATTTAACTAATACTTCACCCGTCATTTCTGCTGGGATTTCTAGACCAGCTAGAGAAAGCATGGTTGGTGCAAGGTCAGACAGTTTACCGCCTTCTTTGAATTCAACCGCTTTGTCACCTACATAGATTAGAGGCACTGGTAGGTTAGTGTGAGCAGTGTGGATGCCGCCAGTTTCAGGGTCGATCATCATTTCTGCGTTACCGTGGTCCGCAGTGATCAATAGTTGACCGCCAACTTCTTTGATTGCTTCAACCACTTTACCCACACTTTCATCTAGAGCTTCGATTGCTTTCTCAGCCGCTTCATAAACGCCAGTGTGACCAACCATATCTGCGTTCGGGTAGTTACAGATGATGGTATCGAACTTACCAGACTTGATAGCCGCAACCATCTTATCTGTTAGTTCTGGAGAGCTCATTTCAGGCTGCATGTCGTACGTTGCAACTTTTGGTGAAGCAACCAATTGACGCTCTTCGCCTTCGAATTCGTTCTCAACACCACCGTTGAAGAAGAAAGTCACGTGTGCGTATTTCTCTGTTTCAGAGATACGTAGCTGAGTTTGACCTTGTTTAGATAGCCACTCACCGTAAGTGTTTTCTAGAGACGCAGGTGGGAATGCGATAGCTAGAGGGATATCAGCCGCGTATTGAGTCAGCATCACAAAGTTGATTGTTGGGAATACTGCACGCTCAAAGCCGTCAAATGCAGGAACGAATGCACGAGTGATTTGACGTGCACGGTCAGCACGGTAGTTCATGAAGATAACCGCATCACCATCTTGCATGATTGCGTCTTCTTGACCTTCTGCTTTGATAGCTGTTGCTTTAACGAATTCGTCGTTTTCTTCACGAGCGTAAGCCGCTTCTAGACCTGCAACTGCCGTTTCTGCTGTGAACTCAGCTTTAGCTTGAGTTAGAAGATCGTAAGCAACTTGGACGCGATCCCAATTGTTGTCACGGTCCATTGCGTAGTAACGACCTACTAGAGAAGCAACGCGGCCTTTACCTAGTTTCGCAAATAGGTCTTGGAAACGTTGTAGTGAGTTTTCAGCACTACGTGGTGGTGTGTCACGACCGTCTAGGAAGCAATGTAGGTAGATTTTCTCTGCGCCACGAGCCGCTGCCATTTCAACTGCAGCGTAAATGTGGTCTTCGTGAGAGTGAACACCGCCTGGAGACATCAGGCCCATGATGTGTACTGCTTTTTCAGCTTTCACAGCAGAGTCGATTGCTTCAACTAGCGCAGGCGTTTGTTCGAACTCACCATCCGCAATTGATTTAGTGATACGAGTCAGGTCTTGGTATACAACGCGGCCTGCACCAATGTTAGTGTGACCAACTTCAGAGTTACCCATTTGACCATCAGGAAGGCCAACATCCATGCCTGAAGCAGAGATTAATGTGTGTGGGTTATTCGCAATCAGAGCATCCATTACTGGTGTTTTCGCATTCGCAATTGCGTTACTTGCTGTGTCTTCACGGTAACCGTAACCGTCAAGGATAACTAGAGCCAGTGGCTTCTTAGCTGACATAGTGATGACCTCATCAAATTTAAGTAACTTTTGGCGTAGGGCCTCGCTGCCCTATCTAACCTTGAAACAAAACTAGCGTAATTTTACTACACTTTTTAACCAAAACTGTAGGTTAAGATCAAATAATGTTTGCGATTTATTGTTGCTATCTTACAAGTTAAGCGAACAACGAGTCAGTGCCAACAAACGTGTTCCACAAGCATAGTCATTTCTAATACGCTTTGTACACCCCAGTCTAAGTTCGGTTTTCTTACGCTTCTCATTCTTATTTTTGCACTTGAAACAGTGCTAATTTAAAGCAACATCAAACAAGATGGGTTAATACCTATTGTTCTCTTTTCTCAGTAAAACAGAAGTCACTTAAACCGATAAGTCCAATAGGCCAAAGCAATCAAGCTACCAGAGCGAAATGTACGGATAGTAAGGGCATAACGGGTTTATAGAGATCTCAATTATTCGTTAGAAAATTTTAACCCTCTCGCCTAAGAGCCGTAACCTCGCTATACTCCTGCTTTATTTTTCCGCCAACAGCGTAAGAGCTCAAGACATGCAAGAGTACATTGAATTTTTCCAACAGAACATGATTCTATCTTTGGTTTGGGTAGGTCTTCTTGTCGCCTTTATCATGAACATCGTGAAGTCAGCGACAGCCGCATACAAAGAAATCAACGTAAACCAACTGACTCATCTTATGAACCGTGAAAACGGCGTTGTAGTGGATATCCGTACCAAAGACGAGTTCAAAAAAGGTCATATCACCGACTCACTTCACATTTTACCGTCAGACATCAAAGCGGGTAACTTGGGTAGCCTTGAAAACCACAAATCAGACCCAATCATTGTTGTATGTAAGACAGGACAGACCGCTCAAGAAAGCGCAAACCTACTAGTAAAAGCTGGCTTCGAAAACGTGAGCCTACTAAAAAATGGTTTGATTGCGTGGAACGAAGCGAACCTGCCGTTAGTTCGCGGTAAGAAGTAGGAACGTGGCAAGAACGAAAGTTCGCGTTTAAACGCGCTTTTACCAAGCCTCGCGGACAAAAAACTGAGCAAATTGAAAGCAGTTGGAGCACTAAGTTGTGACGCTTTGCACGTAATACACGCTTCATCTAGTCAAGGTAGATTGGCTCAGTTAGTCTCAGGACATACCAGTTTTCTGAGCTTAGACGTTTCTAGGCTCAACAAATATTGATTTAAGGATTAAAAAATGGCTGAAGCAGCACCTCAAGACGCACAACAAAACTTCGCAATTCAACGCATCTTCCTAAAAGACGTTTCTTTTGAAGCGCCGAACTCTCCAGTAATTTTCCAGAAAGAGTGGAACCCAGACGTTAAACTAGACCTAGACACTCAAAGCCGTGAGCTTGGTGAAGGCGTGTACGAAGTTGTTCTACGTCTAACCGTTACTGTGAAGAACGAAGAAGAGACTGCGTTCCTATGTGAAGTTCAACAAGGTGGTATCTTCACTGCTGAACAAATGGAAGCTGGTCAACTTGCACATTGCCTAGGCGCATTCTGCCCGAACATCCTATTCCCATACGCTCGTGAAACTATCTCAAGCCTAGTCGTTAAAGGTACGTTCCCTCAACTGAACCTAGCGCCAGTAAACTTTGACGCGCTATTCATGAACTACCTACAACAGCAAGCTCAACAAGGCGAAGCTGAAGCGTAATTCACGTTTTATAAGTGACGAATAGCCACAGTGCTGACGTCACCGAATCAAATAAAATGCACAGAGCGTCTACCATCCGATGCAATGTGCATTTTTTATTTCTGACAAAAGTTCCTAGTTCCTAATCGCCAGAAGGCGTAAAATTTGACGATTAGGAACTAGATTCTACTAGTAGCAAGACAATTAGGCGGTAGCATGACACAAGCAAATACAAACAATGCTTACGGTAAAGACATCGCAATGACTGTGATTGGCGCAGGCTCATACGGCACCTCTTTGGCAATCTCACTCGCTCGTAACGGCGCGAACGTTGTCCTTTGGGGACACGAGCCAGAGCACATGGCTCGCCTAGAAGCAGACCGAGCTAACCATGCCTTTTTACCAGGTGTTGATTTCCCTGAAAGCTTGATCATTGAATCGGATTTAGAAAAAGCCGTTCAAGCAAGCCGAGATTTGTTGGTTGTGGTTCCAAGCCATGTCTTTGGCATCGTGCTAAACAGCTGTAAACCATTCTTGCGCGAAGACTCTCGCATCTGTTGGGCAACCAAAGGGCTTGAACCTGAAACGGGGCGCCTACTGAAAGACGTCGCTTATGACATTATCGGTGAAAACTACTCACTAGCAGTATTGTCTGGCCCAACGTTTGCGAAAGAGCTCGCAATGGGTATGCCGACTGCAATCTCTGTTGCGTCTCCAGATTCTGAATTTGTTGCGGATCTACAAGAAAAAATCCACTGTAGCAAAACCTTCCGCGTATATGCCAATAGTGACTTTATTGGTATGCAATTGGGTGGCGCTGTGAAAAACGTTATTGCGATTGGTGCGGGTATGTCTGATGGTATCGGTTTTGGCGCCAATGCCCGTACTGCATTAATTACTCGTGGCTTGGCTGAAATGAGTCGCCTTGGTGCTGCGCTGGGTGCACAGCCAGAAACCTTTATGGGCATGGCGGGTTTAGGCGATCTTGTCCTGACATGTACCGATAACCAATCACGTAACCGACGCTTTGGCTTGGCATTAGGCCAAGGTAAAGACGTTGATACGGCTCAAGAAGAAATTGGTCAAGTGGTTGAAGGTTACCGCAATACAAAAGAAGTATGGCTACTTTCTCAACGTATGGGTGTTGAGATGCCGATAGTTGATCAAATTTATCAAGTATTGTATCAAGGAAAAGATGCGCGCTTAGCAGCGCAAGATTTACTTGCTCGTGACAAAAAAGCCGAAGGAAAGTAGCAATCTACCGCCCTTTGCAGCTCATCTGAGAAAAATTGAAGTTGTCGGGTCACGGAAGAACCACTCTGGATATTGAGAATGAAACACTGCGAAAAACAAAAAGTCTGGAACAAAATTGTCTCAGAAGCCCGTGAAATGTCAGAACAAGAGCCTATGCTGGCAAGCTTCTATCATGCCACCATTATCAAGCATGAAAGTTTGTGTGCCGCTCTGAGTTATATTCTGGCTAACAAATTGAACACCGCTTCCATGCCAGCGATGGCTGTGCGTGAAGTGGTTGAAGAAGCCTTTGCGGCTGATCCAACCATCACTGACGGTGCGGCTTGTGATATTTGTGCCACGGTCAATCGCGACCCTGCTGTTTCAATGTACTCAATGCCATTGCTGTACCTAAAAGGCTATCACGCACTGCAAGGCTACCGAGTAGCAAACTGGCTGTGGAAGCAAGGTCGTCACGCTCTTGCGACTTACCTACAAAATCAGATTTCGGTAGCATGTCAGGTCGATATTCACCCTGCAGCGCGCATTGGTAGTGGTATCATGCTCGACCATGCAACAGGCATCGTGATTGGTGAAACTGCCGTGGTCGAAAACGACGTGTCTATACTGCAAGATGTCACCCTTGGTGGTACTGGTAAAGAATGCGGTGATCGTCACCCGAAAATTCGCGAAGGCGTAATGATCGGCGCTGGTGCAAAGATTCTTGGCAATATCGAAGTCGGTGAAGGCGCGAAAATCGGATCTTGCTCTGTGGTATTGCAAGCCGTGCCTCCTCACACAACGGTGGCTGGCGTGCCTGCAAAAATCGTCGGACGTCCAAAAACGGACAAACCCTCTCTCGATATGGATCAAGGCTTTAACGGCAAGTCGCAAAGCTTTATCCATGGGGATGGTATTTAATCGTCAACAAACCTTTTTGACAACAACGTGGTAGGTAACTCTCAAGTGCGAAAACAAAATCACCCTGTTCTACGCTCGGCTATTTTATTAACTTGTGCTTTATCTGCCACTTATCCCATTACCTCCTCTGCTGTGAGTCAGCAAGAGCTCAAAGGCGTATCCAGTGAGATAAGCCGTCAGCGCAAATCGCTCTCTTCCCAAGAAAAGCAGCTCAATGAGTTACAGAAGTCACTGAAAGATCAAGAGCTTGGTATTTCTAAGCTTGAGCGTGAAATACGACAAACCAAGTCTAACCTCGCACAAGCAGACAAAAACATAGAAAACCTGGAAGAGAAAATTGCCTTGCAAGAAGCACAGCGTCAAGAGCAAGAAGAAGAACTCAAACAGCTGCTGCAAACGTATTACGTAACCGAGCGAGCGAAGGCCAATGGGCACTTGTTAAATCAAGGTGTGGAAGAAGATCGCATGAGCCAATACTTCCAGCATTTAGCTAAAGCACGTGCTGAAGTGATTGATGCGATCACCAAAATAACCCAAGAATTAGCGCACAACAAAAACCAGCTCGAGCTAGAAAAAGAGCAAATCGAGACTCTGCTCAAGCAGCAATCCGAAAAACGTACAGCGCTAGCGAGTACACAATCCAAGCGTAAGCAAACCCTGAATAAAATTCAGAGCAGTATCAAGAATGACAAACGCTACTTAGCCGAGCTGCAACGCAACGAAACCCGTTTAAAAGCAGAGATCGCCAAAGCAGCGAAGCGTAATGCGGTGCCAATGGACGGACTCGGCAAACAGCGCGGTAAGTTGCCTTGGCCACTCAAAGGCAGTGTGTTACACAACTTTGGTACGCGACAAACTGGGCAGGTAAACTGGAAGGGCATGGTGTTGTCTGCCAACTATGGTCAACAAGTGAAAGCCGTTTATCCTGGTACTGTCGTATTTGCTGAGTATCTGCGCGGATACGGTTTAGTGGTACTGCTCGACCACGGAAAAGGTGACATGACCCTCTATGGTTACAACCAAGCGTTGACGAAAAAAGAAGGCGATCGAGTCACCGCAGGCGAAGTGATTGCTCTCGCGGGTGATACTGGCGGGCAAGATCGCGCATCACTCTACTTCGAAATTCGCCGCAACAGTGAAGCGCAAAACCCGAAATCTTGGTTGAAGCGCTGATTATTAGACTGATTACTCGCGGTAAAAACAAAGGAGCCGATTGGCTCCTTTGTTGTATTCAGATTTAGGAAAGTATTATGCGTAGTACGTTTCTACCGCATCAATAAAAGCACTTACATCATCTTTGCTTAAGGCATTGATGCCTGCCGCCGCTTCTCGGCCGCCACCAGTTGGAAACTGCCCACACACGGCAACGGCGCCTTGTTTGTTGTTCAACGGGGCGCGTAGAGAGACCGTGTAAGTGCCATCTGCATTTTCGGTGAGTACTGCATGAGCAGAATCTGGATTTTGATTTGCCAGCCAATTGCCATAAACACCACTGATTCGACGTGATGCGGCCGTGTTTGGTAGTTCGAACAGCTTCAGCTTACCGCTCTCATGCGTGGCAGGCACTGCCAGAGCGGCATCCATATCTTGTTGGTAAGCAGACTGCAGTTGGTAGTAAGGTGAGGTTTTATCTTCAATAGCGTCAAATGGCGACGCGTACTTCAGCAAAGCTTGGTACAAATCCGCTGGATGGAAATGTAAGTCATCCACTTTCGAACCGTAACCGTTGTAATTAATCAAAGTGCCCAGCTCTTTTAGCTGCGCTTTCTGATCGTGTGACAATCCGACCTTGTCAGCCAATTCATCTGCTTTCGCGATCATGTTATCGCCATAAGCCGCCGTAATCGCCCAGTCATGAAAACGCCCATCAAGCAACTTATCGACAATCAACGCCGTGCACATGTTGGCATCGAGATCGATGTGCGCATCCAAATTACCATGCTGAGGAATGTCGCCCGCTTTGTGATGATCGGCGTAAAAGACGTGCGCGCCTTGAGCCAAAGCTTGCTCTAGACCTGCCATGTTCTTTTCCATCGAAATGTCTAACACAGTCAGCTCATCACCCGCTTGCACGTCTACTTTTTCCACCAGTTTGATGTCGCGCTTTACACCGGTTATTAACTGGGCATCGACAGGATCAGCCAAACGCAATTGTAGAAGAGCAATGATGCCATCAGCATCACCATTAAAAATGTCGTAATTCATGGGGCGATAGTTCCTTTATCGAGAATCTTATCCCTGCAAGGGTTTTTAGCGTATGGGACTATTGTGCGTGGCATATTTGACAAGTCAACTCGAGCCACGACTCGAAAATGAGAGTGACTCTCGAAATATTAAGCAGTTTGACGTTTAACTGTGTAGATTGCTAACCGCATCTTCTAATAACAGTAGCTGCTCTAAGCCCTGCTCAGTTGCTAATGGCTTAACGACATTAAGCATCTGCAACATCCCTTGCTTCACCATTTGCTCGGTAATGTTGGTTTTTGAAGCCATCGCGGATTGATACGCCAACCAACTACACGCAATCAAGTGCAATGTACATACCAATGACTTCAACTGTTGTTGATCGACATTCAACAGCTTCATCGTTACGAACTCTTGCATAATAGCAATGAGATTCGCTTGCAGCTTCTCTTGCACATCGATGTACTGCTCGTGTAGCTGTTCATCTCGTGACAAGATTTCTGGTAGGTTTGCGTAGAAAAAGCGGTATTTCCACATCAAGGTAAAAATAGAGTCTAGGTAGCTCTTCAGCATAGTCAGGCTCTCTTGCGAGCCTTGAATAGGGGTAAATCTTTCTAAAAGTTCTGCTGAATAAAGCGCAAAGATCTCACGAACGATTTCTTGCTTATTGCGGAAGTGGTAATACAGATTACCAGGGCTAATTTCGATGTGATCGGCAATGTGATTGGTGGTGATGTTGCGCTCACCATGTTGGTTGAACAACTCCAGTGCCGCGTAGACGATTTTGTCGCGCGTTTTCATTGTTATCGTGTTCCCTCTTCATTAACGAATCGAGTATAGCGACTTCACCAACCTAGGTCGATAGAGGCTCCAAATACGGTAACATAACAGACCAGTTAAGATGCCAGTTGAGTTGGCGACAAGGTCTAACCAAGAAGTTTGTCGCCCTACATACCCTTGCAACCACTCAATAACGGCGCTGAATAGCAAAATACTAATCGCCACCGCCCAACGTTGACGCCAACGCCACACACAAAAACAACCTAAAAACGCAAAGCCGCTATACGCCATAGCGTGCTGCATTTTGTCGAGATACGCGATATTGCCCCAGTCTTGCAGTTCACCTGAACTCAGAGATAAAAAAGCGATCAATATGGCGTAGCTAAAGATGACGAAACGTGCAGCCGTCAGGTTCATTGGACGTCCTTATGCAATTGGAAATGGAAAGGCCGTCACTTGATCAATGTGGTCACAGCCTAGCGCCAGCATGATCAAACGATCGATACCCAACGCGACCCCTGCACAATCTGGCAACCCTGCTTCCAGTGCAGAGATCAGATGATAATCGATCGGCTGTGGTTTTAAACCCATTTCGATACGCTTTGCGTTATCTTGTTCAAAGCGCGCTAATTGCTCTTTCGGGTTATCCAGTTCATGAAATCCGTTCGCCAGCTCTATCCCCTTAAAGTACACTTCAAAACGATCCGCGACGCGATGATCTTGAGGATTGATTTTCGCAAGCGCCGCCTGTGATGCAGGGAAGTTGTACACAAAAGCCGGCACGTCCTGACCAATTTTGTTTTCTACTCCCACGCTAAATAGCAGTTGCAGCAGCGTATCGCGATCTTCTTCTGGCTCAGCAATGTCACTCAAACCCAGCTTGCTTGCCGCCGCTTTCAGCTCAATCATCGAGCCTTCCAGTGGACACACACCCAACACATCAATGAAGGCTTGCTGATACGTCATGCGCTGCGCTGCGCCACACTTCAATACCAGCTGCAACAGGTCATCCATTTCATCCATCAATTTATGATGGTCAAAGCCAACGCGATACCACTCCAACATCGTAAACTCAGGATTGTGGTAGCGACCATTCTCTTCATTACGAAATGCTTTGTTGATTTGATAAATACAACCGCTACCCGCAGCCAAAAGGCGCTTCATATGGAATTCTGGGCTGGTCATAAAAAACAGCTTACTGCCATCGGCATAGCCTGGGCCAACAAACTCGGTTTGGAAAGTATGCAAATGAATGTCAGTCACGGTTGCGTGACTCATGGTTGGCGTATCGACTTCCATCACCTGTCGGTCAGCGAAGAATTGTCGAATCGACGCGATTAACGTCGCACGTTGACGAAGTTGGTCAATGGAAGCAGTAGGTTGCCAGTTGGTTTGCATAACAAGTCTCTCAAACTTTAATTCAGCGAGGAAAGTCTCATTCTACATGCTTTTTACTCTTCAAGAAGAGAGGAATATCCCTTCTTCTTTTTACTAATGTGCTCGCCAATTTGAGGCAAGCATTACTCGTGCCGCAGAACAAAAAACACTCAGTTAAAATCCTATTATCCATGCGGTTAATGTCGCGCAACACAGGTTTAACATCCCTAATGTTAATGCTTGAGGGCCAAAACCTCGATGCCGTGATAGCAGTCACATAACCTATAAATTCTATGCCCTTAAGTGCATTACCGAAGCAAAAACCCAATTACATCAATTTTTCTGCCATGTGGCTCATCTACACTAACCCTACTACTTTTGGGGAGTTCTTTTTAAGGAGCGCCTCGTAATGACAATAACAAGCGGATTTCCGCAATCACACACTGGAGGATAACTGTGCAAATTATCACCACAGATATCGCAGTCATCGGCGCAGGCGGCGCTGGTCTTCGTACTGCTATTGCAGCGGCTGAAGCAAACCCAGACTTAGAAGTCGCTCTGATTTCTAAAGTTTATCCAATGCGCTCCCACACGGTCGCTGCAGAGGGTGGCTCAGCAGCAGTTATCAAGGATGAAGATAGCTTAGACAACCACTTCAACGACACTGTTGGCGGTGGTGACTGGCTATGTGAACAGGATGTTGTTGAATACTTTGTAGAGAACGCGACTCGCGAAATGATCCAAATGGAGCAATGGGGTTGCCCATGGAGTCGTAAAGAGAACGGTGAAGTCAACGTACGCCGCTTTGGTGGTATGAAGGTTGAACGTACTTGGTTCGCTGCAGACAAAACTGGCTTCCACATGCTTCATACGCTATTCCAGACATCAATGAAGTACAGCAACATCAAACGTTTTGATGAGTACTTTGTGGTGGATCTGCTTGTTGATGAAGGCGAAGTTCAAGGTCTGATTGCTATTCACATGTCTGAAGGCGAGCTTGTTACTATCAAAGCAAAATCTGTTGTTCTAGCAACAGGTGGCGCGGGCCGTGTTTACCACTGTAACACCAACGGCGGTATCGTAACGGGCGATGGTATGGCAATGGCTTACCGTCACGGCGTTCCTCTACGTGATATGGAATTCGTTCAATACCACCCAACCGGTCTTCCAGGCACAGGTATCCTGATGACGGAAGGTTGTCGTGGTGAAGGCGGTATCATCGTTAACAAGAATGGCTACCGTTACCTACAAGATTACGGCATGGGCCCTGAAACTCCAGTTGGCCAACCGAAGAACAAATACATGGAACTGGGTCCTCGTGACAAAGTTTCTCAAGCTTTCTGGCACGAACAACAGAAAGGCAACACCATCAAACACCCACTGGGTGACGTGGTGCACCTAGACCTTCGCCACCTTGGTGAAGAGTACCTACAAGAACGTCTACCGTTCATCTGTGAGCTAGCAAAAGCTTATGTAAACGTGGACCCTGCAAAAGAGCCAATTCCAATTCGTCCAACCGTTCACTACACCATGGGTGGTATTGAAACGGACGGCGGTTGTGAAACTCGCATTAAAGGCCTATTCGCGGTGGGTGAATGTGCATCTGTTGGTCTTCACGGTGCAAACCGTCTAGGTTCTAACTCACTGGCTGAATTCGTAGTATTTGGCCGCGTAGCTGGTGAAAACGCAGTGAAACGTGCGGCAGAATTCAAAGGCTGGAACGACGCGGCAATTGACGCGCAAGTCAAAGCCGTTGAAGAACGCATCGCAAAACTGATGAACCAAGAAGGCGACGAAAACTGGGCAGAAATACGCACAGAAATGGGCCACACCATGGAAGCGGGCTGTGGTATCTACCGCCAAGAAGATTTGATGCAAGCGACTATCGACAAAATCACTGAGTTGAAAGAACGCTACAAACGCATCAGCATCAAAGACAAAGGTAAAGTGTTCAACACAGACCTTCTATACGCAATCGAAGTGGGTTACGGCCTAGAAGTCGCAGAAGCGATGGTTCACTCTGCGATTCTACGTAAAGAATCTCGCGGTGCGCACCAACGTCTAGACGACGGTTGTACAGAACGTGATGACGTGAACTTCCTAAAACACTCACTTGCTTTCTACAAGCCAGAGTCAGCACCAAGTATCGATTACAGCAATGTGACCATCACTAAGTCACAACCAAAAGCTCGTCTATACGGTGAAGCAGCAGAAAAAGCCGCGGCTGAAGAGAAGAACGCAGAGGAGCAAGCATAATGTCAGCAAATCGCATTCAAAAAGTAGACATCCTGCGTTACGACCCAGAAAAAGATGCAGAACCATACAAGCAAACATTCGAAGTCCCATTCGATGAAACCATGTCTGTACTTGACGCACTTGGTTACATCAAAGACCACCTAGACAAAGATCTGTCTTACCGTTGGTCTTGCCGTATGGCGATCTGTGGCTCTTGCGGCATCATGGTGAACAACGTACCGAAACTTGCTTGTAAGAGCTTCCTACGTGACTACCCAGACGGTGTGACTATCGAGCCTCTAGCGAACTTCCCAATCGAGAAAGACTTGATTGTTGATATGACGCCATTCATCGAGCGCCTAGAAGCAATCAAACCATACATCATTGGTAACGATCGTAAACCAGAAGACGGTACGAACTTGCAAACGCCAGAACAGATGGCGAAATACAAGCAGTTCGCTGGCTGTATCAACTGTGGTCTGTGCTATGCAGCATGTCCTCAGTTTGGTCTTAACCCAGAGTTCATCGGTCCTGCTGCACTAACGCTAGCCCACCGCTACAACCTAGACAGCCGTGACAACGGTAAAGATGAGCGCATGAAGCTTATCAACGGTGAAAACGGTGCTTGGGGTTGTACGTTTGTTGGTTACTGTTCTGAAGTTTGTCCGAAGAACGTTGACCCAGCAGCGGCAGTAAACCAAGGCAAAGTGGAGTCTTCTATGGACTTCGTGATTGCTATGTTGAAACCTGATGGTTCACCAAAGAAAGTGGAGGCATAAGGATGAGCAATCGTAAACCTTACGTTCGAGAAGTAAAACGCACTTGGTGGAAGAACCATCCTTTCTACCGCTTCTACATGCTACGTGAAGCGACGGTGCTTCCGTTAATCCTATTCACTCTGTTCCTAACTTTCGGTTTAGGTTGCTTGGTGAAAGGTCCTGAAGCATGGCAAGGTTGGTTAGCGTTCATGGCGAACCCAATCGTAGTCGCAATCAACATCGTTGCACTACTCGGTAGCCTATTCCACGCTCAAACTTTCTTCAGCATGATGCCACAAGTAATGCCAATTCGTTTGAAAGGCAAACCCGTGGACAAGAAGATCATCGTATTGACTCAGTGGGCCGCGGTTGCGTTCATCTCACTGATCGTTCTCATCGTGGTGTAAGGAGCTGAGCAATGAAACCGAATTATAGTGTAAACACATCACCAAAACGTTCTGATGAGCCAATCTGGTGGGGTCTGTTTGGCGCAGGTGGTACTTGGTTCGCGATGATCACGCCAATCACGGTATTGGTGCTGGGCATCTTGGTCCCACTAGGCGTGATTGATGCAGAAGCGATGAGCTACGAGCGTGTCTCTGCCTTCGCAACCAGCATCATCGGTGCGCTATTCATCATTGGCACGCTAGCATTGCCAATGTGGCATGCAATGCACCGTGTACACCATGGCATGCACGACCTTAAATTCCACACTGGTGTGATTGGTAAAATTGCATGCTATGCATTTGCAGGCCTCATCACTGCACTAGCAGTTATCTTTATCTTCATGATTTAAGAGACTGACCAAAAAAGAAAAAGCTGGCTAAATGCCAGCTTTTTTATTGCTTTGGGTTACCCATGATCTTTTTGCCTTTTAAGCTTTTGACCACCCATGATCTTATTGCTGTGCGACCTTCTTTGTCTGGTCCATAAGACCCAGAGCACCAAAGCCAGTAATCACATCTAGGTTTGTTTTCAAGCCCGTTTCGTCACTTCCACCAATGTAATTTTGTGGCATCTGAACTTGGAAGTTTTGCAAATTGTTGTACAGCGAGTTCGCTACGTCTCGATTCAATTCTGCCAAGTAAACTTCACGGTTTGCTCCTAACGCCGCATACTTACCTTTTAGGACTTCAGATTCTGCGCGACCTTTCGCTAATATCGCTTTCGCTTCAAACTCAGCAGAAAGTGCGTTCGCCTTTTGAATCGCTAAGTTAGCCTCTGCGATAGCTAGCTCTTTCTCCTTCTCGACTTCAGCAAGTCGTTTGGTTTTTTCCACTTCAACGATTTCACGCTCTGCAATCTGACGCGCCACTTCCACTTCTTTTTGTTGAGCAATAATTGCGAGTTCTTTACCACGCTGGGCGTCTTGCACCTCACGTGTTCGTTGAATCTCTTTGCGTAACTGCTCGGTCTCTGCCTGTGCTTTCGACGTTTCTTGTTCCTGAATCGCGCGAATACGATCCGCCACTAAACGCTTTTTATCTGCCAATAGCTGATCTAATTGCTTTTCTGGCTGCGGGTCACCAATGGTCACCTGCGTCACTTGAATACCGTATTGTTGTAACGGATTGTCTTGACGAATTGGTTGCCCGGTTTTGTCTACGACTGGCACAGTTTTCCATACCAGTTGATTGGTGCGCTGTAATTGGTTCGGATTAGCTTGATTCACCCCAACAGGCGCAAGATCCAACTCTTCCACTTCAACCTGACGTCGCTCTGTTAGATAAATCCCCTCTCGTAACTGATCGCCAAGTTTCGATTTGAACTGGTTCAAACCACCTTGGAAAAACTCTTCACCCGTGTATTGGGTTGCGGTAATCACCGTTACGTTACGTGCGTTCTTTACAAGCAGCGCATCGATCAAGTTACTGTTATTGCGGAACTCTTTATGCATCTTCTTCACCGCTTCAGGGTCATTACTGAGCTTAAAGCGGAATGTTACGGGGATCTGACCAATATAGGTGTCGGCAAATCGAACCTGAATCGCATCAAGACGTTGATAAAAATCTTCGCCCTTGCTGTTACCGAATGACACGGTGATCACTTGGTCATACTTGGTGATTTTGGACAGAAATGGCATACGAAAATGAATGCCAGGTTCAGTAAACACATCCAACTCACCAGTAATATTATTCTGATGCACGTAGCTGTAACCCGCATCGGTCATCAGCACCGAGCTATTAATCGTTAAGCCTATTGCCAACAGCGGTACGCCAAATACGGCTGCTTTTAATCCTTTATGTAGTAACTGACGTCTTTCTTCCACCTTTAAACCCCTTCCTAAACCTCTGCTTTCCATTTTGTTCTCCTTTTTTGGATTGTTACTGAGTTAAATCGATAAAAATCAGATTGCTATGCAACTCAGCAACAAGTGCTAATGTATCAAAATGTTACATTAAGGAATAATCGACAGATTCATGGAATAAATAAGATTTTTACGAATAATACAAAATCATCAAAAATTTGCGGAGGATATCGATGTTTTACGCAGAGGGATTAAAAGAGAAGAATCACAGGCAATAAAAAAGGCCGCCGAAGCGACCTTTCTAACAATCATATAAAGTGCTTACTTCACACGACCTACGTATTCAGCAGTACGAGTATCTACGCGAATCACTTCACCAATTGAGATGAACAGAGGAACACGAACAACAGCGCCAGTTGATAGCGTCGCTGGTTTACCGCCAGTACCTTGAGTATCACCTTTCAGGCCTGGATCTGTGTCTACAACTTCTAGCTCAACGAAGTTTGGTGGAGTAACAGTAATTGGGTTACCGTTCCAAAGAGTGATCATACAAGTGTTGTTTTCTACCAACCACTTAGCGTTTTCACCTACCGCTTTTGCATCCGCTGCGATCTGTTCAAACGTTTCACTGTTCATAAAGTGGTAGAATTCGCCGTCTGAATATAGATAATCTAGGTCGATATCCATTACGTCTGCCACTTCACAAGTGTCACCAGACTTGAATGTTTTCTCTAGCACTTTACCAGAAAGAAGTTTACGAATTTTAACACGGTTGAACGCTTGGCCTTTACCTGGTTTAACGTATTCGTTTTCCAGAATTACACAAGGCTCGTTATCAAGCATTAACTTAAGACCGCCTTTAAATTCATTGGTGCTAACTGTAGCCATTTTTTCCTCTTACATTCTTAGAGCTAAATTCAATGCCGCACATAATAACCCGAAAAGTCGAATCTGTTGAGCAAAACTGGCTCAAACAGTTGGCGAATGGGATCTCTGATCCTGCAAAATTGCTCGAAATACTGGAAATTGATCCTTCACCGTGGCAAGACGGGTTTGCCGCGCGCAAGCTGTTTGCACAGCGTGTACCGCAAAGTTTTGTCGATAGGATGGAGAAAGGCAACCCTAAAGACCCTCTTTTACGTCAGGTTTTACCACTGAGCGACGAATTTGAGGTGCATCCGGGTTACTCCAATGATCCATTGGAAGAGCAGGACAATGAAGTCCCTGGCCTGCTACACAAGTATCGCAACCGCGCCCTGATGATTGTCAAAGGTGGCTGCGCGGTAAATTGCCGTTACTGCTTTCGTCGTCACTTCCCTTATCAAGAGAACAAAAGCGGGAAACAAGCATGGACCAAGTGCTTAGAGTACATGGCTCAACAACCAGAGTTGAACGAAGTCATCTTCTCAGGTGGTGATCCATTAATGGCAAAAGACGATGAGATTCATTGGCTTTTAGAGCACATTGCTCATATTCCTCACATCAAACGTCTGCGTATTCATAGCCGTTTACCTGTGGTGATT
Source organism: Vibrio sp. Vb1574 (assembly GCF_033338675.1). Lineage (NCBI taxonomy): Bacteria > Pseudomonadati > Pseudomonadota > Gammaproteobacteria > Vibrionales > Vibrionaceae > Vibrio > Vibrio sp. Vb1574. The sequence continues at coordinate 22,077 of NZ_JAWOTC010000023.1, forward strand.
CCAGCTCGAGTCACTGATGAACTATGCCAACTTCTGCAAGCATCAAGGTTACAAATCATCCTCGTCACTCACATCAACCATGCCAACGAAATCAATGACGAATTTGCTGAACAGATGTTCAAGCTCAAAAGAGCGGGCGTTACGCTTCTAAACCAAGGCGTTCTGCTGAAAGGCGTGAATGATTCGGTAGAAGCTCAAGTGGCGTTAAGTGAGGCCTTATTTGACGCGGGTATCTTGCCTTATTACCTCCACGTTCTTGATAAGGTGCAAGGCGCAGCGCACTACTTTATTTCGGACGAAGAAGCGAAAGCTATTATGCGCGGACTCATCACGCGTGTATCGGGTTATCTGGTACCAAAACTCACACGAGAAATTGGTGGCAGGCCAAGTAAAACGCCGTTGGATTTGCATTTAGAATAAGCTCCAACACTCAATTAAATTTGTCGTCTAGATTGATTATTTTTGTTCGCTTTGCACGGTAAGTCTATGCATACTCCGCACTTTTGGAGGTCAAGATGCATACAGCATTCGAACAAATTTTCGATCTTGGCCCATTCAGTTGGCCTGCCCTACTATGCTGCGCCATTAATGGGCTCATGATCGGTATAGAGCGCCAAACTCGTGGTAAACCGGTTGGCATTCGCACAGCAATATTAATTATTTCAGGCACCTACCTGTTTATGTCGATGGCAGTGTCGTTATCGCCAAATACACTTGATCAAGCACGAGTGCTTGGTCAGATCATTACTGGCGTCGGCTTCTTAGGCGCTGGCGTTATGATGACACTTGATGGAAAAATCCATGGCGTAACATCCGCGGCTGTAATATGGGTGCTAGCAGGTTTAGGTTTGATGATAGGTTTGGGTTATTTAACGCAGTCGGTGGTTATTACTCTCCTGACACTAACCGTGTTGTTAGGTGTGGATAAAGCAGAAAACCACATCAAAGCATTACGCCGCGGTGTTCATCAAAGAATTCAACAACGCAAAACTTCATCACGATTAATTAAATAGTTAACGCTCCGAGAAACTCGCTTCATCTCATCAGTAATTAAAGAGCCCTCGACGAACATCGAGGGCTTTCTGTATATAAAGATTCTGACTTTCTCAGGGATTACTTAGCAAAGTTGATGAGTGGGAAACACTTGAAGAAACCGTTATCCGCACAGTTCAAAAGACCAATTTGCACGCCATCGATTTGATCGGTCATGTTGAAGAAACCAAACTGGAAATTAGACTTCTTAGAGATACTCGCTAAGCCCACATCCGCCATGGTGTAGCCTTCAGAATAGTTCACCGCGCTCCAGTTCAAGCCTTTTACGTTGTTCGTAATGTTAACAGCACCCAAGTTAACACCCGTCGTCTGACCTTGGTTCCAGTTAACTAAGCCTAAAGACGCGCCTTTCATTTCTTGATTTACTTTTGCTGCGCCAAAAAACAGACCGAAGTTCACACCTGTCGTACGATCCGTTTCTGACATACCAAGCAGTGAAAAGTCGACACCTTTAACCTCATTTACCTGTCCATGCAACACAGCTAAACGAACACCACCAACTGAAGAATTCGAAGGTGCGTTTGTGTTATCGATAGTAGAGAACATCACAGGTGTACTGTCGGCTAAAGCAACAGGTGATGCGATAGCGGCTGCAACCGCCAATGACGTCATAAGCTTTTTCATTTTCATCTCCATGATGGGAAGCAACAATTTACAACATAGTGTAATGTTCAGATTTTGCTCTGTCCCCGTTCAAAAAGTGTTAGCAATAGGTCAGATTTAACCATCTGACTCAAAAGAAAAAATATTTCTCTTCGATTTTTTGCTTCTGAAATGGCGCTTTTTACGCTCAAAAATCTCATGATAAGCCACTCCAGAACGTCATGTTTCTCAGGTGACACGCATAAAAAAAGTCGAGGCATCTGCCTCGACTTTTAAAGGTTTGGTCGGTTATCTTTCCGCTATAAGGGCTCCCTTAGAGCGATGAGATAAGCTGGCTTACATCATGCCGCCCATACCGCCCATGCCACCCATGCCGCCCATGTCAGGCATCGCTGGCGCGTCTTTTTGCGGTAGGTCAGTAACCATCGCTTCAGTTGTGATCATCAGACCTGCAACCGATGCTGCGAATTGTAGTGCAGAACGAGTAACTTTAGTTGGATCTAGGATACCCATTTCTAGCATGTCGCCGTATTCGCCTGTTGCCGCGTTGTAGCCGTAGCTACCTTCACCCGCTTTCACGTTGTTCGCAACAACTGAGTCTTCCTCACCTGCGTTCTTCGTGATTTGACGGATTGGCGCTTCCATTGCACGTAGTGCAACGCGGATACCAACGTTTTGTTCTTCGTTGTCACCCGTTAGGTGAGCAATCTTAGATGCCGCGCGGATAAGTGCAACACCACCACCAGCAACAACACCTTCTTCAACCGCTGCGCGAGTTGCGGCTAGCGCATCTTCTACACGGTCTTTCTTCTCTTTCATTTCAACTTCAGTCGCAGCACCAACTTTGATTACTGCAACACCGCCAGCCAGTTTAGCTACGCGCTCTTGTAGTTTCTCTTTGTCGTAGTCTGAAGTTGCGTCTTCGATTTGTTGACGAATCTGAGCAACACGGCCAGAGATCATCTCTTCTTCACCGATACCATCGATGATAGTCGTGTTTTCTTTCGTGATAGAAACACGCTTCGCTTGACCTAGATCTTCTAGTGCAACTTTTTCTAGCTCTAGACCGATCTCTTCAGAAATCACAGTACCGCCAGTTAGGATAGCGATGTCTTGTAGCATTGCTTTACGGCGGTCACCGAAACCAGGTGCTTTCACAGCTGCAACTTTTACGATGCCACGCATGTTGTTCACAACCAATGTTGCTAGCGCTTCGCCTTCTACATCTTCTGCAATGATAAGCAGTGGACGAGATGCTTTCGCGACAGCTTCTAGCGTTGGAAGAAGCTCACGAATGTTTGAGATCTTCTTATCAACAAGAAGAATGAATGGGTTTTCTAGATCAACACTGCCTGATTCTTGGTTGTTGATGAAGTAAGGAGACAGGTAACCGCGGTCGAACTGCATACCTTCTACTACGTCTAACTCGTCTTGTAGCGCCTGACCTTCTTCAACCGTGATAACGCCATCACGACCCACACGCTCCATTGCTTCTGCAATGATATTACCTACGCTTGCGTCTGAGTTTGCAGAGATAGTACCAACCTGCGCGATCGCTTTTGTGTCGTTACATTCAACAGAAAGCTCTTTTAGTTGCTCAACTGCCGCGGCAACAGCTTTGTCGATACCACGCTTCAGATCCATTGGGTTCATTCCCGCTGCGACTGCTTTTAGACCTTCGTTAACGATAGATTGTGCTAGTACCGTTGCTGTTGTTGTACCGTCACCCGCTGCGTCGTTTGCTTTAGACGCAACTTCTTTAACCATTTGTGCGCCCATGTTCTGGAATTTATCTTCCAGCTCGATTTCACGCGCTACTGATACACCATCTTTAGTGATAGTCGGTGCACCAAAAGATTTGTCTAGAACGACATTACGTCCTTTAGGACCCAGTGTTACTTTTACTGCGTCAGCCAGAACGTTTACACCTTCCAGCATTTTAACTCGTGCGTCATTACCAAATTTAACGTCTTTAGCAGCCATCTTTGATTTCCTTTCTAAAATTCTTTGTGTGTAATTTCGTAATTGAATCTGAGCAAAAAATTACTCAATGATTGCTATTATTCAACGATCGCCATGATGTCGTTTTCAGACATGACAAGCACTTCTTTACCGTCGATTTTTTCAGTTTTTGTACCGTAACCTTCAGCGAAGATAACGGTATCACCGACTTTAACGTCTAGTGGCAGTACGGTGCCGTTTTCTAGGATGCGGCCTTTACCCACAGCTAGAACAACACCGCGAGTCGATTTTTCTGCAGCAGAACCAGTCAGAACGATGCCACCAGCAGACTTAGATTCAACTTCTTTACGTTCAACGATAACTCGGTCATGTAATGGACGAATGTTCATCGGTCGTCTCTCCTGAAAATTTCCATGTTTATTTGATAATTGTCCTTAGGGACTGTAGCCCCAGACACGTGATCCCTATATAAGGGGTCGAAGCAGCGATCCCAAGGGGGTGGCACAAAATTTTTGTGACTTAGTTAAAATAACGAACAACTAGGCAACGGTTTGCGTTAGAAATGCTCACTCGCTCGGCATCTCGCTTTCTTGTATCCTTGCAGTTTGCTCACCAGATAGTTGTCACACATGCAGGAAAATAACAAGCTGGAACCCCAAGCGACCGATAAGCATGGTTTGTTGACCGCACCCATTCCTGAAACGCTGCGGAAAATGACCGTACCCATGACCATGGGCATGATCGCAATTTTGATGTTTAACTTGGTGGACACGTTTTTTATCTCGTTGCTTGGCACTCAAGCGCTAGCGGCTATCAGCTATACCTTTCCTGTAACCTTTGCGGTTAACTGCATTACGATGGGGATTGGGATGGGACTATCGACCAATATTGGTCGCTTGCTTGGGCAAGGTCATGCACCACAAGCTGCTCGGTTCACCACCCACGGTTTGTTGTTAGCCGTGTTACTTGTGGCTATCGCGTCTTCTATTGGCTTTACCACCATTGCGCCATTGTTTCGTTTTCTTGGTGCGTCTGATGATCTCATCCCTCTTATTGAGCAATATATGCAGGTCTGGTATCTCACCATTCCTCTGCTAGTGATCCCAATGGCGGGCAACAGTGCTATCCGAGCTACTGGCGACACAAAAACACCAGCAAAAGTCATGATGTTGGCTGGTTTGATTAATGGCATGCTCGATCCATTGTTGATTTTCGGTTATGGCCCTTTTCCGGAACTTGGCATTCAAGGCGCAGCCATAGCAAGTGCCTTTAGCTGGTTAGGTGCTTTGTGTGGCTCATTCTATGTGCTAATTAAACGGGAAAAATTGCTTGCTCAACCCCAATGGGCTTTGCTGAAACAAGACTGGCAACAGACACTAAAAATTGGTACCCCTGCAGCGCTATCAAACGCGATGAATCCGTTGTCCGGTGCCATTCTGATGATGCTGTTATCCAACCACGGTACGGCGGCGGTTGCTGCTTACGGCGCAGCGCAGCGTATTGAGTCCATATTGATTTTAGTATTGATGTCGCTGACCTCTGCCCTCACACCGTTTATGGCACAAAATTTAGGAGCCAAACAACCGCAACGAGCCTTTTCCGGTTTATTTATTAGCATGCGTTTTGCAGTGGTATTCCAAGGGTTTATCTTCTTGATGATGGTACCGCTGAGCATTCCTCTGGCTGCGCTATTTTCTCAGGAAGATGCGGTGAAAAACCTGCTTTGGCATTATTTACTGGTGGTGCCATTTAGTTATGGCTTCCAAGGCATCGTAATGATGTTAGTCAGTGGTTTGAATGCGATGCACAAGCCATTGCGTGCATTCCAGTGGAGCTTTATGCGGCTGTTCATTTTTACATTGCCATCGGCGTGGATCGGGAGCCAAATCTACAGCATTGAAGGCTTGTTTATCGGTATCGCGGTTGGAAATACGTTGGGTGGGCTACTGGGCTACTTGTTTGCGCTGCGCGAGCGAAAATTAACGCTCATAGAGCAGAGCAGCGTGTCTTAGCACTCGTCTATCGCTAGTTTCTTTTTTGTTGATTCTCAAATACAAAAAAAAACCGCGGAAAGCCGCGGTTTTGTTTATCTATTTCAAGCTTACTTAGAACAGTTCTTCAGCAACTTTGTATAGATCGTTGCGTACTGGACGCTTCATGTTTTCGATTGCGTCGATGATATCGTGGTGAACAAGTTGCTCTTTCACGATACCTACACAACGACCACCATGACCTTCGATCAATAGGTGAACAGCGTAGTTACCCATACGAGATGCTAATACGCGGTCAAATGCAGTTGGACGACCACCACGTTGGATGTGACCAAGTACTGTTGCACGAGTTTCACGACCTGTCGCGGCTTCGATGTCACGTGCTAGTTCATTAGCATCCATCATTAGCTCAGTAAGCGCGATGATCGCGTGTTTCTTACCTTTAGCGATACCATCTTGGATGTTGCTGATCAGCTTGTCTTTGTCTAGACCAGTTTCCGGAGTGATGATGTATTCACAACCGCCCGCAATTGCAGACATCAGAGTCAAATCACCACAGTGACGGCCCATGATTTCTACAATTGAAATGCGTTGGTGAGATGAAGAAGTATCACGTAGACGGTCGATTGCATCGATAACGGTGTTTAGTGCACTTAGGTAGCCCACAGTGTAATCCGTACCTGCGATATCGTTGTCGATTGTGCCCGGAAGACCGATACATGGGTAACCCATTTCAGTCAGTTTCTTCGCCCCCATGTACGAACCATCACCACCGATTACCACTAGTGCATCGATACCATGTTTTTTCAGGTTCTCAATCGCTTTTTCACGAACTTCCACTTGTTTAAATTCAGGGAAACGTGCAGAACCTAGGAACGTACCACCTTTGTTGATCACATCTGAAACGCTAGAACGATCTAGCTTCTCGATGCGGCCTTCGTATAGGCCTAGGTAGCCGTCGTACACACCGAATACTTCCAGTCCTTCGGATAGTGCTGTACGTACTACGCCGCGTATCGCAGCGTTCATACCAGGTGCGTCACCGCCACTTGTTAAAACACCGATCTTCTTAATCATGCTCACCCTCGATCTTTGGCAATCAATTATTTAATTTTCTTTTAGGCCCCTTGTTACCAAGCAACCTGCATAATCCAGAACTGTGCGTTATGTTACATTTCCTCTACAGGATTACCAATGAAAACGCACTTTTTTATGTAACTTTTCTACTTATGTAAGAGTATTACAGTTTCTCTATGAAACTTTGTTGATTCATATCAGGATCACGAATCTTAATAAGTATTGATGGAAAGATAGTCAATAAGTACCTGTTTGTCGTCGGGCACTGATGGATTTTTCAAGCCTACCAATCTTGCGCTTTCTGCTCTTTCTCTGGTCCGAAAACGACAGACAATGGATCTTGATGGATCAATACATCCGCATCAGGAAACAGAGCCAATAAATTATCTTCCACTTTATCAGCGATGTAATGCGCCTCAATTAATCGTAAGTTATCGTCTAGCTCTAAATGCAACTGTATAAAGCGCGTCGGTCCTGACATTCGCGTTCGTAACTGATGCACGCCCAATACCCCTTTTACGCTCAAACAAGCTTGGTTAATTTGCTCAAGCTCTTCATCGGGCAACTTTCTATCAAGTAAGGTTTGAATCGCTTCGCTGACCATTTTGAAAGCGCTATAAAGAATGAAGACACCAATACCAATCGCAAACACAGCATCCGCTTGAGTCACTCCAAAATAACTGAGCCCCAGAGCAACCATGATCGCAGCATTCATATACAAGTCAGTCTGATAATGCAGAGAATCCGCCGCTATTGCTTGGCTCCCCGTCACGCGAACCACATGTTTTTGGAACATCACCAAGCCAAGTGTGACCACAATCGCAAACAGCGATACATACACACCTAACTCCGGTGCGTGTAAAGCATGTGGGCGGAAAAATCGGTCAATCCCGTTAAGAATCAAAAATACTGCCGAGCCCGAAATAAACATTGCTTGGGCTAGGGCCGCTAAGGACTCAGCTTTACCATGTCCAAACGTATGTTCGCGGTCTGCCGGTTGTAAGGCGTAACGAACCACCACAAGATTCACAACCGAAGCCGCGATATCTAACATGGAGTCAATCAATGACGCCAATAAGCTCACTGAGCCGGTTACCCACCACGTGATGACTTTTACTATCAGAAGAAGCGTCGCCACAATGGTTGCAGTCCAAGCGGCGGTCGTAACTAAACGTGCGTATTGCTGTTTCATAATCAAAGAGTTAACTAAAACCATACGTTGAGTATATTGAATGACCATGAAATAACCAGATCAAAAAGAGGCAACCAATGGCTGCCTCTTTATATAACATCAATTCATGACTTAATTATTGCGCGACTTTTCCATGCGCTTGTGCATTCTGTCGCCACACTCTTGCATACGTTCATTTTGTAGCTCAACAAATTTCGCTTTCTGCTCAGGTGTTAATACGCTAAGCATTTGGTGCTTTCTTTCTAGCATTTGCACGCGACGTTCCGTTTGGCGCTCAACCATCTCTTTTGCTAATTCGGTAGCTTGAGCTTCATCAAAATTATCCGCCAGCAAAAGCGATTGCACTTTTGCGTGATGCGCTTGACGCTCAGTCATACGTGCTTCTTTGCCATCAGAGAATTTTGCTTTCATTTCCGCTTTGTTTGCTTCACGCATTTCTTTTAGCTGATCTTTTTGTGCATCAGTCAGGTCTAGTTGACGCATGACACCTCGGTCCATACCCATGCCGCATTCGTCACGAGGACCTTTATGATGGTTTTTACCACCGTAAGCGAATGCGCTTGCGGCGCCAAGAGTAAGAGGTAGAACAACAGCAGCTAACACAAGTTTTTTTGCAGACTTCATAATACGATTCCTTACACAGGTGAGTGGTTCTTCTGAGCTGTTCTCACAGCGCTTGAGTATAGAATACGACCCGCTAGGTAAAGCGACGTATAGGGAGCGTAAAGAATCGTAAAGAGTGATTTTTCTCCTCTTCGTTGCGCATCATTCCAATGTAATATTAGGCTATCGGTAACTTACTATAGGTGCCCCCATGGCAAACATTCTTTTAATCGATGACGATATCGAGCTAACCAGCTTATTAAAAGAAGTACTCAGTTTCGAAGGGTTTGACGTCAGCGAAGCAAATGACGGTGAAGCCGGCTTAGCCGCGATCAATGATAAGATTGATTTGATTTTGTTGGATGTCATGATGCCAAAACTCAATGGCATGGAAACGCTGAAACGCTTACGTGAAAATTGGGAAACTCCCGTCTTGATGCTGACCGCTAAAGGGGAAGAAATTGATCGCGTGATCGGCTTGGAACTGGGCGCGGATGATTATTTACCAAAACCTTTTAGTGACCGAGAGCTGTTAGCGCGAATCCGCGCGATTTTACGCCGCACTAGCAGCACACAAAAAAATACCAAAAACAGCGATTGCATTGAGTATCAAGAAATCCGCCTCTATCCCGGTAAGCAAGAAGCGTATTGTGAGCAACAGCTACTCGATCTCACGGCAACCGAGTTTGCGCTACTCACCCACTTCGTACAAAACCCAGGACAAGTGCTGACCAAAGAGACACTGAGCTTAGATGTGCTTGGTAAACGACTCGCTGCTTTTGATCGCGCTATCGATATGCATGTCTCGAACTTACGTAAAAAATTACCAGATCAAAGCAATGGCAAGCCGCGAATTAAAACCCTGCGTGGTCGTGGCTACATGCTGCTTGAGGAGGATTAATGCGCCTATCACGCATCAAACTGCCAAACATCAATAGCCTGTATGGACGCATCTTTGCCATTTTTTGGTTCACCATGTTATTAGTATTGATAGCCGTGCTATCACTGCCACATTTGGACCCACGCAAAGCTCGCGATATTCCAGAAGAACACTACAAACGTATGGTAGAAACGCGTGACTCAATCCAACAAAAATACAGCCAGCAAACTGATTTAGGCCGCATACTTTTTCGTATCGAGGGCAACCGCCACGGCAAGCACGACCCTCGCCCACGAGTGTTTTTTTCTGACTACAGCGGTAATGTTCTTACGACAGAAAAACGCAGCAATTTTCAATTGCGTGCCATGCAAAACTTTGTCACCAGTATCGAAGATTACAATAATCCAAAGCAGAAGCTGTATGGTCGATACATGATTGCGGGCCCAATTCCTATCACTTTGGCAGGTTCCGATATCTTGATGTACGTGGGCTTCAAGTGGAATGAGCCACCACCTCTACTCCTGCGTCTGTTTGATCACCCATTCCAGCTCTTGCTTGCGGTCATGTTGGTTAGTACACCATTGCTGTTATGGCTTGCTTGGGCTTTGAGTCAGCCTGCACGTCGTCTTGAAGCCGCTGCTCAACGTGTGGCGAAAGGTGAATTTGTCACAGACCCAAATTTAGAAAAAGGTACGGCGGAATTTCGTCAAGCAGGCAGCAGCTTCAACCAGATGGTCGAAGCGGTTAATCAAATGATTTCAGGACAACAACGTTTGCTATCCGATATCTCTCACGAGCTGCGCTCACCTTTAACTCGTCTGCGCATGGCAAGCGCATTAGCGACGCGTAAACAAGGCGAAAGCCCAGAACTGACTCGTATCGATACCGAAGCGCAGCGCTTGGAACAGATGATCAGCGAACTATTAGAGCTTTCTCGCATGCAGGCGAACAGTCATATGACTCGCGAAACACAGCCACTAGAAAGTTTATGGGAAGAAATCATTAAAGATGCGCAGTTTGAAGCAGAGCAAATGGGCAAACAGCTACACTATTCAGAATTACCTAAGCGCAATATTTCCGGTAACCCTAAACTGCTGATGAGTGCGGTGGAAAATATCGTTCGTAACGCCATTTACTACGGAAAAGATGAGGTACAAATCGACATCAAAGCCGATGACGATACGCTTCGTATCACGGTTGACGATAATGGAGAAGGTGTACCAGAAGAGGAACTAGCCGCGATTTTTCGCCCGTTCTATCGCGTTTCCACGGCACGCGATCGCCACTCTGGCGGCACAGGTCTCGGCCTAACCATTACCGAAAATGCCATTCGCCAGCACAGTGGCACGATCGCAGCCAGCCGAAGTCCTTTAGGCGGATTGCGCATGAGTATCACCTTACCGATCAATTGTTAGTCTCAATTTGATGAACTAACAATAATTCGCACCATATTTCTAGAGTGAGTGATTCACAGCCCCACCCTCACTTTAGAAATTGGTGAGGCTTCTTAGAATACCCTTACAAAGATCAAAGTTGATAATAATTATCGTTAGCATTAAAGTAAATTTTCCAATTAAGGAGGATTTACTATGTCACATACATTTCCCGCTCTGCCTTACCCGTACGATTCACTAGAGCCGTACATCGACGCGAAAACCATGGAAGTGCATTACAGCAAACACCACAAGACGTACTTTGATAAGTTTGTAAATGCCGTTGAAGGGAGCGAGCTCGAAACTCAGTCATTAGACGAGATCTTTGACAATATCTCTAAGCTCAGTCCAGCAGTACGTAATAATGGTGGCGGCTATTACAACCACATCATTTATTGGAATTGCATGTCACCAAACGGTGGCGGAGAGCCTCAAGGCGCGCTTGCTCAAGCAATTAACGATAAATTTGGTAGTTTTGCGCAATTTAAAGAGGCGTTTGCCCAAGCTGCCATCAATACCTTTGGGTCTGGCTTTGCATGGCTGATCGTAAAAGATGGTGAGATTCACATTACGTCCACCAGTAATCAAGACAACCCTCTGATGGATGTAGTGGATGTGCGCGGTGAACCAATCCTCGCATTAGACGTGTGGGAGCACGCGTATTACATCAGTTACCAAAACCGTCGCCCAGAATATATTGATGCGTGGTGGAACGTCGTCAACTGGCGAGCAGTTGAAGAAAACTATGCTCACGCTCTCTTATAAAGAGCATCGATACTTACGGTATTAACATCCGCGCTAATGCCTGCTTTCATACCCAGGTCAATCTTGCTGAATCTCGCATATTTCGGTGACTTGGGTATATACTGCCCCTCTCTTTGACCAACTCTATTTCAATACCATGTTTGATATCGCTTTATACGAACCAGAAATCGCGCCGAACACCGGCAACATCATTCGACTATGCGCCAACTGCGGTGCAAACCTTCACTTAATTGAACCTCTGGGTTTCGATCTTGAAGAGAAAAAAGTCCGCCGTGCTGGTTTGGATTACCATGATTTAGCTCGCGTAACACGCCATAAAAACTATCAAGCGTTCTTAGAGTATTTAGAGACAGAGAAGCAAGGTAACTACCGATTGTTTGCCTGCACCACCAAAACCACAGGTCACCACGTTGATGCACAATACCAAACGGGTGATGTTTTGATGTTTGGTCCAGAAACTCGTGGTTTGCCTGCTGAAATCATCGATAGCTTGCCAATGGAGCAGCGTATTCGCATTCCAATGATGCCAGATGCGCGCAGCCTAAACCTTTCGAATGCCGTTGCGATCATTGCTTTTGAAGCATGGCGTCAAATGGGCTTTGAAGGCGCATTGTAAGCGACACGAATTCCAAATACAGAAAAGGGCGCTTGGTGCGCCCTTTTGTTTTCTTTACTGTCTAACTCAATCAGTTGAGCTTGTTGCGATCATCATCGTCTTTACGCTCGTATTCCCCTTCGAAGGTATTGCCATTATCTGACTGGGAATCAAATGGGTCACGACGGAACGGGTCTTGCTCAAATGGCCCCTGGTTAGAGAAACCACCTTGGAAGCCACCGCCATGCATGGTTTTCACCACCATTTTGCTCATCAAGTATCTAGCTATCGCGGCGCGTGGCGCAGGAAGCAACACCAACATACCAAGGGCATCGGTCATAAAGCCTGGGGTTAACAGTAGCACGCCAGCCACCGCGAGCATTACGCCTTCAAAAATTTGCTGGGCTGGAATTTCACCTTGTTCAAGACGCCCCTGTACTGACATCAGTGTTTGGATACCTTGGCTACGAACCAACGATGCACCGACAAATGCCGTGATTAGGACTAGTGCAATGGTCGGCCATAAACCTAAAAAGCCGCCCACCTGAATAAATAAGCCGATTTCAATGATCGGAACAAAAATAAACGCTAATAATAAGATAGGAAACACACGCCCTCCTTTGTTTAATTCAGTGTAATGGTAAAAGCAGACTAAGCTCAAACGAATCGTTGTAAAAAAGCGTGTTCATACTGGTCTCCTTCTCTTTTAGACAAAGTAGCGGGAACGCGTTTCATTCAATTGCATACCGATTTTTTCGTGCTTTTAAAGTGCTAATTTCGAACTCTAAAAACTCATGTTTGTCGAGGAAAATCGAGTACCTATAAAGGGTTATTAATAACCCGTTCATACTTTGCAAATTATTGACTCATGAAAAACGAAAAAGGTGATCTAGTTACTATTTTTATGCGCTAGGTGCAGTATCATGTGCCACATAAGTCAGGACGGATTTTCCAGCCAAAAATTCTGATGAATGGATTCTAGATTGCAGAAATGGCTAATAAATAACTTTATTATCAGAATTATCATCTAAGGATCCTGCTATGGCTACCCTATCTGATGCTCCAAAAACAGCAAACCCAGCCACTCGTATTGAAGAAGATCTATTAGGTCAACGTCATGTCCCTGCAGATGCGTACTACGGTATTCATACGCTACGTGCGATCGAGAACTTCAACATCTCTAATATGACCATCTCTGACGTACCAGAATTTGTACGCGGCATGGTAATGACCAAAAAAGCAGCAGCGTTAGCAAACAAAGAACTTGGCGCTATTCCAAAAGACGTTGCAAACTACATCATCGAAGCGTGTGATTTGATCCTAGAAACTGGCAAGTGTATGGATCAGTTCCCATCAGACGTATTCCAAGGCGGTGCAGGCACTTCAGTTAACATGAACACGAACGAAGTGATCGCAAACGTTGCGCTTGAGTTGATGGGTAAAGAGAAAGGCCAATACGAATTTGTTAACCCAAATGACCATGTAAACAAGAGCCAATCAACCAACTGTGCGTACCCAACAGGTTTCCGTATTGCGGTATACAACAGCGTACACAAGCTAATGGAAGCAATTGAGTACCTAAAAGGCGCATTCGAACTTAAAGCCGTTGAGTTTAAAGATGTACTGAAAATGGGCCGTACTCAGCTTCAAGACGCAGTACCAATGACAGTCGGTCAAGAGTTCCATGCGTGGGCGGTAACACTAAACGAAGAGATTCGTGCTCTAGATTACACATCTAAACTCCTCCTAGAAATCAACCTAGGCGCAACCGCAATCGGTACTGGTCTAAATACACCAACTGGCTACCAAGCGCTTGCAGTAAAACACCTAGCGGAAGTAACAGGCCTTGACGTTGTTGCAGCAGAAGACCTTATCGAAGCAACGTCTGACTGTGGTGCATACGTAATGACTCACGGCGCGCTAAAACGCCTAGCAGTGAAACTATCGAAGATCTGTAACGACCTTCGTCTACTTTCTTCTGGTCCTCGTGCGGGTCTAAATGAATTGAACCTACCTGAAATGCAAGCAGGCTCTTCAATCATGCCAGCTAAAGTAAACCCAGTTATCCCAGAAGTAGTAAACCAAGTTTGCTTCAAAGTTCTCGGTAACGACAACACGGTTTCTTTCGCAGCAGAAGGCGGTCAGCTACAGCTAAACGTAATGGAACCTGTGATCGCACAAAGTGTGTTTGAGTCTATCTCTCTACTACACAACGCGTGTGTGAACCTACGTGATAAATGTATCGACGGCATCACTGTGAACAAAGAAGTTTGCGAAAACTACGTTTACAACTCTATCGGTATCGTCACTTACCTAAACCCATACATCGGCCACCACGAAGGTGACATCGTAGGTAAAATTTGTGCAGAAACTGGTAAGAGTGTTCGTGAAGTCGTGCTAGAGCGCGGTCTGCTTACAGCAGAGGAGCTTGATGAAATCTTGTCAGTAGAAAACTTCATGCATCCTACTTACAAAGCAAAACGCTACGAGTAAGCATTGAAGCTAAGGGGGGCCATCCAGGCCCCTTTTTTAGGCTTTTTCACGGTAACCACATTTTTAATAAGCTTTTATTGCCGTAGGCCGCTGGGTTCTGATTCTCTGAGCATTTACTCCTGTTCCTGAGTGTTCAAAAAATCAGAATCAAATAAAAAACTAAAGAGGTATCAATATGGTCATGGTCGAACTCTTCGTGGTTCTGCTCTTCATCTATTTGGGGGCAAGAATCGGTGGTATCGGCATTGGTTTTGCCGGTGGTGCTGGGGTCATTGCGTTGTCTTTGATCTTGGGCGTACCAACAAGCCAAGCTTACATTCCCGTTGACGTAATTTTGATCATCATGTCTGTAATCACCGCTATCGCAGCAATGCAGGTAGCGGGTGGTTTAGACTGGATGGTGCAAGTTGCAGAAAACTTTTTGCGCAAGCATCCTGAGCGCATCACCTTTTATGCGCCTATCGTAACTTACCTAATGACATTAATGGCGGGTACTGGCCACACGGCATTCTCTACTTTGCCAGTGATTGCAGAAGTAGCGAAAGGCCAAGGCGTGCGCCCTTCTCGTCCACTGTCTATCGCGGTCGTGGCATCGCAAATCGCTATCACCGCATCACCAATCTCAGCGGCTGTTGTAGCGTTCGCGGCAATGCTGCACCCATTTGGCGTTGACTACCTAACACTACTAGCAATCTGTATTCCAACGACGTTTATCGCGTGCATGATCGGTGCGTTCGTGGCGAACTTCATGGGCTGTGAGCTAAAAGACGATGCTGAATACCAAGAGCGTCTAGAAAAAGGCTTAATCAAGCTAAATACAGAAGCAAAACGCGAAATCCTACCAACAGCGAAGAAAGCAACATTCATCTTCCTAGGCGCAATCGCATTTGTCGTGTGTTACGCAGCAGCAATTTCTGGCTCTGTTGGCCTTATCGAGAACCCTGCTCTAGGTCGTAACGAAGCTATCATGACGGTAATGCTAGCAGCTGCGGCAGCTATCGTAATGAGCTGTAAAATCGATGCTGGCAAAATCCCAGCCGCAGCAACATTCCGCTCTGGTATGACAGCGTGTGTGTGTGTTCTTGGTGTGGCATGGCTAGGTTCTACGTTCGTTAACGCGCACGTTGACGGCATCAAAGAAGTTGCGGGTGCGCTACTAGCAGACTACCCATGGATGCTAGCTCTTGTTCTATTCTTCGCTTCAATGCTGCTTTACTCACAAGGTGCAACCACTGTTGCGCTGATGCCAGCAGCACTAGCAATCGGTGTCGCACCACTTACCGCAGTTGCATCTTTCGCAGCAGTAAGTGCGCTATTCGTGCTGCCAACTTACCCAACGCTTCTAGCAGCGGTTGAGATGGACGACACGGGTTCAACTCGTATCGGTAAGTACGTATTCAACCACCCATTCTTTGTACCTGGTGTGGTAACCATCGCTTCTGCGGTAGCACTTGGCTTCGCATTCGGTGGTCTACTGATCTAGTAGAAACAGAGTCTTACTCGGGGAGCTTCGGCTCCCTTTTTTATTGCCTGTTGTCTTGATTTATGCTCAATAAATCTTCATTTTCATGAAACTTATTGACTCGCCTCCGGGTCTGATTGAGTTACACTAACGGCAATTATCTAAGATGAATTGACTCTTTTATGCGCGCATTACTTTCCGTTTTACTCTTAGGGCTCATTACCTTTTCCACTCCGTCTTTAGCTTTATTTGGCAAAGACCAGTTTAACAGTAGCCAGAACAACAGTTTTGGTAGCAGCAGCGACAGCTTTGTTCCGGTTGATCAGGCGTTTCCATTTAACTTCTACCAGCAAGATGACAAATTGATGCTCGATTGGCAGGTACGTGACGGGTACTACCTATATCAAGAGCGCTTGTCTGTAGCTGGTGAGAAAGTATCGCTAGGCGAACTGCAAATGGAAGACGGCACACCGCATAAAGATGAATTCTTTGGTGACGTGCATATCTATACGCAACCTCTCTTCGTTAACGTACCAATGTATGATTGGCAAGACGGTGCGCGCGTGGTGGTGCAATACCAAGGTTGTGCGAAAGCAGGCTTCTGTTACCCGCCAGAAACTCGCGTGATTCCTATCAGCGCGTTTACTTCGTCGAACTCAGATTCAACAACGGCGACAACTGCATCAAAAGCAGAACAGGCACCAACAGCAACGCCACCAGCGGTGCAATCATCTAGTTCTGCCGACACACCATCAGCTCCAGTAACACAGCAAGATAGCCTTGCAGCCAACCTTGCTGATAACTGGTGGACACCACTTCTGTTCTTGGCGCTTGGTGTGGGCTTGGCGTTTACACCTTGTGTGCTGCCGATGTACCCAATTCTGACCAGCATCGTGCTTGGCAGTGGCAAACTGAGTCAGCGCCGTGCGCTAGGCTTGTCATTCGTCTATGTGCAAGGCATGGCGCTGACTTACACCCTACTCGGCCTTGTGGTGGCATCTGCAGGTATGCAGTTCCAAGCGGCAATGCAACACCCTTATGTGCTGATTGGCTTGAGCGTACTGTTCATCGCACTCGCTTTGTCTATGTTTGGTCTGTACTCATTACAGCTACCAAGCAGCGTTCAAACATGGTTGAATAACTTAAGTAATAAGCAACAGGGTGGCAGCAGTGCAGGCGTATTCGCCATGGGGGCAATTTCTGGACTGGTTTGTTCTCCTTGTACCACGGCACCTCTGTCTGGTGCGCTACTTTACGTTGCACAAAGCGGCGATTTGCTTACCGGTGGTATCGCGTTATACGCGCTGGCGATGGGCATGGGTATTCCGCTGATTCTTGTTGCGGTCTTCGGCAACAAACTGCTACCAAAAGCAGGTGGTTGGATGGACCGTGTGAAAACACTCTTCGGCTTTATTCTGCTTGCCGCACCTATCTTCTTACTAGAACGCATCATGCCAGAAATGTGGTCAACGATTCTGTGGTCAGCACTGGGTATTGCTGCTTTTGGTTGGCTATACCACATCAAAAACAGTCTAGAGTTTGGTGGCTGGAAACAAAGTGCCGTGGGCATAATCGCCGTCTTAGGTTTGCTAGCCTCAGCACAACCTATCTTAAATTACTGGTTTGGCAACAGCACAACACAAACTCAGCAAGCCACTGTTAGCTTTACTCGCATTGCTAACGTGGCGGAGCTTGAAGAACAACTGGCACTTGCGAAAGCGGCAGGTAAACCCGTCATGCTCGATTTCTACGCCGATTGGTGTGTAGCATGTAAAGAGTTTGAAAAGTACACCTTCCATGACCCAAGCGTCGAAGCCAAACTGCAAGACTTCGTTCTTCTGCAAGCGGACGTGACCAAAAACCAAGTGCAAGACATCGAACTACTGAAGCACATGAGTGTGCTTGGTTTACCAACAATTGAGTTTTGGGATGCCAGTGGTGAACACGTTTCAAACGCTCGTTTGACGGGCTTTATGCAAGCCGAGCCTTTCTTAGAGCATATCAAGCAGTTCTGATAACCAGATATTCAAACGCCAGTGATGTCCACTGGCGTTTTTTATTGCTCAGATTTGAATAAGAACATTGCGTTTATATGCAATTTTCCTAATAAAAGTCGATTTGGTTCAGACTTTTAGCGAATAAATATTGTCCACTCTCTCAAAGCTGGACAATAATAAATTTAACGAAATAGTCAAAAGTGTTTAACGTCATGGATTCGACCTACACCATCATTATTGCAGATGATCACCCACTCTTCCGGAATGCCTTGTTTCAATCTATCCACATGGCTATTAGTGGTGCAAATTTGCTGGAAGCGGACTCACTCGACGCACTTCTGGCTTTGTTGGAGCGAGAGGAAGAGCCAGATTTAGTGCTATTGGATCTCAAAATGCCAGGAGCAAATGGTATGTCTGGCTTGATTCATTTGCGAGCAGAGCATCCAGATTTACCTATCGTCGTCGTTTCAGCGAGTGAAGAGCCGGCGATCGTGACGCAGGTGAAAAGCCATGGTGCATTTGGTTTTATTCCCAAGTCCAGCGACATGCGCGAATTAGTGAACGCACTCAATCAAGTGCTGAATGGCGACCCATACTTCCCTGAAGGGTTGATCACCAATAACGCGGCATGTAATGACTTAGCGGAAAAGATTGCTGCGCTAACACCGCAGCAATATAAAGTGTTGGGAATGTTGTCCGATGGCTTGCTGAACAAGCAAATCGCTTACGAATTGAATGTTTCAGAAGCCACCATAAAAGCGCACATGACAGCGATTTTCCGTAAGCTCGGTGTAAAGAACCGCACGCAAGCCGTGATTATGCTGACGGAAATGAGCGACTAGATTGACGTCTTATCGTCAGACTTACTTTTTTCGTTTGGCAATCGGATACCGACTTTCGTGACCTGCTGATCAACAACATCAGCGACGATCCAATGCAAACCTTGCCACTCGAAATGGTCTCCCAATACTGGCGTGCTACCTAATTGCTCTTCGACAAGGTTTCTCAAACTTTTATCCAGCGGTTCATCCCCCAGATTCAAACCATACATCACGGCAATATCGGCAAGCTTCACTTCAATATCGAGGAAGAAGTCACCGAAGAATCGCGCTAGCGACGCTTTCTCTGGGGCTTCACTAAACAGTAAGCTCAGTGCATCTAAATCCTTTTCTTGTGCTAATACACACAAGGTATCATCTTCCTCAAGACGCGTACTGCCGGATGGGTGCAATAGCTCTTTACTGCGAAATACAGCGGCGATACGCGTTCCTTCCGGCATCGAAAGACTACGTAATGGCTCACCAATGCACCATTTATCTGCTTTAAGTCTATAGATAAACAGCTCCCACTCACTGGTCGGGTAAATCTCTACACCCGTACGCGAAATTGGCTCAGGCTTAGAAGGTAGCTCGACCTTTGCAAGAGACATCGCCTTAGTCAACGTGCCCCCTTGTACTATCAAAGACACCATTACTACAAAGAATGCCAAATTGAAGTACAGTTGAGCATCTGGCAACCCTGCCATCATCGGAAATACCGCGAGGATGATAGGTACAGCGCCACGCAATCCTACCCAAGAGACAAACCACTTTTCACGTGGCGTGAAACTCTTGAATGGCAGTAAACCAATCCAAACTGAGATTGGTCGGGCAAACAAAATCATCCCGAAGGCAAGCGCAAGACCTGGCAACGCAATAGAGAGTAAATTAGATGGTGTAACCAACAAGCCAAGCACCAAGAACATACCAATTTGAGCTAGCCACGTCATACCATCTAAAACATGAAGAATAGAGTGTCGGCTGCGTGTTGGACGGTTACCTAATAAAAGACCAACGAGGTAAATCGACAAAATACCACTGCCACCCAAAGTGTTAGATAAAGCAAAAATAAGCAAGCCACCACTGACCGTTAAAATAGAATACAGCCCATCTGGTAATTGATTGCGATTGATAACTTTCCATAAGATCCAGCCACCAGCGAAGCCAAGTAACGCGCCGATACCAAACTGCTTAAGAAAACTGAACGCCAAAAAGCCCGCACTTAAGTCAGCGCCAGGGTTCGCTAAAATAGCAATCAGAGTTACGGTCAGAAACACCGCCATTGGGTCATTGGTGCCGGATTCAATTTCCAGCGTTGAACCAACACGTTCGTTCAGGCTACGACCTTTGAGTAGAGAGAAGACCGCGGCAGCATCGGTGGAACCAACAATCGCACCAACCAATATGCCTTGCAATAAATCTAAGTCGAATAACCACGTTGCCATCAGCCCGGTCAAAATGGTGGTGATCGCAACGCCAAATGTCGCCAAAGAGACCGAGGGCCATAACGCAACCCTAAAGCTGGCGACCCGCGTTCTCATCCCACCATCAAGCAAAATGATGGCTAATGCGAGGTTACTAACCAAATAAGCGATCGAAAAGTTATCGAATAAGATGCCGCCTAAGCCGTCTTCCCCCGCCAGCATTCCAACGGCTAAAAATACCAAAAGAATTGGGATCCCCAACTTAGAAGACACTGGGCTTAAAAGAACGCTAAGTGCGATTAACAACGCACCTATTAGAAAAAAACTGTTAATGGTGTCTGCGTCCATTCTCACCCTCCCTTAATGAAAAACGATAATAATTGTGATGAGCAAGGCTACTTCGTTAATGAGGTAATGCCCTAATCCGCCTCCCCTTTACACCGTCTCAAAATGCGAGGTTGTACGAGAATGACTCAGTTATATTACTTTATTGTGAGTTAAAACGGTGATTTGATGCGAAAACTTTATGTAAATAAATTACTTGTGAGCTTTCTTATCTACGCCTTCTCTCATTGAGAGCCACAAGATCACCACCAATATTTACACAGCATCTCCAAATTCAATGAAGAAAAGATTAATGGCCAGTCTTAATCATGCTTGTTTATCCAATCAACCTTTAGACCTTTGGCTAACTTAACAGTTTATTAACATAACATTTTACCCCTTTATTCGCTGCAAAAGCCCATAGTATGGAGGTTCCTCATTTTTAACACCCCGACTAAAGTTGAAAAGAGTTATTGCCAACACCTTGCTAATGTACATATTGAAACATTTCATTAACAAAAATACCAATCGTAAGGAGACGGCAATGGCATTTGAAAGCGAAGAAAGAGCCAAAGCCTATTGGGACAAAAACGTGAAGCTCATGATCGGCCTAATGGTCATCTGGTTCGTCGTGTCTTTCGGCTGCGGCATTTTATTTGTCGACGTACTAAATCAATTTCAACTAGGCGGTTACAAACTCGGTTTCTGGTTTGCTCAACAAGGCTCCATCTATGCCTTCCTAGGAATTATTTTCTATTACGCATGGAAGATGCGCCAAATTGACCGTGAATTCGGCGTGGACGAATAAGGAGTCACTCAGATGGATTTGAAAACTATTACCTACCTGGTCGTTGGCGCCACGTTCATCCTGTACATCGGGATTGCTATTTGGGCTCGCGCCGGCTCAACCAAAGAGTTTTATGTTGCTGGTGGCGGTGTAAACCCGATTGCAAACGGTATGGCAACCGCAGCCGATTGGATGTCCGCAGCGTCGTTTATCTCAATGGCAGGCTTAATTGCCTTCATGGGCTATGGCGGCTCAGTATTTCTAATGGGTTGGACTGGTGGCTACGTTCTGCTTGCGCTGTTGCTAGCACCTTACCTACGCAAATTTGGTAAGTTTACGGTGCCAGAGTTTGTTGGTGAACGCTTTTACTCCAACACAGCACGTATCGTAGCGGTTGTTTGTCTTATCATCGCATCAGTGACTTATGTTATCGGTCAGATGAAAGGCGTGGGCGTTGCGTTTGGTCGCTTCTTAGAAGTGGATTACTCCACCGGCCTATTAATTGGTATGTGTATCGTTTTCATGTACGCGGTTCTTGGCGGCATGAAAGGCATCACTTACACGCAGATTGCTCAATATTGCGTACTCATTCTTGCTTACACTATCCCTGCAATCTTTATCTCTCTGCAACTCACTGGTAACCCAATCCCACAAATTGGTCTGGGGAGTACCATGGCTGGTACCGATGTCTATCTACTCGATCGGCTTGACCAAGTGGTGACCGAACTCGGATTCAGTGAATACACGACCCAAGTACGTGGCGACACACTTAATATGTTTGTCTACACCATGTCACTGATGATTGGTACTGCCGGTCTACCACACGTAATTATCCGTTTCTTTACCGTGCCGAAGGTTCGCGACGCACGTACATCAGCAGGCTGGGCTCTGATCTTCATCGCAATCCTTTACACTACTGCACCAGCGGTATCAGCGATGGCTCGCCTCAACCTAATGAATACGGTAAATCCAGCTCCGGGTCAGCACCTAGCGTATGACGAGCGTCCTGCGTGGTTCAAAAACTGGGAAACAACTGGACTACTCGGTTTTGACGATAAAAATGGCGATGGCAATATCCAATACACTTCAGATGCGTCCACCAACGAACTGCGCGTTGATAACGACATCATGGTATTGGCTAACCCTGAGATCGCTAAACTACCAAACTGGGTGATTGCACTTGTGGCAGCAGGTGGTCTTGCAGCTGCACTATCTACCGCAGCAGGTTTACTACTCGCCATTTCTTCAGCTATTTCCCATGACTTAATCAAAGGGGTTATCAATCCGAACATATCCGAGAAAAAAGAGCTACTTGCTAGTCGAATATCAATGGCAGTAGCGATAGCAGCCGCAGGCTATCTCGGTTTAAATCCGCCTGGATTTGCCGCAGGTACGGTAGCACTCGCCTTTGGTCTTGCCGCTTCATCCATCTTCCCTGCATTGATGATGGGCATCTTCAGCAAGAGCATCAACAAAGAAGGCGCAATCGCCGGTATGATTGCGGGTATCAGTATTACGCTGTTCTACGTATTCCAACACAAAGGCATTCTTTTCGTTGCTGATTGGAAATATCTAGAAAGCTGGGGAACAAACTGGTTCCTAGGTATTGAGCCAAACGCGTTTGGTGCTATCGGCGCACTATTTAACTTCATTGTTGCATTCGCTGTATCCAAAGTAACTGCAGAAACGCCACAAGAAGTAAAAGACCTAGTCGAACACGTTCGCGTACCAGTAGGTGCTGGTAGTGCAGTGGATCACTAAAAACTAATCAAAACCACAAAAGCCCCGTTTGGAACCAGCCGTCCGGGGCTTTTTTATTCTCACTTTTCAGTTACCATATTCGCAGTATGTCGTTGCAAGGAAGCCAAGATGTTCAAAAACAAGCACTTTATTCTCGCTCTACTGATTGCGCCAGTTCTCTCTTTGATCGCTTACTTCGGTACCGATATGGCCCTCAGCGAGAAACCCCACGCGGCGCAAGAAGGGGAAACTTACAAACTCGCGAGTAAGTCTAATTGTCGTTACACCAGTGGTCTGTGTGATATGGAAAATGGCGATTTTAAAGTGAAATTTCGCTCGGAAAAACTCACTAAAAATAACTTAGAATTGTCACTCAACGCCGCTTACCCACTAGAAGGGGTTAAAGTTTCTATTGTGAGTGACAAAGAGAAAAACGCTCAACCGATTGATATGAAGCCCGCCGATCAAGCAGGCCAAAGCTGGTACATCACCTTACCAAAGCCTGCATCTGCAGAAAGCTGGTTAAGAGTCGTCATTCAATCAGGCGGCACACTATATTATGGTGAAACACAAACCGCATTTGTGAAGTACGAAACCTTATTTACTGAATAACGGTGACAAGCTAATTCACCGGTCTTCAAACGACATTGAATTAGTTTCACTTAGCATAAATGAATTCCTACTCAGCCGACGCCTTTGCGTCGGCTTTTGTTTCCGTAAGTCTTTCTTCAACAACCTCTTACTCTAAAAAGGGTTGCCAACCCACAAGTTAATTGATAATAATTATCATTACATTCAATGAGAGGTGGTTATGGACAACAAACGGGACATCTTTAACGCATTTTTTAAAGCCCAAGATAGATTCCTTCTCGCCGCACCACATGGCTTTGAGCCAGACGTGATTCATGACTATATTCATTGGGGAATGGTGTTGTCTTCCTGTTATGAACACGATGCCGATGAAGAAAATCTATTGTTGTGTGAGCTGTTTTTACGTCAGGTTTATTTCTATTTACTAGACGCAATTCAAGACTCAACTCGCAGTCGTATCTTCCGTCGTGTCTGTCTCGATTCTATCCATACGCCATTATTCTGCCTCAAACGCTATTACTACCAGTTTGAACAAGGCGACGTGAAATTTCTCGCACTACAACAACAATTACGCCTGATTCAAATCTCACTCGATTAACCAAAAGGATCCCTACCATGAGCACCGAATTCCGCATAGAAACTGACAGTATGGGCGAAGTAACGGTCCCTGCAGATGCTCTCTACCAAGCCCAGACTCAACGCGCCGTCGATAACTTCTCATTCAGTCAACATAAAATGCCATCTGGTTTTATCAAAGCGTTAGCACACATCAAGCAGACTGCGGCACTCACCAACGCACAGCTAGGGCTGCTTGAAGGAGATATTGCCAACGCGATTGCTGACGCAGCTCAAGCAATTATCGAAGGCAATCATATTGAGCAATTCCCAATTGACGTGTTCCAAACGGGATCAGGCACTAGCTCAAATATGAATGCGAATGAAGTGATTGCAACACTGGCCTCCCAGCATCTAGGCGGCACTGTCAGCCCTAATGATCACGTCAACATGGGGCAAAGCAGCAACGATGTGGTACCGACGGCCATTCAAGTTAGCGCAGCATTAGCCATTGAAAAACAGCTCTTCCCGGCACTGTCACACCTCAGCCAAACACTAGAGTCTAAACAGCAAGCATTGAAAGATGTTGTAAAAACCGGTCGCACCCACTTAATGGACGCGATGCCAATTACCTTTGCTCAAGAACTTGGCGGTTGGCAGTTCCAAATCGAGCACGCAAAACAAGCGATTGAACAAGCACTTCCTGCTGTAAAAGCCTTAGCCCAAGGTGGTACGGCGGTTGGAACGGGGATCAATGCCGATCCACGCTTTGCAGACTTATTCGCTAGCAACCTAACCCAGTCAACTCGTATTCAGTTCACGGCCAGTGATAACTTCTTTTTCAATTTAAGCAGTCAAGATGCGATCGTCGCTCTGTCGGGACAGCTCAAAACAGCAGCAGTTGCGATCATGAAGATCGCAAATGATCTTCGTTGGATGAATTCAGGCCCATTAGCTGGTTTAGGTGAGATTGAATTACAAGGCTTGCAACCGGGTTCTTCCATCATGCCTGGCAAAGTAAATCCTGTGATCCCAGAAGCCGCAGCTATGGCATCAGCGCAAGTCATTGGTAATGACACCACCATTACCGTCGCAGGCCAAACGGGCAACTTCCAGCTTAACGTCATGCTGCCAGTTATTGCTCATAACGTATTGGAGAGCATCGAGTTACTCTCTAACAGCGCAACCGCTTTAGCTGACAAAGCCATTGCGACGTTTGAAGTTCGCCAAGATAACTTGGATGTAGCACTCGCCAAAAACCCTATTTTGGTCACGGCTCTCAACCCTGTCATTGGTTACCTAAAAGCGGCAGAAGTCGCGAAAAAAGCCTACAAACAGGGACGCGCGATTATTGATGTCGCGGAAGAAGAAACTGATTTGGATAGAGCCACACTAGAGCGATTGCTTAATCCAGCCAAACTGACTCAAGGCGGCGTCGCAGAATAAGCGGCAAACTCAGCCTATCAACTAAGATTACAAACATCGAGACCTCCATTCGGAGGTCTCTTTTTATAGCGATTTTTCAAACACTCCAATCCTAAGCGACTCGATTGAGCACCGAACGCAGCTTAAGCGGCTTAACTGGCTTAGCAATAAAGCTGAACCCATTTGCTTTGATGCCATCAAGCATATCATCGGTACGATCTGCACTGATGATGACGCCTTCAAAGCTGTGGCCTAATCTCAGGCGGCATTGCTGTAGCACTTCTAAACCAGTACGACCATCATCAAGTCGGTAATCGGAGAAAATTACATCCGGAATCCAACCATCCTCAAGCGCTTGTAGACTTTCAACTAAATCAATCGCAACTCGTATATCGCAACCCCATCGGGAAAGTAAGTTTTCCATGCCGACTAGAATGTCAGGCTCATTATCGACACAAAGGATTCTCAGATGACCAAGTTCAGATTGCTTACTCATTGCCACGTGAACTGGATGAGGCTGAACATGATCAGCTTTATCTAGGGTGATGGAAAAAACACTGCCTTTTCCAACCCAAGAGCGCATCGAAATTTCATGCCCAAGTACCTGAGCAATTCCTTTCGAAATCGCCAAACCAAGTCCGAGACCTTGGTCGGAACGAACTTGAGTTCCGCGATTAAACTCTTCAAAAATCTCTTGCTGCTTCTCTTCTTCAATACCCACTCCATTATCCCATACATCAATACGCACTCGCCCTTTCACGCGGCGAACACCGAGTGCGACTTTGCCATTCGGGTTATAACGAAACGCATTGGTCAGGAAGTTTTGCACCACACGGCGCAGCAGTTTGGGATCCGACTTAACCATGAGTGAGGACGGAATCATGGTGAACTCTATGCCTTGCTGTTTGGCTAACGCACTAAACTCAGCATTCAAATTCGATAACACATCATTTAACGCAAAGCCATGCACGTTGACTTCCAACTTGCCCGATTCCAAACGCGAGATATCCAGCAAATCTCCAATTAAGTCTTCGGCAGCCTCTAAAGCACTTTCAATGTGTGCTGACAGCTTTTTGGCTTCGCTGTCTTTGGCGACTTCCGATAGTGAAGATGCAAATAGACGCGCCGCGTTGAGCGGTTGCATCAAGTCATGGCTTACTGCCGCCAAGAACCGTGATTTGGACTTCGATTCCAAATCCGAGCGCTGCGTCGCTTCCACCAGCTGCTTGTTAAGTTGTTCTAATTCTCGAGTCCGCAGACGTACCCTTTCTTCCAATGTCTCGTTGGCGTCTTTCAGTGCTTGCTCTGCATCACGGAATACGGTGATGTCGGTAAAGCTCATCACAAAGCCACCACCTGGCATTGGGTTACCTTGCACCTCTATCACGCGACCATCGGGACGAACCCGAGAAGAGGTGTGCCGAGTCCCTTGCTCAAGGTGATAAACACGGCGACGGACGTGGTCATCAGGGTCACCAGGGCCACACAACCCCTGCTCTGCATTGTGCCGAATCACATCCGCAATCGGTCGACCTACTTGAATCAGGCCTGGCGGAAATTCAAAGAGTTCTAAATAGCGTTGGTTCCACGCTACCAAGCGTAGTTGCTTATCGACGACCGCAATACCTTGTCCAATATGCTCAATCGCGCCTTGGAGTAAACCCCGACTAAAATCGTACAGTTCAGAGGCTTCATCGACGATAGTCGCCACCTCTTCAAGCTGCATGTTTCTTCCTTGCAGAGCGGAAGTAAGTACTAACTTAGCAGAAGATGCTCCAAATACCCCTGCTAGCACACGCTCCGTATGCCGAATCAGAGAAGATGGCGCTTGTTGATTCGGCATCAACTCTTCTCGTTGCTGGCTCCAGTAGGCTTGAAACGCCGCTTTAACTCGCGTTCGTCCTACAAATCTAGACGCTAGCATTTCCAGTTCTGCAACCGTAACGCGGCTCTGGTACAGACTCATATTTTCGCTTTCAGGCAGCGGTGTACCAACGAATGATGCCGATTGTAAGCGCTCACTTAGGCTTGGTCGGGTAGCCATAGAAACCACAACAAAACACACTGCATTAGCGACCACACTGAGGATCATCCCCCAATCTGAAATCGCGATATCAAAACTAGCCAATACCTCTGGTGGCGTAATCAACCAGATCAGGAAGTTATTACTGGCGTCTCCGGCAAGCATGTCTGTTTGGCTCATTAACGTAATCAACCAGGTAGCAAAACCCACCGCGAGGCCAACATACACACCTTTCTTATTCCCTTGACGCCAATACATACCGCCAACCAGCGCAGGAGCGAATTGCGTGATAGCCGCGAACGAGAGAAAGCCGATAGCAGACAGTGAATGAATAGTGTCCAACGCTTGATAGAAACACCACGCGCCAATCAACAAAACTAATATCAAACCACGGCGGATCCGCAGTAATAATTCAGAAAAATGGTGATGGTTACGCTGCGTCAGTCGCATGCGACGCAATAGCAATGGCATAACCAAGTCATTCGAGACCATGATCGCTAAGGCAATCGTCGATACGATAACCATGCCACTTGCCGCTGAAGTACCGCCTAGAAACGCAAGTAAGGCGATTTCACTCGCCCCTACCGACATCGGCACACTGATGACATAAGTATCAGGCGAAGCGCCACTCAAGAGACCTTGCCCTACCCACGCAATAGGTAAAACAAAAATCCCCATTAAGATCAGATAAATGGGGAACAACCAACGAGCCACGTGCAAATCTTGAGCACGTTCATTTTCCACAACCATCGTATGGAATTGTCGCGGAAGGCAAACGATCGCCAGCATCGTGAGTACAGTATGAATCAATATAGTCGGGATATTTGGTGACTGATACGTCTGTGCGGCAACATCAATTAAGCTCAAATTCTCGGTGTTCATCGCCAACCAAACAATGAAAACACCAACCACTAAAAAAGCCAGCAGTTTGATAATGGATTCGAAGGCAATTGCCATCATCATCCCACGATGGTGTTCCGTGTTATCAATGTGGCGGGTACCGAATAGCATCGTAAAAATCGCCAATGCGACCACAACAAACCACGACACGCTATCGTTTTGATAACCAAAATCAGTAGCCAGCTCCGGAGCAATGATTTCAAGCCCCATAGTGATACCACGCAGCTGTAAAGCGATGTACGGCAAAATTCCCGCAACCGCTATGAGCGTAACAACCACGGCCAAACCTTGGGATTTACCGTAGCGTGCTCCGATAAAGTCAGCAATCGACGTGATGTGTTCCCGTTTAGCAATCAAAATAAGCCGAGCTAAAACGCGCCATCCGATGGTAAACACTAAAATGGGAGCAATATAGATAGGCAAGAAAGACCAAGGATTACTGCTGGCCTGCCCGACCGTGCCGTAGAAGGTCCACGATGTACAGTACACCGCAATGGAAAGGCTATAAATCCAAGGCCGCCAGCGCGCTAGCCACCTTTTCTGAATGTCGCCGTACCACGCGATGATAAATAAAGCTCCCAAATACGCTAAAGAAACGGGAACCACCAGCCATCCTTGCATCCGATATCCTTTCTTGCCTTTCTTGCTACTTTTAAAGCAAGAGAATAAAAAAACCTCTCCATGAGGGAGAGGTTTCATTTAACACTGCTTTGATAACGGAGACAAAGCTTAGTTTTTAACCTTTGTTACATAAGTCTAATTCTGTGTTTCAAGTGGCTTGTCTGATACATCAACCACCTGATGTGGGTCTTGCGAATCAAGCTTGATGAACAGAGCCAATAACCCCATCGCGGCCATGCCCCAGAACACAAGCGATCCCCAGTGCTCATAACCCCAGCCACTCAATACGGTCATCAACGCGATAAATGCGCCCAACGGAATCGCGTTATACAACGCTTGCAACGCTACGATCTTATTTTCTTCGGAGTTTTGGATATATTGGATCGCGGCAATGTGTGCGGTAGCGAAAGTCACACCATGCAATAGTTGAACAACCACCAAAGCAATAATTGATGTTGTCGACGCCGTAATACCCCAACGCATCATTACACCAACGGCAGCAGCAATAAACAGCGCGCGTATTGACCAACCTACGAATAAGCGCTTACTCAATGCAAACACTGCCACTTCTGCGGCCACTCCTAAGCTCCACAAGTAGCCAATGACATCTTCCGAGTGACCAGCGGCCTTCCAGTGAATCGCACTAAAGCCGTAGTAAGCCGCATGACTGCCCTGAATTAGTGACACCAACACTAAGAATTTTAGTATCGGCTTGTCGGTCAAAAGAGCGGTCAGCTTTGGACGTTCTGCGCTTTGCCCACCGTGCGTTACAGGCATTGGGTTAGTCGGTCGCATAGCAAACAGCAACGAGATAAACACGCCGAACATCGCAGTGTACAAGATCATATCGGAGCCAAATTCAGCCACCAGGTAGCCCACTGCCGTCGAGCCTGCGATAAAGGCGATCGAACCCCATAGCCGCGTGCGGCCATAATCGAGCATTTTCAGGCGAGCGTAGTAATTTGCCATCGCGTCCGACAACGGAATAATCGGTCCACAACAAAGATTGAACAACACTGTCGCTAGTGCCATTAACCAAAAGCTACCACCCGTAAAAAAGTGAAATCCAACAAAAAGGAGGGCAGCGAAACTCAACCAACGTAAAGCAGGCATAAGATGTTCGACTTTGTGTACTCGTGGGGTGATCACGATATTGGCAACACAACGTGTCGCAAGGCCTAACCCGACCAGCAAACCGATATCTGTCGAAGATACGCCCTGATCCTTAAACCAAAGTGACCAAAATGGCAGATACACGCCATACGCAAAGAAGAATCCGAGAAAGTACTGGGAAATCCAGCCATACGGAGAAGGTTTCAACATTACTAATATCCTAAAACGGGAACACCAACGTTCGAGCCGGGAATTATGGATCGCCATGCGTATTATAAAAAGGGAAGAATAAGAAACTTATCGTTTCCTCGATGGAATACTAACTTTGCGACATTTGGCATCTTCAAGCGAAAACATCGTAATTTAGACCAAAGTCGTCTGGCTTCCGGTAAGAAATTTGTCAGACTTAGAGAGTGTTCCTTCCATCATTATTGGGTGTTCTCATGCCTGACAAATTTAACATGCAATCTCCACCGTTCGATCGCTTAACTGAAGCACAACAAACGCGACTGCGATCGTCTCTGGACGTCGCCTACTATCGAGCTCGAGATGTTATTTTATCCTGCGGACAGAAGAACCCCCACTTATATATTCTGATCAAAGGCGCGGTAGAAGAGCGCTCCAACGATCAACAGGAAGTGTTCGCACATTATGCCAACGACGATATGTTCGATGTACGCTCGTTACTTGAAGACAAGGTACGTCATCACTACATCGCGCTTGAGGACACGCTCTCTTACCTACTGCCGAAAGAAATTTTCCTTGCCCTTTACAACGAAAATGGCCAGTTTGCAGCCTATTTCGATAACAATTTATCGAAACGGCAAGAGCTCATCGAAGCGGCCCATCAACAGCAAAACTTAGCGGAGTTTATTCTCACTAAAGTTGACCGCAGCATTTATCACCCACCGATGATCCTTGAACCAAATACACCAATTAACGAGGTAACACGTTCCTTAAAAGAAAATGGGATTGACGCTGCATTGGTTCAACTCCATGGCGATGATCCACGATTGGAAAAATGGCCATCAGCCCACCCGTACGCAATAGTGACTCGTACTAATATGCTGCATTCTGTGATGATAGATGGTTGCGCGCTCGACACACCAGTGGGTGAGATCGCGAGCTTTCCTGTTTATCACGTTGATGATGGTGACTTTCTATTCAACGCCATGATCACAATGACCAGAAACAGAATGAAACGCCTCATGGTATGTGAAGGCAACAGAGCCGTTGGCATGCTGGATATGACCCAAATTCTTAGCGCGTTCTCAACCCACTCTCACGTGTTAACGCTCAGTATTGCTCGAGCAAGCAGCGTGGAAGAGCTCGCTTTGGCCTCAAACCGCCAACGTCAATTGGTCGAGAGCTTATTGAAAAACGGCATCCGCACTCGCTTCATCATGGAGCTGATCTCAGCCGTAAACGAGCAAATTATCGAGAAAGCGTTCGAGTTAGTAATACCACCAGCCTTGCACGACCATTGTTGCTTGATCGTACTCGGCTCTGAAGGCCGAGGAGAGCAAATTCTCAAAACCGATCAAGACAATGCCCTGATTATTCAAAATGGTCTGGAATGGCCTCATTGCGAACAAGTGATGCAATCCTTCACACACACCCTACAACAGCTCGGTTATCCACTTTGCCCTGGTAAAGTGATGGTTAACAACCCGAAATGGGTCAAAACACAGCAAGAATGGATAAGCACCCTAAACCACTGGATAGCTAAAGCCGAACCAGAACAAATCATGGACTTAGCCATTTTCAGTGACGCCCATGCTGTTGCTGGGAATTGCGAGCTGCTGGCCCCAATTGCGGCACATCTTCGTGACACAATGAAAGATCGCATGTTGATATTGTCTGACTTTACTCGCCCTGCCTTGCAGTTTTCGGTGCCCCTAACTCTATTTGGCAACGTAAAAAGTGCTAAAGACGGATTGGACATTAAACGCGGCGGTATTTTCCCAATTGTACACGGCATTCGCGCCTTGTCTTTGGAGTATGCCATTGAAGAGAAGAACACGTTTGAACGCATTGAAGCTCTGAGAAATAAGCGCATCTTAGAATCCGAAACGGCAGATAATCTCAACGAAGCACTGAAATTGTTCTTTAAACTTCGTCTTAATCAGCAACTCAAAAAGCAAGAAGCGTTGAATAACATTGATATTAAACAACTGGATAGAACTGAGCGTGATTTGCTTCGCCACAGCTTACATGTGGTGAAGAAATTTAAGCAATTTTTAGGCTTCCATTATCAAATTCGTGATTAACCCTGATTTTCATAAATCACAGAGGCGTAAGCAATGAACTGGTTACAACGCAAATACTGGCATTACAAATTGAAAGGCTCGCCTTATCAGTCGCTGTTTTGCACGCCAGATAAAACAGAATACGTCTCTCTTGACTGCGAAACCACCAGCCTTGACCCAAATCGCGCCGAGCTGGTGACTATTGCAGCCACCAAGATCATCGACAACCGCATCATCACCAGTCAACCATTTGAAGTCCGCTTACGCGCGCCGCAATCGCTCGACTCTGGCTCGGTCAAGATCCATCGAATTCGCCACCAAGACTTAGTCGATGGCATCAGTGAAAAAGAGGCGCTGCTCGAGCTGCTCGACTTTATCGGCAACCGACCACTTGTGGGCTATCACATTCGTTACGATAAAAAGATCTTAGACCTTGCTTGTCTGAGGCAACTTGGCTTCCCACTTCCTAACCCACTCATCGAGGTCAGTCAGATTTATCACGATAAGTTGGAACGACATTTGCCGAATGCCTATTTCGACTTAAGTCTGGATGCCATTTGTAAACACCTCGAACTTCCTATCCAAGACAAACACGACGCCTTGCAAGACGCGATTTCTGCCGCTTTGGTCTTTGTCCGCTTAACGAAAGGCGATTTACCCAACCTAACCGCACCGTATACATAAAAATCAGTTGACCTAGCTCCCAGAAATACTTTTGTTTCAGCGATTTCCCGGCGCTTCTATCACTCTCATCCTAAAGTCTAATTGTGGAAATACGTGCGGTGACTGACAGTTATAAGCACAACGTCGTCATTACCACGACCAAGTTATTTAGAACCAAAAAACAGCCCTACAAAAATATATTCAAAATCTTATCTAGATTGGTGTAAGGCCGAGAAATAAGGCACAAGGAGAGAAGCCATGAGCGAAGCCCACGTTTATCCGGTAAAAGAAAATATTAAAACTCATACACACGCGGATAATGATACTTACTTAGCCATGTATCAGCAGTCGGTAACCGATCCAGAGGGCTTCTGGAACGAACACGGCAAAATCGTTGATTGGATCAAACCTTTCACCAAAGTAAAAAGCACTTCTTTCGACACTGGCCATGTTGATATTCGCTGGTTTGAAGATGGCACACTGAACGTCTCGGCTAACTGTATTGACCGTCATCTTGCAGAACACGGGGATGACGTCGCCATCATTTGGGAAGGCGATGATCCAGCCGACGACAAAACACTCACTTTCAACGAACTGCACAAAGAAGTGTGTAAATTCTCCAACGCATTGAAAGAGCAAGGCGTACGCAAGGGCGACGTGGTGTGTCTATACATGCCAATGGTGCCAGAAGCTGCAGTGGCTATGCTCGCTTGTACCCGTATTGGTGCGGTTCACACCGTAGTATTTGGCGGTTTCTCACCAGAAGCGCTATCCGGCCGTATCATCGACTCTGACGCTAAAGTCGTGATCACCGCAGACGAAGGCGTACGTGGCGGACGCGCTGTTCCACTGAAAAAGAACGTGGATGAAGCACTAACCAACCCAGACGTAAAAACCATCAATAAAGTCGTCGTGCTTAAACGTACAGGTGGTGATGTTGAATGGCATGAACACCGTGATGTTTGGTGGCACGAAGCAACAGCCAACGTTTCTGACGTTTGCCCACCAGAAGAGATGAAAGCCGAAGACCCGCTGTTCATCCTCTACACATCTGGCTCGACAGGTAAACCTAAAGGCGTACTACATACTACAGGCGGTTACCTCGTCTACGCGGCAATGACCTTTAAATATGTCTTCGATTATCAACCAGGAGAAACCTTCTGGTGTACCGCGGATGTGGGCTGGATTACAGGCCATACTTACCTAATTTATGGTCCACTAGCGAACGGGGCCAAAACCATTCTGTTTGAAGGTGTTCCAAACTACCCAAGCACGGCTCGTATGAGTGAAGTGGTTGATAAGCACCAAGTGAACATTCTCTACACTGCGCCAACCGCTATTCGTGCACTAATGGCAAAAGGTAACGAAGCGGTAGCAGGGACATCTCGTTCAAGCTTACGTGTGATGGGTTCAGTAGGTGAGCCTATCAACCCTGAAGCGTGGGAGTGGTACTACAAAACGATTGGTAACGAGAGCTCGCCTATCGTTGATACTTGGTGGCAAACAGAGACCGGCGGTATCTTAATTGCACCACTACCAGGCGCAACAGATTTAAAACCAGGCTCAGCAACTCGACCATTCTTCGGAGTCCAACCTGCACTGGTTGATAACATGGGCAACATCATTGAAGAAACCGCAGCAGAAGGTAACTTGGTGATCCTTGATTCATGGCCAGGTCAGATGCGTACTGTTTATGGCGACCACGAGCGCTTTGAACAGACCTACTTCTCAACCTTTAAGGGAATGTACTTTACTAGTGATGGGGCTCGTCGTGACGAAGACGGTTACTACTGGATCACGGGCCGTGTTGATGACGTACTAAACGTGTCGGGTCACCGCATGGGTACCGCTGAAATAGAATCGGCTCTTGTCGCACATCATAAAATTGCTGAGGCCGCTATTGTGGGCATTCCGCATGATATCAAAGGCCAAGCTATCTACGCTTACATTACCTTGAACGATGGTGAATTCCCGTCAGCAGAGCTACACAAAGAAGTGAAAGATTGGGTGCGTAAAGAAATTGGTCCAATTGCAACACCAGATGTACTGCACTGGACGGATTCCTTACCGAAGACTCGTTCTGGTAAGATCATGCGTCGAATCCTGCGTAAAATTGCAACGGGTGATACCAGTAACCTCGGAGACACATCAACGCTTGCCGATCCGAGCGTTGTAGATAAACTTATCGCAGAGAAAGCAGAATTGGCATAAATTCAACCAACTGTTTTAAAAGCACTTTAAAAACCGCCATCACTCATGGCGGTTTTTTGCTTTAGTGCACAAATTGGCCACACAAAAAATATGGCAATTATGTTGTTTTTGTTAACTTGGTTACAGAAACGAGAGTGGCTATTAGGAGATTAGACCAGTAAATTGCTGCTAATTGCTATGAATTAGCTATAATCTTGGTCGATTTTTTAAAATTTGCTCGGTTTTAACAAAAAAATCGTGCTGAACTATCGTATATTTGGGAATATAAACGTTCCACTCACGATAAGGGAAGATAGCAACACAATGTCTGCAAAGTCACGGATTCTTGTTCTAAACGGACCAAATCTTAATCTATTGGGTCTGCGCGAACCGACACACTATGGTCACAGTACCTTAGCTCAAGTTGTGGATACTCTTACAGAGCAAGCCCATAACGCTGGGGTAGAACTGGAACACCTACAATCAAATCGTGAGTACGAACTGATTGAAGCCATTCACTCTGCCTATGGCAAGATTGACTTCATCATCATCAATCCAGCGGCTTTCACTCATACTAGTGTGGCGCTGCGAGATGCATTACTTGGCGTCGCCATCCCATTTATTGAGGTGCACTTATCAAATGTGCATGCACGTGAACCATTCCGTCATCACTCTTATCTGTCAGATAAAGCAGAGGGTGTGATTTGCGGTTTAGGCGCACAAGGCTATGAATTTGCTCTGTCTGCAGCGATCAATAAGCTACAGGCAAAGTAACCCTAACACTCTGCAACCCTACGAGGGTTGTCTTAATCACAAGATAAAAGAGAAAGAAAAGATGGATATTCGTAAAATCAAGAAGCTAATTGAGTTAGTTGAAGAGTCTGGCATTGCTGAGCTAGAGATCTCTGAAGGTGAAGAGTCAGTGCGCATCAGCCGTCATGGCACTGCAGCCCCTCAAGCACCAATTCACTACGCAGCAGCTCCAGCAGCGGCACCTGCTCCAGTAGCAGCGGCACCAGTAGCGGAAGCACCAGCAGCAGAAGCTCCAGCAGCAACACCTGTAGGTCACCAAGTTCTTTCTCCAATGGTTGGTACTTTCTACCGCTCTCCAAGCCCAGACTCTAAAGCATTCGTAGAAGTGGGTCAGAAAGTAAATGCTGGCGATACTCTGTGTATTGTTGAAGCAATGAAAATGATGAACCAAATCGAAGCGGACAAATCTGGCGTTGTTACAGCAATCCTAGCTGAAGACGGCCAACCAGTTGAATTCGACCAACCTCTTGTTGTAATCGAATAAGCGGGGCTTGCCTTATGCTAGACAAAGTAGTCATCGCGAACCGAGGTGAAATTGCACTTCGTATTCTTCGCGCTTGTAAAGAATTAGGTATTAAGACCGTCGCTGTTCACTCAACAGCGGACCGCGATCTTAAGCACGTGCTACTCGCAGACGAAACCGTATGTATCGGCCCTGCTCGTGGTATCGACAGCTACCTAAACATTCCACGCATCATTTCTGCAGCAGAAGTGACTGGTGCTGTGGCTATCCACCCAGGTTACGGCTTCCTGTCTGAAAACGCAGACTTCGCAGAGCAAGTTGAGCGCAGTGGTTTCATCTTCGTTGGTCCAAAGGCAGACACTATCCGCCTAATGGGCGATAAAGTATCTGCTATCAATGCAATGAAGAAAGCAGGCGTTCCTTGTGTACCGGGTTCTGACGGCCCTCTAGACAATGACGAAGAGAAAAACAAAGCATTTGCTAAGCGCATTGGTTACCCAGTAATCATCAAAGCATCTGGCGGCGGCGGCGGTCGTGGTATGCGTGTTGTTCGCGCAGAGAAAGACCTTATCCAAGCCATTGCAATGACACGTGCTGAAGCAAAAGCGGCGTTCAACAATGACATGGTTTACATGGAGAAATTCCTAGAAAACCCTCGTCACGTTGAAGTTCAGGTTATTGCTGACGGTCAAGGCGGCGCAATCCACCTTGGTGAGCGTGACTGTTCAATGCAACGTCGTCACCAAAAAGTAGTGGAAGAAGCTCCAGCACCTGGTATCACCGAAGAAATGCGTAAGTACATCGGTGAACGCTGTACTCGTGCATGTATCGAGATCGGTTACCGCGGCGCAGGTACGTTTGAATTCCTATACGAGAACGGTGAGTTCTACTTCATCGAAATGAACACTCGTATTCAGGTAGAGCACCCAGTAACAGAGATGGTTACTGGCATCGACCTAATCAAAGAACAGCTTCGTGTTGCAGCGGGTCAGCCTCTGTCATTCACTCAAGATGATATTAAGATCCGTGGCCATGCGATTGAGTGTCGTATCAACGCAGAAGACCCTGAGCGCTTCCTACCATCTCCGGGTAAGATCGAGCGTTTCCACGCTCCTGGCGGTATGGGTGTACGTTGGGAATCTCATATCTACACAGGCTACACAGTTCCACCTCATTACGATTCAATGATTGGTAAACTGATCACTTACGGTGAGAACCGTGATGTAGCGATTGCACGTATGAAAAACGCACTGGGTGAGATGATCATCGAAGGCATCAAAACTAACGTGCCACTGCAATTCTCCATTATGAATGACGAAAACTTCCAACACGGTGGTGCAAACATCCACTACCTAGAGAAGAAGCTTGGCTTACAATAAGCCTAAGCAAACGTCTTAAAAAATGCCCACTCCCGTGGGCATTTTTGTTTTATATGTACGCGAACGGCTCAACATATAAATCGGCTTATTTGGGTATATACTCAAACAAATCGTAGAGTTCTGGTAAACTCTGCGCCACTTCATTCACTTTAAGAGCAAAAACCAATGCCTTGGATTCAAATCAAACTCAACGCGACCAATGAAAACGCTGAGCAAATCGGCGATATGCTAATGGAAGAGACTGGCGCGCTGTCTGTTACATTCTTAGACGCGCAGGATACACCTGTATTCGAACCTCTACCTGGCGAAACTCGCTTATGGGGCGATACTGATATTCTGGCACTGTATGATGCAGAAGCAGACACTAACTTCATCATCGACCAAATTAAAGCGAGCAATATGCTGGCTGACAATTTTGCTTACAAAGTAGAACAGCTTGAAGATAAAGACTGGGAACGCGAATGGATGGAAAACTTCCACCCAATGAAATTTGGTGAACGCCTATGGATTTGTCCAAGCTGGCGCGACATTCCAGATCCTGACGCTGTTAATGTTATGTTGGATCCAGGCCTTGCATTCGGTACGGGTACTCACCCTACAACAGCACTTTGTCTTGAGTGGCTAGAAAGCATGGACTTAAGCGGTAAGACCGTTATCGACTTCGGTTGTGGCTCAGGTATTCTTGCGATCGCAGCGATCAAACTGGGCGCTGAAAAAGCGATAGGGATCGATATTGATCCTCAAGCCCTGCTTGCTTCAAAAGACAATGCTGAGCGTAATGGCGTTGCAGACAAACTAGAAGTTTACTTACCGCAAAATCAACCTGAAGGTCTCGTCGCTGACGTCGTTGTGGCCAACATCCTTGCAGGACCTTTACGTGAACTTGCACCAATCATTAAAGGCCTAGTTAAACCAAATGGCGACCTTGCAATGTCTGGCGTATTAGACACCCAAGCTGAAGATGTTGCGAACTATTACCGTGACGAGCTTCACATTGACCCGATTGTTGAGCAAAGTGAATGGTGTCGCATCTCTGGTCGTAAGCAAGGCTAGACAAGGTTTTCAGAGCTAATTGTTTGAAATTCATACAATTTACAAAAACAATTTGTAAATGCTCAAATATTAGTCTTTTCACGCAGTGAAAAAATGCGTAAAATGCGCGCCCTTGCTGGTACAGAACTGTGATGACGTTTTGAAAATCGGAAACTATCAACTTAAGAACAATCTAATCGTAGCCCCTATGGCTGGTGTAACGGATAGACCGTTTCGCGAGTTGTGTCTTCGCTATGGTGCGGGAATGGCCGTCAGTGAAATGATGTCTGCTAACCCAAAGCTATGGGGAACGTCAAAGTCGAAACAGCGCATGGTACACGAGGGCGAATCGGGCATTCGCTCTGTACAGATTGCGGGTTCCGATCCACAGCTTATGGCGGATGCAGCTCAATTCAGTGTTGAGAACGGTGCACAAATCATCGACATCAACATGGGCTGCCCGGCAAAAAAAGTGAATAAGAAGCTAGCGGGCTCTGCTCTGCTTCAATACCCAAACATTATCGAAGAGATTTTGAAAGCGGTCGTGAATGCAGTGGACGTTCCTGTAACGTTAAAGACTCGAACTGGCTGGGATACAGACAACAAGAACTGTGTCCAGATCGCTAAATTAGCCGAAAACTGCGGCATACAAGCTCTTGCTCTGCATGGCAGAACGAAAGCATGTATGTACAAAGGTGAGGCCGAATATGACAGCATTAAAGCGGTAAAAGAGGCGATTTCAATTCCGGTTATCGCGAACGGTGATATCGATAGCCCGGAGAAAGCCAAATTTGTAC
Organism: Vibrio sp. Vb1574; assembly: GCF_033338675.1. Lineage (NCBI taxonomy): Bacteria > Pseudomonadati > Pseudomonadota > Gammaproteobacteria > Vibrionales > Vibrionaceae > Vibrio > Vibrio sp. Vb1574. Next base: position 62,090 of record NZ_JAWOTC010000023.1, read on the forward strand.
TGGAGTACACCGGTGCGGACGCTTTAATGATTGGACGCCCTGCCCAGGGTCGTCCTTGGATTTTCCAGGAAATCCATCACTATTTGGAAAACGGCACCACAATGGAGGAACTTCCAACTGAGGAAGTGAAAACCATTATGCTTGGTCATGTAAATGCTCTGCATGAATTTTATGGGGAGTTCTTAGGTCCACGTATCGCGCGCAAGCACGTTGGGTGGTACCTGAAAGAGCATGAACAGGCAAGTGAGTTTCGCCGTACCTTCAACGCTATCGACGCAGCTCCGCTGCAAATTGAGGCGTTAGAAGGTTATTTTGATAACGTTGCATCATAATTAAGAGAAGAGCTAGACCGAATATGTTCGAACAAAATCTGACTTCAGAAGCATTAACAGTAACTACAGTAACGTCACAAGACCAGATTACTCAGAAGCCTTTACGTGACTCTGTTAAAGCGTCTCTTAAAAACTACCTTGCTCAACTAAACGGCCAGGAAGTAACAGAACTATACGAATTAGTTCTAGCTGAAGTTGAACAGCCACTACTAGATACTATCATGCAGTACACTCGCGGTAACCAAACTCGCGCAGCAACTATGATGGGTATCAACCGCGGTACTCTTCGCAAGAAACTTAAGAAATACGGCATGAACTAAGACCGTTTTTCAAAAAGTATTTGGAACAAGCCGTTACCTTTTTAGGTAACGGCTTTTCTTTATCTACTAAAACACTACGAATAACGCTCACTTTGTTCAGTATTACCAACTGGCTTTAAGATAACTACTGCTGAGCCAAACAATAGGAAAGCCACGAAAGCGACCCATTCATTGCCTACAGAATACGCGAAGCCCGCCAAGGCAGACCAAATCGCGACACCAAAGTGCATCATACTCATTCCAAAAGACATTAACACACCTCGATATTCATCAGATAAGCTTGCGATATGTGCTTGTAATGCCGGAGAACCAACCCCTCCAGCGAGAGACCAGAGCACTAGAACTGGAAGATAAGCGGTCACCGTACTCATCTCATTTGAGAACACCCATGCACTGCAAGGTATGCACACCATTAAAGCCACTCGCATAACGGCTCGAGAGCTACCAAGCCAACAGCAAGCTCTCCCCACGCACATATTTCCAACCACACTAACGATCCCTAGAGCAGCATAAATAGCGCCCACCCAACCGAGCGCCAACTCGCTGGTATCTCGAATATGGAGGCCTATCAGGTTAAATACACCAATACCTCCCCCTAGGCCTAAACACATCGCTAGAATCGCTCTCAACGCGCCTGGAAGATGAATGACGTCTGCGATAGGTGGCAGAGTATCTGACTTCTTGGACTCATTATGCTTGTTGTTCATGAACACTACGCTCATGGCACTGACAAGAAGAGCCGCAACGCCCAAAATAATAAAAGCGGCACGCCATGATAAAAGCTGGGTCAACAATGCTCCGATCGCCGGGCTAGTTATCATACCTAGCGTTAATCCCGCCTGAACCATCACAATTTGACGCATCGCTCTATTACCCTTCGCGTCTCCCGCTAACGCGAATGCAATTGGTAACATGCCTGCACTTGCAATACCAGTGATCACACGAGTTGCAATAGCAAGTTCAAAATCATGAACTATGCCCGTCGTAATAGGCACAACCCCAAATACAAAGCAAGCAGGCACCATGATACGAATACGCCCAGCTCGGTCTGATAAACGGCCCAAGTAAGGAGCGAAAATTGCTATGGCTAAACTATATGCCGTAATAAATAAGGTCACCTGACTCGGTTGAACACTTAAATCATTTCCGATAGGTTCAAGAATAGATCCAAGCATCAACTCATCAGCACCAACAAGAAAAGCAACGAGAAATAGGATCATGGACTGCATCATAGCTCCACCTCCTGTTCTGTTTCCGATTCAGCACAAGTGAGCAACGAAATATCTAAAACTCTATCAGGCCAAGATTGCAAAAATGCCTTCTCATGAGATACCACAATCACGCTACCGGAAAAGCGCTGGAGAGCCTCTTTAAGCGCATTTTTACTGCTGCTATCCAAGTGTGTTGTTGGTTCGTCCAACAGCAAAACATTGCATTTCTGAACCGATAAACAACACAACTTCACCCGAGTTTGCTCACCACCGCTCAATGTATCTAAGTGGCGCTGCGTCTTATCCCCCGTAATCCCAAAGCGAGCTAATAGCTTGCGTGACTCTTTGCTTGAGATTGTTGGCGCACAAGAGCACAGCTCCTGTTCAGGCGTGTTCTGAGGATGGCGCCAAGACAAATCTTGAGAAAAATAACCAATCATTGCACCTTTTGCCAATACCACCTCACCAGAGAGTGGCTCGATCTTCCCCATCAGGGTTTTAAGTAAGGTCGACTTACCCACGCCGTTAAAGCCAGCAACAACCAACTTTTCCCCGCGCGCTAACGTGATATCAAATACTGGAAGCAGAGGCTGCTGATAACCGATCATCAACGCTTTTGCCTCAACCACATTCGGTTGCTCAATGGGCTGGTAAGCAAAGTCAAACGTCGATACTTTCTCTACATGATTCAGTTGAATACGTTCGATTTTATCCAGTCTCTTCTTACGCCCTTTAGCAAGACTGGCGTTAACTCCTGCACCATTTTGGGCAATAAATTTCTCTAACTTTCGAATTTCACTTTGCTGAGCCTTATATTGCTTTTCTAATAAAGCACCGTCGTGCTGCTTTTGCTGCATTGCTTTGACATAAGTACCGCTGTATTTTCGAACCGTTTGATAATCAATATCACAAACACTGGTCGCTACTTGATTAAGGAAATCAATATCATGAGAAACCAGTAAAACGGTGCCAATGTAATCATTGAGAAACGCGACTAGCCATTCAATGTGCGGAGCATCAAGATAGTTTGTCGGCTCATCAAGAATTAACACATCGGGGTTGCGAAGTAACAACTTGCCTAAAAGGACTTTGTGTCTTTGACCACCACTTAGCGAGACAAGCGGTGTATCTAAGCCAAATTGATAAATACCAAGACCTACAGCAACTCGTTCAATTTTGGTATTAATTGCATAGAAGTCTTCATCTTCTAAATATGCCTGTAGCCGAGCGACTTGGCTTAAAAGAGATGTAGAGTGAGACTCGGTCATCGCCTGATACAAAGTCCAAAGCTTCTGCTCGGCAGCGTATAAGTTCTCAAAAGCACTCTTTAAGCATTCATAAACCGTCAGCGCATTATCCATCTTAAAATGTTGCTCTAAATACCCCACCTCAAGGTTTGGTAACCAGTCAATGCAGCCCTTATCTGCAGATAATTCACCAATAAGCAATTTTAATAAGGTGCTTTTTCCAACACCATTCGCTCCGGTGATACCTATTTTCTCTCCCACGTTAATACGAAAGGTTACGTTGTTGTATAACGTCTTATCAGCTATCTGATAAGACAAATTTTTAACTTGTAAAATACTCATGTTTTCAACCAAATAAAAAAGGGCCGGTGATCAATACCGGCCCTTATTTCAATACTGGGTAATGCTTTGTAGCTGCTTAACAGATACAAAAAGGCCGATGATGAAATATCACCGGCCATCTCTTCTCTTTTATCAGGTGTACAAGCTCCTGCGTATAACTTCAGCGAAGCTACCCACACATAAAACACCTGATGAAGATTAATTTAAGACTCCGAGCAACACTTCATCGCGTTTTTTGCATGGAGTTCAGCCTTCTTACAAAGCTTTTAAACAAGAGATATAACATGATTTACTGTCGAAAAAATATTCGATGTGAAGCGTACACCTTTAGAATAAAAAGTACCAGATAATTATTAAAACTATCGTGACTTACACGAAGGTCCACAGAAAGAAGACTTTTCCTCAGTCAATGTGCCAGGTGAACTGCTTACTCAGCAAACACAGCTATGAAAGCACCTATACCGCTCACGTTATACGTACGTAGTGGTGGCTTTGAAGGTTGGAGAGGGTTAGAGGGAAGAAGTAGCGAATATACTTTAAGACACTGGCTTAAATAGGTCGACAAAACAAAATCCATGTTTGGAAAGTTTTAAATGCGCTGAGTTTATATTAATAAGCGCCTATGGCTAAATCAAAACATCTAAAGCAGAGAAATCTCCCCCGAAAATAACATAACCTAGTGAATAAATTTTCCAGGTAATAATAAAGGAAGCTTTGGTAAGTAAGCACAAGGGCTGAGAACTAGCGCTCGATACTAGGACCCGGTTCAGTAGAAACCACACAAAACTGAGTTCCACTTCACTCATATAGGGCTTAGAAAGCATCGCCAGAGGGAAGCCGGCCTCTCGATGCAAGGTTTCAATACGAAAGTGGGTTTAAGGTAAGTCGGGGAACCAAAACGAAAAAAGCCCCAGTCTTTCGACTGGGGCTTAATATAAGTGGCGGAGTGGACGGGACTCGAACCCGCGACCCCCGGCGTGACAGGCCGGTATTCTAACCAACTGAACTACCACTCCGCAGTGGTATCACTCGCTTTAATAAGCAAGTGTCCGCTTTTGTCTTCACTTTTCGAAAAAGTGAAAATAAAACTAAAGCCTGGCGATGTCCTACTCTCACATGGGGAAGCCCCACACTACCATCGGCGCTATTTCGTTTCACTT